>JBKEBA010000065.1:0-3195 GCA_047972895.1 Dysgonomonas sp.
ACTTTTTCTTTCTTTTGATCAGCATCCTGTTATTATCTATTCCTTTTTCTTTCAACAGGTAATGGATTTTCTTACAACCCAAACGAGGCATATCCTTGCGGATTAATCTTACCTGACTGATAATAAAACCTTTATCCAGAGCCTTCCGCGCGTTTTTATTCAATTGCTTGTAATATGCCTGCCTTGTATAGCCAAACAATCCGCATAAAGTATCCAAGCCTACTTCTGCGTATCGTTCTTTAAGTCGGAAGTCCGTGAAAAGTGCTCTAAATCACTCTTTTTTGCGTTACACCCAAAAAGAAAAATCCCTGTAAACGTTTAATTTACAGGAATTTGCTTTATTTTGCTTCTTGTCTTGGCGGAGAGAGAGGGAACTTTGCCCTCCAATTTTTATATTGTATATCAATTGGTTAGACCATCGATATTTTTTGAACCACCAAATAACCCACGCTTATTATTCACTGTTTTGCAATGAGTTACACTAAAAGTAAAGATACAATTTATTTACAGATTAGTCCGAAAAATGGATAAATATTTTATTCAAACTATACAAAATTCAATTTTCAAATATACCTGCATTTTGCTCGAGCTACATATCTTCCATAGAAAGACCTTTCAGCTGAACTTTATATTTTGAAAGTTCTTTTTTTATAGAATCAACCTTTGCCTGAAGAAGGTTTAAATCGATTTTCTTCGGATTACGTTTTACTTGGGCAACAATAGCTGTCTTATCCAAATCATTCAATGCTATCAGATCAATTTCATTCAATCCTTTATTATCCCAATAGCTGCCAATCATGGTAACCCTCTCCTCCTCTACCGTTTTTGCCTGGAAATATTTCTCCAGGATCAGTCCACTATATTGCTCGTAATTCTTATCAATATATTCTCTAAGCAATTCGTTCTTTCCCATTTCAATCAATGATTGGTTCGGGAAAATAAACCTGAACCAAAAACTAAGATAATTATCATTCAGACTCCAACGGTTTTTACGGCTCTCCGGTTTTGAAAACATCGGTTTGTTTCTTATAATAAGAGAATACTCCTTCTCAAGATTTACCAGATAGCCGCCTGTATTTTTTTCGATAATGGAATCAATTTCACTTTGGGTAGTCTTTCCTGAAGCAATTAACTGCATAATGGAAAAGTATGTCCCATATTCCTTTCCAAACTCAGAGCAAAGCAATTATTCATTCTTATGTAGCACAAAGAGGTAGAGATATTTATAACCTTTTACGGACTCTAACAAAAGTGATGTTTTACCAATACGCTGGCGTCCTACCATAACCGTAAAACAGGCACTCTTTCCTGCTCGAGTACTATTCCGTTTCAGCATTTCTAATTGATTTGTACGATTGTAAAATTTCACCCTTCACAATTAATTAAAAGATCATTATCTTAACATACATCAAGAAAACGCTATAGATATTTTTTAAAACAAACTATTTACAAATAAATTCATCGATACGCAATTCTAGATTACCAGCTACTTTAATATTGGGATATACATAACTTAGTCTCTCAGATAAAACACAAAAAAAACCTATATATCAATCAATTAAATAAAAAATATAGTTAAAAGTTTAATTATTATTCCTTTTTTCTTTAAGATACATATAGTTTTAGATATGGAAAAGGGATGAAAAGAATGCGAATATAGTCAACTAATATTAGTTATTAGCCGAATTACAGTAACTACAAGGATCTAAGCACAAACTTCGGCATCAAATGATCATTCAAGATATAGCCACAATTTTAGGCTGCAGTATGCAGTTGATGATTGGGAAATGCTTCAATTGTCGACGAACCGCTGCTAATGTATAATAGAATTCATAATCAGTATAATCAGTTGAACACAGCTTTAAGCCATCCTTCATCAAAACCTTATTGTAAGCAACTAATAGTACTCTCTCAATCAAAGATTCTATCTCTTTAAACATAGAGTATACTTTTCCGTTATCAGTATACTCAGCAGTCAAGCCACAAACTAACATATTGTGATAATTGCAGTAATTGGGGTCGGGTTGTACCAAACTGTAAAAACGTTCTGCAATAACACTGTCACTAACAACCACATAGGTTACACCTATTAAGCTTTTCTAAAGCACTTTTTAGATTCATTTTTATATTCTCCTCATTAGGGGCTAATTCTAGCGCTTTTTCAAAATATGCAATAGCAGCAGGTAATTGATTCAATTCATAGTTCACTAGTCCAAGATTGCTTAAGACTTCAAAGTCATCATTTTGTAATGCATACGCTTGTTCCAAATATTTTTTAGCCTTAGCAAAGTTTCCTTCAAGAATCCATAAATAACCAAGATTAAATAAAGCATAATAGTCTTTGGAATCTAACTCCAGTGCTTTTGTGGTATAAAATATTGCACCTTTATTATCAGCAATGAACTTATGCGCATATCCTAAATGCATCAAGGTTCCAATATCATTTGGCTTTAATAATAAAGCCTTTTTTAGATATATTATAGCCTTTTTTTCATCGGGTGTTTCTATATATCTATATAATTTACCAATATTATATAATGTTTGATGATCATTTGGTTTTAATTTCAATGCTCTATGACAGTACTTTAATGCTTCTGAATTCTTATTAATCTCAGCATATATTAATCCTGTGTTAAGCAATATTTCAAAATTATCAGGTTGAAGAGATAACGCAGTTAAAAAATATTTTATTGCCTCTTCATTCTTATCATTGCTTGCAGAGATTACACCTAAGTAGTGAAGTGAATCAATATCATTCTGTTTTATATCCAAAACTTTGTTGAAATAATGCATTGATGTATTAAAGTTATTCAAGCTGTAATATGCAACCCCAATCTGGAATAACAGTTCACTAGAGTTAGGCGTGTATTCTTCTATAATTTTATATTTTTCAATAGCTTTTGTGGAATTATTAGCTAATTGATATCTAATTCCATCTGAAAATATGTGAGACTGTAAATTAAACTGTGTCAAGCAAGAATAAATTATTATTTTTACTAACACAGTTTTTTTATGGAAAAAGAATTTGATTTTGAAAGCATTAAGCAGAAAGCCTTAGAACAACTTAAATCAGGCAAGTCTTTATTAGGCAAGGATGGGGCTTTTGCTCCGTTATTAGAAAGCATCCTGAATGCAGCCCTTGAGGGGGAGATGGATGCTCATTTAGATGAACGTGAACGTTTATCTGGTAATCGC
>JBKEBA010000101.1:0-32488 GCA_047972895.1 Dysgonomonas sp.
ACTTTTTCTTTCTTTTGATCAGCATCCTGTTATTATCTATTCCTTTTTCTTTCAACAGGTAATGGATTTTCTTACAACCCAAACGAGGCATATCCTTGCGGATTAATCTTACCTGACTGATAATAAAACCTTTATCCAGAGCCTTCCGCGCGTTTTTATTCAATTGCTTGTAATATGCCTGCCTTGTATAGCCAAACAATCCGCATAAAGTATCCAAGCCTACTTCTGCGTATCGTTCTTTAAGTCGGAAGACTGTTTGGCTTCGGACTTTTTTAACAAGTCAACACCATACTCCTCTTGTAGAATATCACCCATGATCTGATAACCGTCAAGCTTGAGTTGTGCCAGCTTCAATTGACGTCTCAATTCTTCATTTTCTAACTTAAGGGATAAATCTTCCTGCTGTTTCTTTTTACGACCCATAATCGGTGTTGTAATACTTTCTGCTAAGATAGTGCCATTTTTCTGTTGATAACGGTGAACCATCTTATTTATGTTCTTTTGATCGACACCATACTCTATACTTAACATATAGGAGCTTTTCCTTCCACTCAGATAATCCTGAATGATGGCTTGTCTTAATAACCGGGGAATAGTAACCCTTCGTTTCTTCTTTTGTCCGTCCATTGGTTTACACTTTTTATTGTCAACCATTTTCAGGACAAGACACCAGCTGCTGTCCGAGGTAATATTGTAAATCAGACCGACAGTAAAAATTTTGCTTATGGATATTTCAGATTATCGGAAGTAGATGTTAAAGATTATACTATTAAAGAATAAATTATGAAAGTATCATATAAAAGAAGATTTAATTATCGAGCGTTCATATCCATCGGACTATTTTTTGCTCTGATAATTTTGTTTATTACAGCTATATTAATTCAGTTCTTTGAAGATGACCCTGATAGCCTTGAAAAACATATTAGCGTATCATGTCATGCTTTAGCCGGAATCGCTTTTATAATCTTAAATATATTTCATCTAAAATTAAACTGGCAGTCCTTTAAGTCTTATCCTAAGAATAAGGAGGGTGGCATTAGCAAGGAAATTATTATAGCAGTTCTATCAATAATTTTATTTCTAATCATAGGAACTTTTATCGTATACCTTCTTTTAGGAGGATAACAGATTGAAGAATATATATGTACTCCTCCTAGCTTTTGTAATTACAATTACACTCTCTCTATTCTTTTCTTCTATTTCCAATAGATTAAAGATCAATACAGGCATATATATTTCTATCTAAAACATATATGCCTGTATTAATCCAAAATGAGAACATTTAAATCAATTCACTCCCTTCAACATAAAAGTAGTTGTTTTTACCGAATTATACTCTCCTGAGATACATCCATCTTTATCTGCTCTTATTTTCTCTTTTTTACCGTTTATCGACAGTCTATAATTTGCATCTGGGTGCAGTCCTGTAATCGCAAATTGAGAACTATCTCCAGTATTAATTTTCCATGAATACGTCCCTGGTATCCAACTAACAATCTCAATATCGACAGGATTAGCCGATTTTGAAGCTATTACCAAAGTCATTTCGTCTTTATTTTCAGGGTAATAAGTCAATACAGCGCCAGATTTATTTACTCCTAATTTGTTTTTACTTCTGATTATAAACTCCTCTGTACTAACAACATAATCATCAATACTAAGTTTGAGGTGATAATTTGTACCACGAAGCTTGTAGGTAAATTCGGTTCCATTAAGAGATTTAAGCATACTCGGTTCCACTCCCATTCTATTCCATTTTGGACGAATACCATATATATCTCGATAAAGCGCAGTAACACTTGTGCAAATTCCAGCCAGTATATCAGAACCTTGGCCTAGTTGTGTTTCACGACTATAACGCTGCGATGAAAGCCCATCCTTATTATATTGTTCAAGAATATTACGTATATACTTTAAGGCTATTTCTTTGTTGTAATCGACATAGGCTCTGATACCCAGATATCCCCATGTAGGGAAAATATCGCCATTCTCATATTTAGGAAATGGCCAATTGTTTATATGTACTTCTTCTCTCTTATAAGAATCGAAGCATAATGGCCAATGGAATAGTTTCTCCGCGATTGTCCTTTTTTCTATTTCATTGAGTATAATAGCTACGCGTTCTTTATTGTCACAAAGGCCAAATGCTATGACAGCAAAATTAACAGGGGTAACAAAATTATCTCCGTGTACAGATCCATCTTTATCGCGCCAATAAACATATTGTTTTTTCTCAGGAGACCAAAAACCTCCTTCATCTACCGGTTTATTAAAACTCTCCTTTAGCCTCGATGCTACAGAAAAATAATAATCTGACTTCTCTTTATCTCCCAAAATTAATTCACAATTAGCCCACAAATTAAGCGCCTCATACATCTGGGCATTTACAAATCCGTTTTCGAAACTAGCCCAAACTATGTCTAGCCAATCACTCGCCTTTTGCTCTGCAATGGAACTGTTTTCCATTTCAAATATGCCATTATTATTCGAATCGCGCTTTATTAACCAGCCAAGTGATCTTTCGCAACTTTCTTTATGCGAACGTAGCCAATCTATATCACCACACAAATCAAATTGCTCGGCTGTATTGATAATATAGCCTGTTTGAGAATCGACTGTATATCCCCAACGAGCCTCATAATATCCTGTTTTATAATTAAATGTCCCCGACATCTGATCTTCATCTTCATTATGCCAACGAGACAATACTCGGCCATCGGTTGTTATAGCATGATCCCGTTCCCGATCGAGAGTTGATGACATGTTACGCGTATAGTTCTCATCATTGAGAGCCATTCCTATTTGCGCAAAAAATGGCTCATGCAAGCATTTCCAATTGGTAATCCAACCATTAGCACCAACAATTCCATTATCTACCACTCCATATCTACCTGTAGTATTCAATAACTCACGTACGGCCTCTGCATCTATTGTTGGTAATTTACCTCTCGAATATTCTTTGGCATAATCGATATATTGTATTTCGAGGTTAATCGATGTATTACCTTTTTGAACATCGAAAGGAGAAAATACGTCTGCCTTCTGATGAACAAATCGGTTTAAATTATAACGAGGCTCTAGTTCTAAGTCTGTTACAAGCTGAGTAAATGAGAATTCGTCCTTTTCACTTCGTGAATATTTTGCAGCCACATATTTTTTTTCATTCGTCTTTGCTAGTATACGTAGAGCATCTCCCGATTCGGGATTCCAAAAAGTCACGCCCCCTGTATGCACACCATATGTATCGTTTACATTAGCAAGATATTTACACCAAACCATACCTCCATTGTCTATTATCCCGCCTTTCCATACTGACAGATTTGCGAAACTCCATTGAGGAAAAGCCATCTCTTCCATCTTTGCAAGATTACTGTATTGGCGATCAATTTTCCAGAATATTTTATCGTCAACAAGCTGAAATATCCAAGTTTCATTCACACTAACAGAATTATCTCCATACACGATATTACTTAGAGTAACTCCATCGACTGTTTCTTTTACACCTATATCTGTGATATTATCATATGAGGAAAAACTACCTCCTCGTGTAGTGAAGCCAGTATATACACCTGATGAAGACAATGTATTCTTTCCTTTGATATTCAATTCGATAATCTTACATCCTTTCGAATAGTCGATCAGAAGACCAAGATTATTTTGAGTATCTACAATCTTAATCTTTTTGAAAGCAGGATCATGATCTATATGCTTATCTACTTCAACAACATTATTCGCTTGTTCCCTTCTTTCTAGATTATTATTAGCATTTATGGTGAACACCGCTATAGTTTGAGTGATAATAAATACCAAAACCAATAAATAGTTTATATTTAAAACCTTTTTTTTCAGAATTGAATATTTTTGTTTAAGTCTCATGTTGTATTAGTATTTTTAATAGATATGATTTTAAAGCTTATTTATAGACATTGAAATATATTCAGAATTCAATCCTCAACATCAAATAATTCCGGATAATATTTCTTTATCAGATCCTGATCTTTTTGATCCAATTCTTTAAGTGGTTTAGGCTCATCTTGAGGTCTTAATCCTTTTTGATTCATCACATTTATCAAGCTCCAATCCTTAACTGGCTTTAGAGGGGTGGGATCGGCTGGTTCTTTCGCTTCAAAGTCGTAGCGAGTAAAATCTATTACATTGAATGGAGTTTTCCTATGCCAATCGCGTAATAGAGCCAATCGAAACTCTTTATTCATAAACCACTTTATTTCTAAATTATTATACGAATCGCCAAGACCAGAGCCTCTCTCCTCGAATCGGTAATTCCAATCATCGTTGTTCTTCTTTGCTTCCCTCCAAATACTTCCAAATTCACCGAAGCTCAAGAAATGAGTATCAGGCCAGCGCTTCTTTGTGTCAGTGACCCACATTTCCATTGCTTTACAGATAAATTCTTTACCAAATTCATGTACCATCTGAGCCTCCCAGATGTTAGTTACCCATCCGAATCCGTTTAGCTCAACACCCTTGTCGAAATGAATGGATTGTGTATGCATCACTTCCCTATGCCCAAGATCAAGCCCCCATCCTTTATACGTTTCTATAGGACCAACACCACGACGGCTATTGAATCCCTCAATACCGTGCCCGCTTTGTCCGCTACGGCGTGCACATAAAAAATCCATCGTCCACCCGTCGAGATTTACACAGTCTATGAAATCCTTTTTGCCTTGTGCCGGCTTACAAAAATGTTCGGTAGATGGATAGAATGGATATGAAGGCGAACCATCTGCTCCTCCTCCATCTATATTGTGTTGGCTCCAGATAACGGCATGTGCTGTATGTATATTTTCTTTTTCGGCAAGATATTTCAAATTATCGGCAGATAGAAACCCTCCTATAATTGATTGCGGACGATATCCGTTTCCAACCATCTTGGATATGATCTGAATTGCTTCAGACATCTCTTTATTTACTCTCTCGCGAGGCAAATACATTGCCGGAAAATAACCGGGAAAATAAGATACCTCGTCACCATATTTCTTTTGACATTCTACCACGTACTGACGAATTTGCTTATAGTTTTCACGCTGATCTTCCAGTGCATTCATCGTGAAACCCCAAGTCAGGCGTCCATCAGGGTTGTTCTTCACAAAAGCTTCCCTCAAAGCCTGAACCCCATCTAATGTGTGCCAGTCGCCTTCATCACGCGGATGCAATTTCACATCACGCGAAACTTCCCATGGAGTAGTGCGTATCATTATACAGAGAGTTACAAACCTGTTTCCTTCTAGTGTGATAGGTTTATTGTTTACTTGCGACAGGCTGTCTGTTATAGTTAGTAAATTTATAGTAGTAAAGACTATAAAGAAAATTATAATCTTCATTAAAAAATTATTTTTATTCATTCTTATGAATTTTATTAATATATCATCAAGGTAACATCATCTTTTGACCAAGATAAAGGTTAATAAACTATACATAAATGTCTTTCCTTTGAAATAATTTATCGGTTAACCAACCTTTATCATCGGTTTCATTTTATATACTATTTATAATTTATTTGTGCAATCAATGACTAACTTATTATCTACAGGTATGAGACGGAAAACACAATCATCAAAAGAGTTTCCTCTTTCAACCGTTCCTTCTGTACATGTAATTCCATACTTATAATTCATAAATTCGCCTCTTATCCTATTCTTTTCTATAGATGTGAAAGGAAGTTCTTTCCCTTGGGCAGTATTCAATTCAAGTACCCAATTTAACTCTTTTCCTGAAGATAGACAAGAAACTTCAAATTTATCTTCATAAAATATAATTTTGAAAGTATTCTGGTTTTCATCCTTACATTCCACTTGTAGAATATCTTTAGCTATTTCTACCACAGACGGATCATTTAATAATATTTCCTTTTTATTCCCATCTTTATCTATACTGTTTATTCGTAGCCCTGCACGATTATCGGTAGTACTCCACATAAATCCATCAACAACAGGAAGGGTAAAATATAAAAACTGGCCGCCTTCACCCGGTTTATTCAGATATGCAGATTCGAATTTTTCATCGAAAAGATGTATATCTCTAAAACGAAAAGATTTACCTTCCCATAGTAAATTAGTACGGTAATAACGACTATTGAACCATACAGTTTTTCGCCCTTCATTTCGTATATCGGTTAATGTTGTTACCGCCGTTGGTGGAGTTACAGGAAATTTTTCTTTAAACCATTTTCCTGATTCAGCTAATGTTTCTACCTTAATTTTATTCAACTTTTTCAAAGAATCAAAAATTGGGAACTGCATTTCTAATCCCTTCTGCATACCATTCCATGTAAAAGAATTTTCTTGTCCGGCCTGTGCATAATTGAAAGCGAGGCATGGCTGATCCACAATCGACTCTAAGAAATACTCAACCCATTTTTTATCCATCCCCGAGTCTTTGTAAACAGGCTCTAACGATATCACACCTTGCCGTTCTCTTCCTAGTCCGGTATCATATTGATAAATAGGGTCGCTTCCCAACATGCGGAATATAGGAACAGGTATTTGCCCATCCGTTGTCTGAGCAGGCATATAAGCATTTAACCGGCTAGGGTAATAAGCCTGATTCCAATATCCTCCCCAAAGCGTATATCCATCTGTTCCTACTTGATCTTTACAGTTACAAGATGCAATTATTTTATATTTGTCGTACATATAAGCCAGAGTATGTGAATCAATATACCAAGAACCTACCGACTTGGGATACTTTCCAAAGATATCCTTGAATTTTGCCATATATACATCTACTAACTTTTCTCTTTCCTGCGGAGTGTATCCCGTTGTGAAAGCAATATTCGCATGAGATACCCATGAATGTTCTCCTCGCCATTTTATACCGGCAGCTTCCACATGAGGTTGAGTAATTTCCCACCATGCTCCAATCTCAGAGTCTGATTTTAGTTCCTTTTTTAATAAATCTTGATATAATGGATTGATTAAGACATCGTATTGAAGAAGGAATGTTGCCGAAAAAGAATATTTGTTCAACAATTTTATCTGTTCCTGAACAGTTTCGAACAAAAGGCGATCTGCATTTTCGACACGGTAATCGGTCTGACGAATAAAGTTTACAATATTAATTATTCGGGGGGCATCAGAAACCTTATCTTGTTTCTTTTCATCAGGTTTAGTATCGCACCCTGGGCATATTATGCTAAGTAATAATATTGTAAATATTGTTTTTATAAAACTCATAATAAAAATAAATGTATGTGTTAGTTATAGATTATATTTAATCACCGGCTATCCACTTTAAAATATATGAATAGCCAGTGATAATTATTTATTTAGTATCGAGCAATACTATTAGTCCGCAAGCAAATCCGGGTAATATTCTTTTATTAAAGATATTCCTTCTGCCGATATCTGATCAATGGGCTTAGGTTTGTCTTGTGGGCGGCTTTGTTTTTGATTAATCTCACCTAATAAGCTCCATTTTCTGGTCATATCCTGCGGTTCTTCCACTTTCAAATTATAGTTGGTAAAATCAATTACATTTTCTCGTCTGTTTTTTTGCCAATCTTTAACAAGTGCCAGTCGGAAATCTTTATTCATAAACCAACGTATTTTCAAATTAGAGTCTGAACCTCCAATACCCGAACCTCTCTGCTCAAAACGATAATTAAAAGAATTATCCTTATAATGATCTCTCCATAACAGTCCGAATTCACCTTGAGTGATAAACTTCACATCCGGCCAATTACGCTTTATTTCATTAAGCCAATCTTTCAATCCTGATACATCTATAGGAAGAGATAATTCCCAGCAATTGGTAACCCAGGCAAAACCATTCAGATCGAAGCCTTTGTCATAATGGACTGCCGTAGTATATAGCATTTGAGTAAGCCCTGTGAGCTTACCGTAGGCATACAAAGTTTCGATAGGACCAACACCCATACGACTATTAAAGCCATTGGCAAAACCATCTCTGCGAGCCGAAAGGAAATCCATTGTCCACCCATCGAGATTCACACAATCTATAAAGTCGTCTTTACCTTGTGCAGGCTTACAAAAATGCTCTTTCGAAGGATAGAAGGGATAAGATACAGCACCATCTCCATCTTGATTATCAATAGAAAACTGGCTCCAGATATTGCCTTGACAGACATGAATCCCTTCTCTTTCAGCGAGATACTGTTGATTCTCGGCTGCCATAAATCCTGCAAGAACGCTTTTGGGCCGAAATCCATTACCTACCATCTCGCTTACTTTAGCTAAGCCCTCGTGCAAATCCTTATTTACCTGCTCTCTTGTATTATAAGCATTGGCAAAATATGCACCCGGAATAAAAGTGATATCATCCCCGTATTTATGGTGATAAGCCACAATCAATTCTCTGATTTTTTTATAATCGTCTGTTTGGTCATGTAAAGCAAGCCAACTAAACGCCCATGTAATCCTTGCATCAGGGAATTCGGATGAGATCGCATTCCTGAATGCAATAACACGTTCGGGTGTATGCATCGTTCGTTCGTCAACTCCTTCGTTTTTATTTCGGCTCACTTCAATCTGATTTACACGGATTATCGTATTGAAGGTAAGGAAGCGGTTTCCCATCAGCTCAGTCGGTAATACTCCCTCCTTATTTTGCCCTTTGATATTAAGGGCAAAACCACACCAAAGGAAAATTGCTGCTAATAAGATCGATGTCTTAATTTTACTTATTATCATCATTAATTATTTAAGATTATATTACCAACCGGGATTATTAGGCAATAAATTCGGATTAAGTTTAGTCTCGTCCAGAGGTAAAGAATAATAATAATTTTTAGGAGCTACAAATTTGCGATTTGCAGCAGGTTCTACAATATAGAAGCCATTCTCATCTACTTTTCCAGCATTATCTTTATCCAGAACATTCAGATCTTCGTATTCAGTACCTTTATATTTAAAACCTTTCATAGCCTGCGCTAATTCTACTTCTGCAGTTTTCCAACGTCTTAGATCATCACGTCTGAACCCTTCGAATGCTAACTCGACTGTACGCTCTCTGCGTATTTCTGTTTGCATATCTAGTCCGTTCGTCTGTACAAATTCATTGGTTAGGGGAGGCATTTCAACACCCTTTCGTGAGCGAACTACATTAATCGTATTTCCTAAAACTTCGTTACTAATA
Organism: Dysgonomonas sp.; assembly: GCA_047972895.1. Taxonomy (GTDB): domain Bacteria; phylum Bacteroidota; class Bacteroidia; order Bacteroidales; family Dysgonomonadaceae; genus Dysgonomonas. The sequence continues at coordinate 9,118 of JBKEBA010000101.1, forward strand.
TAATCATCTTTTTCGAATGTAGCCTCAGCTTCAATGAGTAATATTTCTGCATAACGAATAATATGGCAATCATAATACGAATCATTCACCCCTGTTCTATCTTCTCCCATAAACTTCCAAAGCTTATATCCTGTATCTGTATTAGGTCGGGTATCGAACTGTGGACTGCTTACCAATTGTCCATCTTGTGGACTTAGAAACGTTGTCCCGGGAGTTAGGAATGTCTGAGTCATACGCGGGTCACGGTTTTTAAACTCATCTGCCATCTTTTGATAACCTTCAAATCCCGATCCCACCTTATCTATAGGCAAACCGGTACTCTTGCAAAGATACATTTCAGCCAGTTTCTTCGTTGGTGTACCTCTCTGACCCCAATAAACTCCATGTGCTTGTGAATGCATACGTATATCTTTATAATAACGATTAGAAAGAATCGCTTCCGGTGCATCATCTCCCTTCTCAATAAATAAATAACGGTAACTTTCACTTCCGGCATCTTCAAACAAGGAATATTCTTTACTGAGTCTTATCTTCTCAGCAGCAGTTATAGCTTGCTCTAATACTTCTTTATAATCAGTTCGATGTTTATGATATTTAGCCCACGTACCAGCAAACAAGGCTACCCTTGCCTTTAAGGCTAAAGCTGTACCCTGTGTTATCCGGCCCAAGTCGTCTGAAGCAAGTTCACTTTGCTTTGGTAGTTTAGTATAAATAGCTTCAAGTTCGGATAAGATAAAATCCTCCACTTTTACTTGAGAATCCCTTTTTCCATATAGTTCCGGCGAGTCTACATCTAATGTTTTTGTAATAATAGGTACATCACTGAATCTTTTCATCAACCGCCAATAGGTATAAGCCCTAAAAAAACGAGCTTCAGCTACATAGAATTCTATTTCATAAGGTTCGCCAGAATAAGTTTCACTTTTTTCTATTATTTTGTTACAATTGCGGATATCGGTAAATCTATCATTCCAATTACCATCAGAAGGATTTGCAATATACGAACCATTACTTACTCCATTAGCCTCTTCTCCATAGGCAATATCACTTTCATTATCATTTGTATTGAAACTCTCCATTCTTTCATATAAAAGATTCGCTGCTTTTTTATAATCGGCCGGAGTTTTCCAAAACTGAGGATCACTTAGATTCTCCTTCGGAAGTAAATCCATATCTTGGCAACTCGCCATTACCATTAAAATGGCAATAAATGCAGAAATTGTTGATATATATCTTTTCATAATTATTAGCTTTTGAGAAATTTAGAAAACAACATTAATACCTAATGAATAATTACGGGCAAATGGATAACTCGTAAAACTACCTCCGTCTTCCGGATCCCATCCACCAGGAGCATTGTGAATCTCAAAGAGATCCTCTCCACTGAAATATACTCTCACCTTCTCCAATTTTAATTTTTGAGTATGTTTTTTAGGTATGGTATACCCCACCTGTAGGTTCTTCAATCTTACATAGGCTACATTATGCTTGGTATTGGTAGATATATAATAATTGTAATTTTTTCTAACACCAGTATTTGATATAGCCGGATATTTAGCATCAGTCCTTTCTGGAGTCCATGTTTTTCCATACCAGTATTCTGCCGATTGATACCACGGAGCAGCAAAAGGCATTCTGGCGTCACCCTCAAGGAACATCGTACGTTTACCTACTCCTTGGAAAAATGCACCTAAATCAAATCCTTTATATTCTGCACTAAGGTTTATACCGAAATTGTATCTCGGATTAGTGTTTCCTAAATAAACAAGGTCTCCATCTCCATCAGCATATGCTGTAAGGTTACCATCATTATTCAGATCTTTATATTTTGCATCACCAACGGTTATTGCTTTATCTTGTACAGTTCCGCTATTGGGGAAGCGAGATTTATATTCAGCTAGTTCTTGTTCGTTTTGAATAATTCCGTCAAATACGTATCCGAAATACGAATCCATTGGATAACCCACAGGGGTTCTATTATTTCCATATCCGATTATAGAATTTCCAATTCTTTTAGCCACCTCATTCTGCGCATCACTTAGACTAGCTCTCACCGAATATCTGAAGTCTCCTATCTGGTCTCTCCATCCTAATATAATTTCCCAACCATTAATTTTCAACTCTCCACTATTTGTTGAAGGGGCAGATATACCTAACACGGAAGGGTAAGTAATAGAAATTAACATATTCTTATTGGTTTTCCAGAAATAATCGAAAGAACCATATAATCTATTATCCAAGAAACTAAAGTCTGTACCTATATTAGTAGATCTAATAGTTTCCCATGTGCGAGATTTAGATACTAGATTGGATTGATTTGCTAGTTGACCTCTTACTCCTTGGCCAAAAGGATAATAACTTCTACTAATATTTATTAATTCTATAAAATCGTAAGGTCCTATACCCGATTGATTTCCCATCTCTCCATAAGAACCTCTTATTTTGAGATCACTGAATATATTCAATTGTTTGACAAACGATTCGTCGCTAATACGCCATGTTGCGTTTACACCAGGGAAGTAACCCCAACGTTTATCCGGATCGAATCGAGAACAGCCATCAGCGCGTAATGTTCCTTCGATGAAATACTTGCCTGCGAATCCATAATTTAGCCTTGAGAAAAAAGAATTAATTGTCCATGCATTCCCTTCACTGGCAGCATCCTGATCTTTAGGACTTCCTAAACTAACTGGCATTGATATCTGTTGATCAAAATTGATACGTTTAGCCCAGAATTTATCATAATCGGCAGATTCGTGAGCACCCCCTATCATTAAACCTAAATCATGTTTTTCAGCAAATGTTTTTTTATATTCTCCATATAACGTGAAGTTTTTAGATAACGTCTTACCATAATTACGCTCTGCGCTATTTGGACTCCGAGCTATTCGATGATTCTCATTTTCCCAATTGTGACTATAAAGCATCTTTTGAACAATGTATTCATCTGCATCACTCTTGCGAACCACAGCACGCCCTATAAGATTAAGTCCATCTACTACCTGCCAACGCAACTGATTATTGAATGTGAAGTTTCCTGTCGTTCTATTCGATTCTCCAGCTTCTTCTAACACTTGTGCAGGATTATCAAACCCTTCGAAAGTATAGAAATTTCCTTCCGGGTTATACATTGGAGCCCAGCTTCGTGTTTTATATATCAGTTCCCATATATTCTGGCCTTGTCCTATACCTGAAGAGTAATCTCTACTACTCGCTTCATATGATACGTTAAGGTCATAATCTAGATTCTTAACTATCTCTATATTAGATTTGGCACGTACAAAATAGCGTTTATCTGTATCAATTCCATACTTCGGCAAACCTTCTTCTCTCTGATATCCCATAGAGACCAGATAAGTATACTTATCTCCACTACCGGAAAGGCTTACATTGTAGTTTTGAATATTACCATTCCCAATAATATGCTTGTTCCAATTTTGGTCTTTATAGAATTTAGGATATTTATTCCCCCATCGTCCCCATTCGGTGCCGGATGGTATCACCTTATCACTGCCGTCAAGAATCAGTTGTAATTCGTCTTGCGTATATTCTATCGGAAAACTGCCATCGGTAATCTCTAGGGCCATAACAGCATGTTGATAAAGACTGGCAGGCTTTTTCAGCAATGCAGGTTTTTTGATGGAATAATAAGCATCAAAAGTTACTTTCAGTTTTTGGTTTTTATTAGCATTTTTTGTTGTAATTAGAACTACTCCATCAGCAGCACGCGCTCCATAAATGGCTGCTGTCCCATCTTTCAATACTGATATATTTTCAATATCGGCAGGATTTATCGTTGCTAAGTTTCCTTCTGCCCCATCAATCAGTACCAAAGGAGACCCTCCGTTAATAGAGGAAATATCGCGTATCCGAATAGTAGGACTACTGCCTGGAGCGCCACTGCTACGTATTACCGTAAGACCGGGAACCTCTCCTTGAAGAGCATTGGCTGCATTCTGAACGGGACGAGATTGAAAAACCTTGGAATCGGCTGTAGCAACAGCACCTCCTAGATTTGCCCTTTTTACAGTACCATAACCGATAACTACTACTTCGTCCATTTCTCGGACATCTTCTTTCAATAAGATATCTATTGAATGCCTGTTACCAACTGTTTCTTCTTGTTTTATGAAACCAATCATTGAAAATACAAGAACGGAATTCTGATCGGGTACACTGATAGAATATCTACCATCAACATCTGTAACAGTCCCTATTGTAGTATTTTTCAAAACAACACTCACCCCTGGTAATGTTTCTCCATTTTGGTCTCTAATCACCCCAGTGATATTTATTTGTTGTTGGAAAATACCTTGCCCTTGAGCATAAGATTTATCCTTTTCTACAAGGATCACATCTTTGTCTATAACTTTATATTCTACATCATTTTTAGAAAATAATTCGTCGAGAATTGAAAAAATGGCTTTCTTATTTGTTTTCACAGAAACGACACGATCAACATCGACCAGTTTATTATTATAATAAAAACGAAATTCTGATTGCTTTTCAATTTCATCTAAAACATCAGCTACTTTTTTGTTTTTAATATCGAGAGAGATTGTAACTTGCTGTGCATATGAATGTGCTGAAAAAGCAATATTTATTGATAAAATAAATAATACCAGCGATAATTTCATTGTAAGAGGAATTTTGTATAACTTGAGGAAGCGGTCACAATACCCCCAAGTTTGTTGGAGATGATAAATTTTTCTCATATTTTTGTTATGCTTTAAGTAAAAATAAATTGTTTTTCGATTTGTTTTTCGCACGGGAATATGCTGGTAACACATTTCCGTGTTTTTTATTAGATTCTGTTTGGTTCTTTCTTCATAGGCAATTCGATTTTGGGATTAGTTAGATTATTTCATAGGTCATTAATTTCTCTCATTTCAATATAACAACAGATTTCGTTCCTGTATTGTCTTTCTGATAAGTTACGGTGTAGTTTATTTTCGATGATATTTTCATATAGTCCAATACTTGATACAATGGTTTATCCTGAAAAGTACCTGTGAATGTATATGTGTTTATAATATTATTTTTAACGTCAAACTCGATATTGTAAAACCGCGCTAAGCTAGTCAAAACCTCAGACATCGGTGTATTCTTAAAAACGAGACGATTGTATAACCAATCTGTTTCCCTATCTGTATTAGCCGCAACAACTTCTAGTTGATTTGCGCTCACTGAATAAACAGCTTTTTGCGATGGTAATAGTACTGTTTTGATACTCTTGCTTGTCACATCTATTTGTACACTACCCGACACTAATGTTGTTTGTATTATTTCATCTTCTGAATATGCTCGCATATTGAATTCCGTACCTAATACTTTAACATTATATTTTTCACCTAATGTGCTTACTATAAATGGTTGCTCTGCATTATGAACAACTTTAAAATAGGCTTCTCCCGAAAGTATTACTTTCCTTTCCGCTCCTAAGTAATGAGATGGATAAGTAAGACTACTTCTCGAATTGAGGTAAACTTCTGTTCCATCGGGAAGAACTAATTGGGTCCGAGAATTGTCATTCGAATGTACAGTAATCATAGAAGGAATGAATACCTCCTGTGAACCCATTTTTTGGAAAATGAAAGAGCCTATACCAAATAATCCTATTATTAATGAAACTGCAACTGCAACTTTTTTGAAAAACAGATACCTTACTCTTTTCTTCAACCTGACCTTTACCTGCCTAAAAGCTGATTCCGTATCACGATTTTCAAGTCGTTGTTGCGTTTTTTGAGCATAGTATAGCCTAGCTATTTGAGTTAATATATCTTCGTTTTCCTCGTTTTCTTTAGCCCATGTTTCAACTAATAATCTTTCACTATCAGTTATATCTCCAATGATATATTTAAGCAACAATGCCTCATCCGGGATATTAACATATGAACTTTTATCTGGCTCCATCAGTAATTTTATATTCTATTTTTATCACCTCAATTTTTGAGATATCAGGTTTCTATAATTATACCCTTTATATATATGACACATATGTTAGGGGTAACCCTAAACTTTGCAATAATTTTTTTTCAAATTTTCAACAAAGAGTAGAAAAAACAAAAATACTTTCACGTTTCGCTTATTTTTACTTCCTACATTTTCTATATCTTTTACCTATCTTTTGTTAATTAAAAAATTATCTTTGCTTGCAACTTAATAATCACTATGGATGAACAATTACTTCTATTTGAAATTCAGGAAGGTAATTCTGAAGCTTACAAAAAGATGTTTATGAAGTATTACTCTCCTCTTTGTGAATATGCTTCTCAATACTTATCTGACTTAGACGCAGAAGAATTAGTGCAGGATCTGATGGTCTATATTTGGGAAAAACGTGAGTATATTTCAGTTGAGACTTCGCTGAAATCATACCTTTTCATGGCTGTACGAAATAGGTCTCTCAATGCTATCCGAAACAAAGAGTATAGAAAGAAAGTCCATTCTATGTTATACGAAAAGCTTAAAGAACAATTTGAAGATCCTGATTATTACATGATCGACCAATTGTCGATCGAAATACAGAATACTATTAACGAACTACCCGAAAAATATAGAGAGGTCTTTGAATTGAGTCGGTTTGGGGAAATGACTAATGCTCAAATTGCTTCGAATCTTAATATATCTATAAAAACAGTGGAATACCGCATTACACAGTCTTTGAAGATTCTACGTCTCAAACTGAAAAAATATATATCTATATTCCTCTAGAATAATCAATCTGCTTTTTTAATCACATTTCGTGCTATTTCTATCTTATACTTTTTGCCTTTCATTTTTTCCTCCTTGACATTCGCTAAAAGAGCTTTTACCCTAGATGCACGAACAGCGACAAATGAGATGAAATCTTTCACCTCTATCAGCCCTAAATCAGCTTTATCCAGCTTGCCCTTTTGCAAGAAGAAGCCCACAATATCACTTTTGTTCAGTTTATTCTTCTTTCCTCCGCTAATATAGACAGTCTGATATTCGGGACGTTTTGGCAATGGCTTATTCGCTTTAATCTGAAGTATATCTAAGCCTTCTGATACATAGTCAGGTAATTTATCTTCTTTATAGGATATGATATATGCCGTACCTGTAGCATGCATACGGGCTGTACGCCCATTACGATGCGTAAACTCACTCTCTTTGGCAGGAAGATGATAATGTACTACATGTTTCATTTCGGGAATATCTAGTCCTCTTGCAGCAAGGTCAGTTGTAATTAGATAATTTAAACTACCATTTCTGAATTGTATAAGAATCCGCTCCCTATCATCTTGATCCATACCTCCATGATAATAACCGGAATATATTCCTTTCGTATTCAGCAGATCGCTGATTCGTTCAGCGACTTCCCTATGATTGCAAAAAATAAGCGCCGGCTCCGAATCGAATGAGCAGATCAATTGAAACAGAGATTCTATCTTATCCTTTTCAGGTGATAATATAAGCTTTATAGAAAGATTCTCTCCTTTTTCTTCCTGTGTGTAATCAAGAATTACAGGCGATTTCATTTGCACAAAATCTGGAATCTCTACATCCGATGTAGCAGACAACAGAATTCTTTTTTCCAAATTAGGAAGTTGACTGACAATCGTATTCATTTCGTCCTGGAAACCTAATTGCAGGGATTTATCAAATTCATCTAACACTAATATTTTGATAGAACTAGTATCAAACGACTGCCTTTTCAAATGGTCAGTTAATCGTCCCGGTGTTCCGATAAGCAAGGCTGGAGGGTTACTCAGATTATTGAGCTCTGTTTCGATAGAATGTCCACCATAGCAAATATTCACTTTAAATTTTGTACCCATCTTCTTCCACACCTGTTCTATTTGGAGGGCCAATTCGCGAGACGGAGCGATAACTAAACATTGCACTGCCTTGATATCTTCTTTCAGCAATTGTAAAATCGGCAATAAAAATGCAAGTGTTTTTCCCGACCCTGTAGGGGATAATAACATTGTATTTTGCTTATTTACAATTATTCTATGAGCCGCAAACTGCATCTCATTCAGGGCATCAATACCAAGATTAGCTAATATGGTCGTTTGTTGGTTTTCTGTTTTCATTCGGCAAAGGTAAAACATTATAGCTCATTGTTTTTCCTTTCGCTGTATTTTTACGAAAACTAAATATCGATATCAGCAAGATTTGCAAATACTCAGAATGAATTATTCTATAAATTTGCATATTTATGTCGTTATGGATTATAAAGAATTAAGTAAACAAGAATACACAGCCCGTATCAACAGAGTTATGGATTATATCGGTCAGAATTTGGACAAACCGATCGATTTATCAGTAATGGCTGATATTGCTTTGTTTTCACCCTACCATTTTCATCGTATATTTACATTTATTGTTGGTGAAACACCCAACAACTTCTTATCACGCATTAAACTCGAAAGAGCAGCAGCATTATTACAAGACAGACCGAAAGAATCTATCAGTGAAATTGCCTTTCAATGCGGGTTCGGCAATGTATCCTCATTTAGCAGGGCTTTTAAATCCTATTTTGGGATGAGTGCAAAAGAGTTCCGTTTACAGGATAAAGCTATATTTGTAAAAGACGGTATAAGATATAGCAAGAACTGCAAACCCATTAGCAATATTGGTAAAAACAAGCAACAGATAAATAGTCAATTTTGCAGTGTCGAATTTAATAAAATAATAATTATGGACACGAAAATTGAAATCAAACAAATGCCCGAACTTAATCTTATCTATTGTCGCCACATGGGGGCATTCAATAAAATTGGGCAAGCTTACGAGAAATTGTTTAAGTGGGCGGGAGCTCGCGGGCTGATAACACCAGAAACAAAAACTGTAACAGTCTATCACGATGATCCGGCCATCACGACCGTCGATAAAGTACGTCAGGATGCAAGCATTATTGTAGAAGGCAATGTAAAAGTAGAAGGCGAAATTGGCAAATCTATCGTTCCGGGAGGGAAGTATGCTGTCGGCCATTTCGAAATCAAAGAAACAGAATTTGAAGAGGCTTGGAATACCATGTGTTCATGGCTGACCGAAAGTGGTTATCAACCGGGAGATGGCTCTACTTATGAGCTGTATCACAATCATTACAGCGAGGATGTAGAATTCAGATTTATAGTTGACATTTGTATTCCGGTGAAACCTTTATAATGATAAATGGTTTAAAAAATTAAGACCCCTATAAAATATGTGACCATATCTATTATGGTCACATATTTTATTTATTTAAGAGAGGTTTGATGTGTATCCGAGGTACTTCTTTCTTTTCGAAATCCTTTACTATTACAAGTAAAGAACATAAATATTATAATAAGCAAAATAGCTAACGGATAAATAAACCATCGAATTATCTTAACTATACCGTATTTTCTTGTATCCATAAACATTCTATAACTTATCGTATTGCTTTATCCCAATCTAGTTTAGAATAACTTTCATTCAGTTTTGGATATCTATTCTGTTTGATATAAACAGTAAGACCAGAATGTTCATTAATGGCAAACCCATTATACCCCTCCATAAAATATGGAGTAGAGGCTTTCCATATAACACAATCAGTAATTAGCTGTTGTAGTTCAAGACGAAGATCTTCTGTTATAAGCTTAGTGTAATAATCGCCAAAGTCATAGAATAAATGGGATGTATTTCTATCGAAATGCTGTATTTCTTCGGGATATACTTCTATCTTTAGATCGCAATTTGACTTGACAAAGTCTGCTAAAGCATCTAGCTTTTCGGTTTTTATCACAGATAGTGTAGCCGATCGCATATAACCTCCCCAATCGTCAAAGTACCGAAATGTTTCTCGCATAAACGCCAGAGGGTTACCATAAACCAATTCATTTATATGTTTTTCATATATTTCCGTAAAGCCGGGGGAAACGATTTCGGCTGAGGATGCAACAATATATTTACTTTTATCTTTCAGCTGATAAGCAACTTCTATTCCGGCCATATAACAAGCTTCAAAAATAATATATTCAAACATATTGTTAGGAATAGCCGAAGCAAAATCCGATAGTTCCATTTCATCCTTCCCATCAATCATTATCGAACGTAATGAAGGATCTGAGTAACTACCTTTTGGCGTCCATCCCGAAGCATGAGAAAAAATAAGCAGATTATATGCTGCTTGTGGATATAGTTCTTTAATCTTAGTTATCACTCGAGTAAAAACAGCTGGGTCAGCTGAGTTTTCGTTATCATACATTTCAAGGATAGTAGCTTTGTTTTTATTGTTAATCTCAATTAAGCGAGGAGATCCTCCTTGTGAATCATGATAGACTAATATTCGAGCGTTCGGATTAGTATCGTAACCTCTAGTTATCGCTTGAAGTTTACTATAACTCTCACCCGAAAGATTATTATCTCCGCCCAAGTATACAAGCAAGACCTTATCCACGATCTCTTGCCGATCCTCATCTTTTGTACAACTAGCTAATAAACAAGTGACAAAAATGAAGATGAGAATAGAAAAGATTAGTGTAGCAAATGTTCCTTTCCAATTAGGTTTGTTTTGTTTATTGTTCTCCATTTTGTTATCTCTATGTATTGTGTTTGGTGTTAAAATATTCCTCTCGGGTTCCAGCAATTCTTTGCCTAATAAAAAAACCGCGCGAATTCTCGCAACTCACGCGGTGTACACAAACTTTACAAAACTACACAATAGGCTCTACGCCTACTATTTCATTACAATGCAATGAGAAATTAATTTCCCAATATTCGTTTATGATTAATAATCTTATACAGTGGCTGTTGATGTCTACTAAACATCTGATAAGCCTTTAGACAAAACTCTTCAAATCTTACAATATCTTCATCCACATTCCTATTTCCTACACAATAACAGATGTTATAAGCCACACAATCTGTCGTGCGATCAAAAAAGAAGTCTCCCTGATTTTTTACTTTATTGACAGAACATAAATACTTCAATACCAAATCCTTTTTGCTATCAGGAATGGGACAAGAATAAATAGCACAATTAGTGATTGTAGCATTTTCGTATTCGTAAATAAAATATATTTCTCCATAGCCATTTTCATAAACAGCATAAATCAACCTATCTTCTTTATTATATATTCCCGGAATATTGTTTTTCTCCAATATCTGTATTATTCTCTGTGCATATCTCTCCATTATTCTATCCAATCAATCGTAATCACGCTAATTTATATCATATGGATAAAACATGCAATTCATTCACTCATTATAGTACTCCAATCAGGCTTATTCAATTTAAAAACTGAGCAACAATTACGAACACAACCATACTTAAATACCCATGCATGTTTCATCATTATATCTCTTCGTATATAAAACGATTTATAATGTTTCATTATACCCAAATATGAATTGATAGAACATCGTAAGGTATCTAGATTCATGTTTTTCTCTTTTTTCAGTTCTTCCAATCCTATACGCATATTAGTTTTAATCCTATTACCTACATACGTCCGATAAGGTTTTACATAACCGCCGGTAAATAGTATCCCATTCTCATAACGTTGAAGATATATTTTTTTAGGATGCAATTTTATCCTGAGCTTATCTTTCAAATATGCATCTATTGTCGGAATTACTGCTTTCAACCTGTCTTTATCATTATCTATAAAAAAGAAATCATCTACATATCTCCCATAATGTTTAAATTTCAAGTCTCGTTTTACATAATTATCAAAATGAGACATGTATACATTACTAAAAAGCTGACTCGTCAGATTGCCTATCGGCAACCCGCAACCTTCTCTCGAATAGAAAAGGCTTTTGTTAGGAGGTAACCCTTCCCAATCAGATCTGCTTCCCTTTATATAATAGTTCTTTGTCGGATCATTAAATATAATTACATTCATCAGGTACATAATTAAATCATAATCCAGTTTATCTTTCCACTTAACTCCGTCGATATCCCGACGGTCTGCATATTTTTCGAGCGTATTCTTAACACTATCGTAAAGTATGCTCCTATCTATGCTCATAAAATATCCTTGCAGATCTAATTTAAGAACAAAGCATGGGCGAGTGTAATTGTTAGAACAACTGCGAATATGATGCTCCACCCGTTTGACCGCATAATGAGTACCTTTCCCTTTACGGCACGAGTAACAATCCTCGATATAGGTACGTTCAAAAATTGGGTTAACGTAGTTGAATAACAAATGATGTACCACCCTATCCGAAAAATCGGCAGCAAAGACTTCTCTCTGCACGGGTTTAAAAACAATAAAAGCAAGACTTGGCTTCGGTTCATACGTCCTTTCTTGTATTTGCGTGTACAAATCATAAAGATTACGTTCCATATCCATCTCAAAACGCAATTGATTTATCGTATTGCGCTTATTTTTCCGTGCATCATAGTATGCATAGAACAAGTCTTCCAGTAAATTATTTGTTCTCATATTCGGTAATACTAACCGTGTAAAAAAACACTAATAAATGCTTGAACGCAACGAACAGAGAAGCCGTTGGCCCGATTGGCGTTGTTGCTCGGATTCACATTACTATTGTTGAAGTTCAGGTAATATCCGTTGACTCCATTAGGCGACGCCGACCAATAGTACCCGTTCGTACCGACGTTAGTGAACGCTCCGCTATTGTTGTTGCGATACCCCGCAGCGGGGATAAAGCAGTCGCTGATATGAATGTACTCAGGGACGGGAAGTAATGCCCGAACGAAAATACAATCTGATATGTATAACCAATCAGTAAGCTGAACCGGCTGTAAAGCCTGACAAACATACCTCTTGGTGGACTGCTGAATTTATATGCCACCCTCCCGTCAGTCTACTATGAACTAACGGAACTCTCGGCTCATTCTTTTTTCACTTTACACTCTTTGCCCATGCTGTTAATTGTTTTGAAATTGATTCTGTTTTTTCTGTTAATCCCGCAAACTTTTTTACGGATATCTGTTTGAGATCGTTGAGAAGCCGAATGTAGAGTTTTATCTCTACAACATATTCCCGTGCCCTTTTGAGATGTGTTCCTTTTTCCTCATTCGTACTCCCATTTGCGTGATAAATACATACCATAAGCTCCATAACTCGCTTTTTTAGTTCTTCACCGATAGTAAAACGGTAATCACGCGGCAGGTTTTTCGACATCTCATAGATTTCTATCAATAAATCGTAAGACTGTTTATATACGGGTAAATTTTCATATACCGCCATATTCAATTAGTTCTTTACGCACCGATACAAGGAAGATCATACAATCCATCGGAGTAGACTCTTCTATCCGAAACTCTTTTATTTTTCGAAGGACTGCATCATTTATATTAACCTTTCGAGACTCTGGCTGATGTTGTTGTAAATTTTCAGAAAGCTCGACAGACGGAACGGCATCAAACCACCGTTGATATGCCTGTAAATCCAAATCATCGCAAGATATGCTGATAATTTTCTCGTCAATATATTCTAGTTCTTGTTTTCTAAAAATGCGCTCAAGGGTTACATCAGGAAAACCCAGTGATATGACTTCACAAGAAACAGCCTTGATAAACTTTTTTTTCAGTCTCAGACCGCTCTGCCGCTGTAAAACACGGAATGCCGAAATTGGTATGCTTTCCAGAAAATACCTTCTCTGTAAAGATATATTTGGGGCTCTAAAAGAGCCTCCTTTGCCAAAATTTCTGCCGTTGAAGCCATAGATCACTTGTTTTACTGATTTTTCATTATTTTTTTCCCGCGACCGCCTAACGGCGGTATTTTTTTTAACCTTCGGTGCTTTTAAATGCACCGAAGGAAATAAATCAAATGAATCGGATGCGCTCGCTTTCAGCTCGCTACTTATTCTTGAACGCAACGAACAGAGAAGCCGATGGCCCGACTGGCGTTGAAGCTCGGAGTCACACTACTACTGCCGAAGGTCAGGTAATATCCGTGGACTCCACTAGGCGACGCCGACCAATAGTACCCGCCCGCACCGACGTTAGTGAACGCTCCGCTATTGGTGTAGCGATACCCCGCAGCGGGGTAGAAGCCACCGTGAGCCGCATTAGTACGCCCATAGTTTGCTGCACTCCATGTGAAGTTAGATGTAGTTAAGCTACTCCATACTCCATTTTGAGGTACACGCCAGCCATCAGGGCATGGGTCATAAACTGTTTTAGTCGTACCATGACCCCAAAGAGTGTTATTTTGAGTACTACCATTGCTATACCAATCATAATTTCCACCCGTTCCATAATAGTATGTAGCTGGATTAGCAATAGCATTAGCCATGTTATTAGCAGTACTAACTGCTGTTTTTGCGATAGAAGTAGTACTTGAAGCATTATATATCGTAGGTTCCGTAGTGCCGTTCACAGTCGTTGATCCCGGGAATGCGTCTTTACGTCCCCATTGATACAATAACCCCTTAGTATTAACTTGTCCGGCAGTATTACCGATAGCACCTAAGTTACGGTCCATGAATTTTCCTGTACCAACAGGTGCAGGTGTATAACTAGTAACCCAAATATGCCAAGACCATAAGATTTTGTTAGATGCATTTTTGATAGCTACCACAGCATTACCTTCTGCTGAGCCCGGCATTACTAATACATAACCACTGTTACCAGCTCCTACAGCACGAATCATCTTAAGATTTGAGTTAGATGCCACTTTATTAACATTGTCTGTCCAAACCAAATCGGCAGTGAAAGCATCAGAAGCACCCAGTTGTGAACCTAAAGTAGACTCATTAGCTCTGCTTACAGGTATTAAGATACCAATACCATTAGGCGCCATAATGTAAGAGTTAGCTTTTGGCTGTATAATACCCGAAGCACAATTCAATGTAACATCTGTGTCAGGGAAATGACCCAATGGACTTTTTATAGTAACGACAGCATCGCGCTGATAAAGCGTCGGATTAGTAAGGTCATCCACAATATCGAAGTAAACCGGCGTACCGTTTGCACTTGTATTGGCCCCGCCTGAGAATGTACGCAAAGTAATCACACTGTTAGGATTACTCTTAACTGTAACTGTAAACGGAGTATTAGAACGGACACCGAACGACTTCTGCGTACCGGCAGATAGATTTCCACCATCCATCAAGTAAACGGCTTCAACCTTCGGTACCATATTATACACAAACTGACGTAGAGTTAATGTTTTATTTATAGTTGACACGCCATCAGAAATCGTATAGAGAACGACAGAACTACGCTCATAAAACGGATCAGAGTTTATATTGGCTGTCGTAATCGCTGTGGGTTGGATGCCAAATGTTTTTGTCCCAGATGGATCATTATAGCTCCCGTTTACTGGGATGTTATCTTGTCCGGCACTAGTGTCAAATGTGAATGTATTTTTAATTGCTGTTGAATTAAAGAATACATCTGCTGTAGCTGGTGCCCAACGTAACTTGAATTGCTGTATTGCTGGCTTAACATCTTTAGCTGCTGTAAATTCTAATACATTAATGTCATTGCCACCTGTATCAGTTAAGTAAATACCTATATCTGCTAAGATATCCTGATTTACTTTAACGATGTAATTCAGACGTTCGGCTGTCAGATGAATATAAGCTGTACGCAGGCTTGGACCTGTATTTTCTGTCATCAGAAGTTTGATGTCATTGCCAGCCGGATTAGCTCCATTCATAGGGCTGCAAGTCAGCCATGTTGCCGGATTTCCTGCCCCATCTACAATCTTACTCACTTTCCATCCTGTAGGATAGTCTGTAATAACTGATAAGGTATTGTCATCACTCACTGCGGTACGTTGTTCGCGAGAAAAATTAAATTCGCTTTGCGAAACACCAACCAGATATTGATCATTGATAGCAAAATCGGTAAAACGTCCATCATTCCACTGAACGATGCTGGCCTGGATGTTGACCGGATGAGAATTGAATGCATCACCAGGAGTAGCTAAGCCAGGGCCGCTAATTTTATTGATATTTACTTTATAATGATGATTACGCAGCAAAGGCAAATATGTTGTCGTGCTGCCTGCCTTATTAGCAAAATCGACACGATAATAAGTAGGCTGAGTGTCTCCTGTGTAAGTACCTCCGACTACTAAACAGGTATTAGTCTGTAAAGAAGATCCTGTTCCGGCTTCAGCTTCGAATGTGTAAATTTCACCTATAGACGAAATATCCGTAGTAGTGATAGCCGTACCATCATACAGCAACGGGGATGAGACCGGTGTAACTGGTTTCTGAGCAGTACCGGGAACGCTTGGGGCATCTACCTTATTAAGCCCTGAATTCCAATTAGCAGCAAGTGGTGCTATATAGCCTCTGTCGTAATAATTGTAAAGACGAATACTCTCCAATTTAAAATTGCTCGTGGCATCAACATGCGTAAGAGCTACATCTATCTTAGAAACCATTCGGGTTAAAGTGACAGGATTGCTGGCTGGTGTACTTGAGTTAACTGTGAGATTTGTAATCTCACCCCACATAGGGATAGGTACATAACCAGTTGTTCCGGCAGTAGCATTCCATTTACCAGTATTAGATAGTAACAGCTTATTCAGTACCGAAGCTTTGGAGTCTCCTGTGCTGATACTACCCAGCGCAGTCCCCAAACTTTGGCGAGAATTTGCTAAAATTACCATATCGTAAGTTCCCTCCGGCACTTTGACTGTAAAGGTTTTTATCTTACTATCGGTTGAATTTGTGGTAATGGAATTACTATAGATAGGTTGGCTAGTATAATTACCGCTACCATCGAAAAGTAAAATCTCAATGGATTTAACTTCATTCTCATCGTCTTCATCCAACGCATAAGTCTTAGGTGTACCCGAACCAGGAACACGGACAGAGAAGCTAACCATCTTTTCTTTACCGCTTCCCGGAGAATCGTAATCCCCCCGGATATCGTCACTGCAAGAGCATAGAAATCCCGTAAACAGGAATAATGCCAATATATGCAGCAACTTATTGTTTATTATTCTATCCATTTTGTATATGTAATTTTTATTCTTTCTCATACTGATACGGGATTTGTTTACGAACCAGAATACCCGTCATATAATGTTTAATCTTAAGGTTGTGCCCATATTTTCACTTACAGTTCGGGTCCTATAGGGGTTTTTCCCCACCCAGGCAAACTGATTACGAAAGAGGCCTGTTTATATTCTATAAGTATAGGTATCACCGCTTCGCCGGTATCGCCTATAACAATATTGTTTTCTTTGACAAATTCATCCAGATTGATTGTTGTTACTGTGCTGCCATCAGATGATTTGGCGACAAGCAATTGTGTTGGAAAGTCTTCACCCAGAAGAGGTGTGTAAAACTCAATTGCAGCTAACTCTTCACCTTCAATGGTACAATAGGATGACACATCTCTGTAAGATATGGAAGAACCACAAGTGTGCATTTCAAAATCGTAATTAGCAGGTATATCGGTGAGTTCAATCACAGGAGGTAAAAGCTCTCCTTGAATAGATTTGTCCTCAAATCCTTTGACGTACACCTCTATTTTGATGTGCGCTCTGCAAAAAGTAATTGTCGCGGTTTCTGATCCCCGTTCGGGAACTGTTACACTAAAAGTCTGTGAAAGGGAACGATTTGTTGCCCCTGGGGCATAATATAAAGGGTCGCCATTGATAGCTACCAAATTCTCATTAAGAGTGTTATTTTCGACTAAAGACTCTCCCATCAAGCAGCCGTCTTCGACTTTACTAAACATAGTTTTATCAATGGCATTTCCCCAACTGATAATACTATAATCCCCCGGCTGTAAACTCAACTGAGTGCCGGCAAAAGCGGACAAAGATGTCTGTTTTATACATTGTTTAGTTACAAAACAGCCCTCGTGATCAAACACAAAGAGGTCTACCTGATGTATCTTGTCAGAGAAAATATCTGCCCCTTTATCATCCATATAACGAAACTCGAGAGTCAGATTATTATCCATTATTTCAGGGCAAGAATCCATATCTTCTCCGATACATGCATTGAATAGATAGACTAAAAACAGCAACAGACTTATATGAAATAGTTTCATAAGCTATTCCTCAATTTTTTTATTATAATATTCCTTTACATTACCATTTTTTGGGAAAGCAAAAGAAATGAATAGTTTAAAATCCGTACGGAAGGAGGGGAATCGCATCCCCTCTCCGCCGGAAAATTGATGTCTGAATTAAATATCAGGTGTAATATTAACAACCGACCATGTAGCCAATGTAACAGTTACAGTTACGTCGATCGTAGTTAAGTTCGGAGTAATTGTCAAATCTGATTCAGTGAAAGTAAAGTTACCTGCACCGATGTTGTATACTTTACCTGCTTCGATTCCTGTAAGAGGAGTACCCGTTTCACTAAATCCTTTGATTGTAATATATTGAGTACCAGCTATAGTAGAACCGTCGCTAGTAGTTATATTACTCAAACGAATAATGATACGTGGAACTGCGCTTCCTGTACTAGTAGCAAATAGGTTATAACCCCATACATTTCCTGCTGTTGTAGGCGCACATACTAATCCTGTCAATGTACCAAGACCTGACGCATTCCAGTCATAAATAGTAGGCTTAAGAGTAGCCGGATATTCTGTTGTTGCATCGTCAAATGCTGTAGTACTAGGTCCGTTGCTAACAAGGTTAGCTGGAAGCACAGATCCATCAGCAGCGGCTTGTGAATAATAATTATCCACGAAAATACCATCTACTTGAAAACCTGTAACCACACCACTAGCAGTGATATCTGTCAACTCTATACGCGCTACAGTAGGCTTAAGAGTAATAGCACTCGTGTACTGGTTGCCTGAAACCAATGTCAGTGTATTTGTACCGTAAAGGTTCACTGTAGCGATAGCACCCTGCGAAGTAACTTGAAGGGCAGCAGCTTTTACAGCAGAAATATTACCCGATGTAGGAAGAGCCGGTGTGTTTCCTACAACATGTACTGCACTTACAGATCCCGGAAGGTTTGATATTAACTCTCCGGCTTGTATAGCAGCTAGGTTGATATTCGTAGCACTAGTTGCAGCAGTTGATAGTGTGTAATGTTGGAGGATCGCTCCTGAACCATTCACGAAATACAAATCTCCCGATGAAAAACCAACGGTAGTAGCGTTAGCTACCGGACTTCCTTCTGCATAAGTCGTTGGTTCATTACCAATTTTCAGATAAACACTCTTGGGCGTAGAGTTTCCTGAGTTACCGTCAGTTTCATCATCGTTCGAACAGTTGCTAAATCCCAATAATAAGGCAGTCGCAACTAAAGCTAAATACTTAAATTTTGTCTTCATTTTCTAAAGTTTTTAATAGGTTTAATGTTCAACTTCTTTTAATTTAATACTTATAATATTTTGTCTTCTGCTACTTTCTATTCTTGTAGCGTTCTAATTTTTTATTATCATCCCTTTTAGATTGTACCTCTTCTTTATTTTGTTGGGCTTCGGCATTACCTTCTTTTATTGCACGATCGAAGTACTCTTCTGCTTTTTCTAATTCTCCTTCCATCAGGTATATAACTCCCGTATTATTCAGAGTAGAAGCATTCTCCCCTGCTTTTTCCAGATATCGTGCAGCAGTTGCTAATTCTCCATTTTCAATCATTACGGCGGCTGCATTATTATTAGCCACAGATTCATTACTGAAGTGATGTGGTATTATTTCCATCAGTATGTGAGCAAATTCCTTAGTGCCTTTACCATAAGATAAAGCCAGATTATAGAACTCAAGCTGGGATAAGTCTGAAGGATTTCGTTCCAACAATTCTTTAGTTTGCGTTACATCGTAATCTTTGACAGAATAATCAATCTGATATTCTACTCTTCTAAGTTCAGGGAACATTTCCTTGAGCATCTGACGATAAGGCACACCTTTATCTAAGCGCATCAATGCCGCTTCACGACCATCATGAATACCTATAGAAGATATTGTTTCCAATATTTTATCTTTCCCAGGCAAATCACTAGCTTTCACAAGAGCTTCCAGCCCCTCCCAGTCTTCGGCTACAAAAGACACCTTGAAAAGGTCTTCGCTCAAAGAGAACTTACTTTTTATATAATCTTTCAACGCAGTAGCTCTTTCACGTGACAAACGTTCGTTGGTGGCATAAGCTCCATCAGGCGAGGCAAACCCTTCGATATACAAACCTAATAGTGTTGCGTCAGCACTGTTTACCACATCACGAACTGCATCATCGATCTTCATCAATTCTTCAGGATTACGTCTATATGTAGGTAGGATAACAGAGCGTCCTACAGGAAAATCCAGATAGGCTTTACCTTGACGACTACGGCGTTTCTCTTCTTTTTCAGGTACAAGAAACGATACTTGGGGAGCAACCTGATAAGGCGCATGAGGTTCCAGCTCTACTCGGTCTTTCAATAGAAAGTGAGTAATAACTTTATTTCCGCGATAGCCAGATACTTCCTGATAAATAGACAAGCGCGCCGAATCCATCCATAAGCAGTAAGGTACACGAATGTTATACGTAAATGATTCGTTATTATTGATAGAATAACTTTTCCTTGTATTGTTAAGAAAACGGGTTATCACTTTTTCTTTATTCTTTCCCAAAACTGTAACGTCTGGTAATAAGAGCATAGAGTCTCCGGCTTGCACAACAGGGCTTACACGAACTCCCAGCCCAGCTTCTATCATAGAAGCATCTATTTTTGTATCATATTTAATAACCAAGCTGTCATTTTCTTCTTTAATCTCCAGAACATCTACAGTAATTACCTCCTGACAAAAGCAAGGAAAAGAAATCAGAGTTAAGAGAGCTAACAATATATAGTGTTTCATATAATTTTTCATTTATACCTCCTTATTTAATAGTGTAAATCAGAGTAATACCAGCTTTGGTCGGACCAAAGTAATGTTTACTTCTATCATCAATCTTCTTTCCGCAAGTTTTGCATTCATAGCGAGTATAATCTGCATACATATACCCAAAACCAAAAGAAGCTTCCATACTCCAACGGGAAGATAGCATCCACTGATAACCATACGAAACACCTAACCCGTAGGCATTTCCACGATATCGACTATTGTCCAATCCCGAGAATATATCCAACGGAAGATTAAGATTGCCTATATTAAAATTACTGTATAAAAGATGTGTTCCGAGAAAGTGTCCATTAAAAGGCTCTTGAAGCCAATAACGCAATTCGGGCTGCACAAGAATATGCTTAAACTTCTTGTTATCTGAAAAAGTCCAAGGGTTATAATTCAGAGATAAATCTAAGCTCAAACGATATGACAAACGCATTTCTGCGCCCAAATTAAAAGTTGAAGTAAGATCATATAAAAGATTCGTCTTGACGGCAAAGCGTGGCATCACTTCTTTCCCCGGCAGGAAGGATACATCAGCCTTGCTCTGCGACTGTTGAGCAAACAACTCTATAAAGCTGATAATAAACAATACCAGCAGTAATGTAATCGGTCTATTCATTTTTTCCGGTAAGTAATTTTAATTTATGCTAAGGTTTATTTTTGCTCTATCCATCCATCCCTCATAATCCAGACTTACACGATACATGTAATTCAAAGAGGTACGGTTTACGGCTTTAAGCGTTTTCTTGATCTTATAACATTGCAAAACATTTCGCCTCAACCCCCATAACGCCAACTTTAATGCCCTATAGCGACATTTCCCTATCACTAACATTAGTGGAAGCTCTATACGATGATCGCCATTAATCAACGTAGGCGTAAACATATGGGAAGCGTTATCATCGACAGACTCACACACGAAGCACATATCCAACTCTACATGAAATCGATCGCCTTTACGCATAAGCGAAATGGGCGTGAACTTAACTTCGCACATACGGTTATCGTATTTTGTTAAACATTTCCCTACTTTCTTTCAATAGCCTAAATTCCCCGTTGGGATTTATTTAGTATATTTAAGATTCTTCCATTGCCTTCACAAACCCGACACTTCTAAAGTGTTGGGATCTAATATAACAAGCCAAACACATGACTGTAAACCAGCTATTTAATTCTGAATATTACCCCTATTAAAAATGATTAATCCACACTTTCAAAAACAGGATTACCTTTAATAAGAAAGAAATATTCGTCAATAGCTATGTAACAGACTAACAGTCAGTAGATAAAAATGAATCACAAGATGAAAGACTGAAAAATGCGTATTTAACACAAATTAAACTGACTTAACAGCAATGTTTTATGGAATTACTATACGTGGAAGAGCATTTGGATTGCCTCAATTATGACAATAGTTTGAAGCCTGCAATAGAGGTGAAAAAAATCATAAAAAGACATCCATTTGATGAACAGTCTAGGCAATGCAAAATCATTATTTTGCTAGAGGGAAATCTGAAATATTCGCAGGGAATCTCTACGGAGATCGAGTTGAGCTATGGGCAAATGCTTCTTCTTCCTCCTGATAAAAATTTTACACTTAAAGCAATAGAGTATGAGGCCAAAATACTAATCATACGCTTAACCGAAGCTATCCGGTTTTGCGAATGTTACTTAGTAAAGACTCTCCTTCATCAGACTAAAAGCATATTAACACATGAAGCAACAGAGGGTAAGCGAAAACCTTTTTTATTGAGAATGAATGACGAAATAAATGTTTTCACGAAAAGCCTCCTGATGTGCGTAAAAAAAGGATTGAAATGTAAATATTACTTCGAAACAAAGACGAAGGAATTATTTTACCTGTTTCGGGCATTTTATACAAAAGAAGAGCTAGCCTTATTTTTTCGAGAGATACTGAATGCTGATCTATACTTTTTTTATTTCGTAAAACATAATTACAAGGATTATAGAACAGTATCCGAGTTTGCGTCAGCATTGAATATGACTTTGCAGAGTTTCGAAAAGCAATTCAAAACTATATTCAAGATGCCAGCATATAAATGGATGGTAATGCAAAAAGCAAGTAATATACACAATGCCATCTGTACAGAACAAGGCTCATTCAAAGAAATAGCATCAAGTTATGGGTTCTCTTCAAAATCTTCGTTTAGTGATTTTTGTAAAAAAAATCTAGGAAAAACACATGGACAAATTAGAGCAAATATTCAGATGGGAGGAAACGATGAACATAAAAAGCAAAACGCGTAACCGTTTTCTTGTTTTTGTAGAGTATTTTTGCATTCACATTCTTTAAGCTTCTGAAGGGTAGTTCTAACACTTTAGAAGTGTCGGATTCTTATTTTCTTAACTCAAAAATCAGCTTCTAGCCTTTATTTTTTTAAATGATTATCCGTATTTATACCTAAACTCATTTTTGTAGCTTACACAAGCAACGAGTAATCTCCCGAAAAGTGCTTCTCCAAAGTATCGCCTGTTGAATTTGTAGCAAAATTCATCCAGATAGTTTTGAAGGAATTCAGGTTTTATGTCATGGAATGTATTAATCAATTGCCTTTTGGCATTGCTGATAGCAATATGCACCCAAGGCAAAACCTCACCGACTTTATCTTTAGCTATCACTTGCGAAT
>JBKEBA010000042.1:0-119789 GCA_047972895.1 Dysgonomonas sp.
CTTTTTTTTGTATTTTATAATTATTATTTAGATTTTCTATTTATTTTTTCTTATGAATATTTTTATTTTATTATTATTTTATTAGAGAGAGAGAGAGAGAGAGAGAGAGAGAGAGAGAGAGAGAGAGAGAGAGAGAGAGAGATAAGTAAAGATAAAGAATTTTCTAAATTTACAAATAAAAATATTCCCAATGAAGCCGTACAGGTGTTTATCTTTAGTAAACACCTGTACGGCTTCATTGGCTTTTTTTAGGATCTAGCGCATGGAAAGCCAGAGCCAAGATCGATAGAGGCTTCACTCTAGCTTGCTGCTAGCGACAAGAAATCCATAGTGCATAGAGGATAAACATCTACATTCAAGGTGTTTATAATTCGCACAAGCATTCTCTTATTTAACAAAAATTGCATTGAGTTTAACTTAACTCTATTTAGGTATGATGAAAATATTTGTTATTTCTTAAAGTTTGATACTCGATTACATGCAAGCTGATTATTGAAAAATCAGAAACCTAATCATATAAAGTTATTTGATAAAAATCGCTAAAGGGATTCTTTTGCGTAGATGCTCATTGTGATTTTTTAGCAATAAGCTGAATTTATTATGTAAAATTTAATAAAAATTGCTTTTAATTATTAAAACTATGGGACACAGATCAATTTTCAATTTATGCATGTTGCGAAGAATTTTTCTTCTATCATGTATTATTTTGTTCTCCCTTCCTAGTGCTGCTCAAGACACAAAAACAGCAATAGGAAGAATTGTGGATGAAACTGGAGAGCCTTTACCGGGAGTGACCGTACAAATCGTAGGGAGTACGCGCGGGATCTTGGCTGACAACGATGGAAAATTTGAATTTCCAAATGTTGAAGTTGGTACAAAACTGATTTTCACATTCTTGGGAATGGAAGATAAGATTCTTATCTTCGAAGGAAAGGAATTGTTTGTTACAATGAAAGACAAACAAAATGAACTGGATGAAGTTACAATAGTAGCTTTTGGAAAACAGAAGAAAGAGAGTATGGTAGCTTCCATTACTACAGTTAAACCTTCCGACCTAAAGATACCCTCCAGTAATCTTACGACAGCGTTAGCTGGTCGTATGTCTGGTTTGATATCTTATCAACGAAGTGGTGAGCCTGGAGCAGATAATGCAGAATTCTTTATTCGTGGGGTGACTACTTTTGGATACAAAAAAGACCCTCTTATTCTGATAGATAACAATGAATCAAGTACTACAGAACTCTCTCGTCTGCAACCGGATGATATCGCTAGCTTTTCTATTATGAAAGATGCCACAGCCACAGCTCTGTATGGTTCTCGTGGAGCAAATGGGGTAATCTTAGTAACAACAAAATCCGGAGTTGAAGGAAAGATGAAGTTGAATATCCGTTTTGAAGAAGCTCTTTCTCAGCCTACAAAAATGGTAGAACTTGCTGATCCTATTACTTATATGCTTTTACATAACGAAGCTGTACGCACACGCGATCCGTTAGGAAAAGTGTACTATTCACAAAATAAGATCGACCATACTATTGCTGGTGATAATCCATATGTATATCCTACAAATGATTGGTACAATATGTTGTTTAAAGATATAACGAACAATCATCGCCTGAATTTTAGCGCAAGCGGTGGTGGAAAAGTCGCAACCTATTATGTATCAGGAAGTATCATCAATGACAATGGAGTATTGAAGGTGGATAAAAAAAATAACTTCAACAATAATGTATCTCTAAACCGTTATATGTTGCGATCGAATGTAAACATCAATTTAACTTCAACAACCGAAATGGTTGTTCGCCTATCGGGAGCCTTCGATGACTATACCGGTCCAATTGGACAAGGAGCAGAAGTCTTTAGAACAGTGATGCGTTCAAATCCGGTACTCTTCCCTGCTTATTATGCTCCAGATTCAAAAAACACTCTGACTCCTCATATTTTGTTTGGTAATGCCTCGAGTGACAATAGTAAGGTAGGATATGTTAACCCCTATGCAGAAATGGTAAAAGGTTATAAAGAATCTTCCACTTCACAAATTAATGTGCAGTTTGAATTGAAACAAAAACTTGATTTTATAACTAAAGGTCTAGAAATCCGGGGAATGTTCAACACTAGCCGTTATGCATATTTTGATAAAACTCGTGCCTATAAACCATTTTATTATGACGTAGCCTCGTATGATAAATCTACAGACACATATATATTAAATCAGTTGAATACAGACGGAGAAGAATGGTTGAGCTTTACGGAGAGCCCTAAAACTGTCAACTCTACTACCTACTTCGAATCGGCTGTGAATTGGAGCAATAGCTTCAATGAAGTACATGATGTCAGTGCATTATTAGTATATACCCTTCGAGATGAGAAAAGGACACAAAACGGAAATGACTTACAATTATCATTACCTTATCGCAATGTAGGTCTTGCCGGTCGTCTTACATACGGGTATGATAGCCGCTACCTACTAGAAATGAACTTTGGATATAATGGATCGGAGCGCTTTTCTAAGAAAGAACGTTTTGGATTCTTTCCATCGGCTGGTCTAGGATGGGTCATCTCTAACGAAGCTTTTTATGGAGAAGGATTGAAAAAAACTGTAAATAATCTGAAACTGAAAGCTACATATGGATTGTCGGGAAATGATGCTATTGGTAATGAATATGACAGGTTCTTCTATTTGTCGAATGTAAATATGAACAATGACCAACGACGTGCTTATTTCGGAACATTAGGTAGAAACGGTAGCGAATATAGAAACGGTATCACTATCAGTCGATATGCTAATGATTTGATAACATGGGAGGATGCCGAAAAAATGAATTTAACACTGGAAGCCGGATTCTTTGATAAACTGGAATTACAGGCTGAAGTATATAAAGAAAAGCGTTCGAATATTCTGATGACAAGATCTTCCATTCCATCCACAATGGGATTACAATCGGAAATACGTGCTAATGTAGGAGAGGCTAAAGCTAAAGGTATAGACTTATCTCTCAATCTGAATCACTCTTTCAATAAGGATTGGTGGATTACAGGTATGGCAAACTTCACATACGCTACGAGTGAATACACAGTATATGAAGAACCGAATTACCCTAACGCTCCTTGGAAATCGCACATAGGATATTCCCTTAATCAAAACTGGGGATATATTGCCGAAAGATTATTTATTGATGATGAAGAAGTAAGAAATTCGCCAGAACAGTTTGGTGACTACCGTGCCGGAGATATTAAATACAAAGACCTCAATGGAGATGGCAAGATTACAGAGTTAGATATGGCTCCTATAGGCTATCCTACCGTGCCGGAGATAAGCTATGGTTATGGTTTATCTACTGGATGGAAAAATTGGGATTTCTCATTTTTCTTTCAAGGATCGGCTCGTCAATCATTCTGGATATCTTCAAGCACTATGCCTTTTATTGGTGGAGCAAATGCCCTACTTAAAGAATATGCAGACAGCCACTGGTCTGAAGATAATCGCAACCCATTTGCTGTAATGCCTCGCCTAGCATCTTATTCTATAGAAAACAATGAAAAACCTTCCACTTGGTGGATGCGTGACGGTTCATTCCTTCGTCTGAAATCACTCGAATTCGGATATTCTTTTTCAGATAAAATCATAAAAAGAGCAGCAATGAGCAATCTAAGAGTGTATTTCAGTGGGACGAATCTACTCACATTCAGTAAATTTAAATTATGGGATCCTGAAATGGCCGGTGATGGATTAGGTTATCCGGTTCAGCGAGTATTCAACTTCGGTGTCCAGTTAGCGTTTTAACTTTAAAAAATAATAATATGAAAATATCATTTATAATTCGATCACTGAAAAAAATTGTGTTTCTGTCGATGATCACATTATTCAGTGGATGTGATTTTCTGGATATTGTCCCAGACAATGTGCCCACAATCGAATATGCCTTCAATAACAGAGAAAATGCTGAAAAATATTTATATACTTGTTACAGCTGGAGGCCCGAAGTAGGAGACATAGACTGGGATCCTGCAATGACGGGAGGTGATGAAGTCTGGCAACGTATTCCGACTATTTCTGCATGGCGTACTTATTATGGTATGTATGTTGCTCGTGGTGAACAAAATGTTGTTAATCCATATTTCAATTTTTGGGATGGAGACTCAAGAATGTCCAATGCAGGTAATAACTTATGGATTGCAATAAGAGACTGTAATACATTTTTAGAAAATATCAATAACCCGTTAATAGTTCAAACAGACAGAGAAAAAGCGCGTTGGATAGGTGAAATCAAATTTCTGAAAGCTTATTATCATTTCTACTTAATGAGAGCTTACGGACCTATACCTATTGTCGACAAGAACCTACCTATCTCTGCGAGTGTTGATGAAGTTAGGGTTTGGCGTGAACCGATAGATGATGTTGTAGAATATATTGTAACATTGTTGAAAGATGCCATTCAGGGATTACCTGATGCTAGCGAAGTGATAACAGGTACAGAAGCTGGACGTGTTGATAAACTCGTAGCATATACATTGATAGCAAATGTTCGTCTTTGGGCAGCTAGTCCGCTGGTAAATAGAGATGCAAATATATATTCGGGAATGGTCGACAAGAGAGGTAAAGCCTTATTCCCAACTGGAGGAGAAGATTTAAATAAATGGAAATTGGCAATGGATGCTTGCGATGAAGCTATCGAAATATGCCATACACAAGGGAAGAAACTGTATAAAGTAATTGATCCGCGTGTAGCAACTTCACACGAAACATTCCAACAAGAAGTAATGTATCGTCAAGCGATTTGTGACCGATGGAATTCTGAACTGATATGGGGTGGAACTAACTATAATAATGGAGAATTAGCTAAAAACTCTACACCAAGGCTAGTACGATTAGATGCAGAACGCCTTAATAATTTCTCTGCGGAATGGGCTCCTACTTTGAAAATAGTAGGCAGATATTATTCTTCTCATGGTGTACCTATCAATGAAGATAAAGACTGGATTTCTAAAAATTGGTATAGCAATCGCTTCAAGATCCGCCCTGAAGCATCTTCGGGAGATGAAAAATATCTAGTTAAAGAAAATGAACAGACAGTATATTTGCATTTCAACCGTGAACCGCGTTTTTATGCTAGTGTTGGTTTTGATAAAGGTATTTTTTATGGGTCAGGATATTATAATTTCCCAACGGATGTAAAATATTGCAATTTTGTAAACCTGCAAGTTTCGGGTTATCAGGGAGGTAGTGGATATTCTATCACAGGTTATGCGGCCAAGAAAATGTCAAGTTTCAAAAACTCACAAGCTACCAGTAGTACAAGTACAGAATACTATCCATTCCCTATATATCGTTTAGCTGACCTATACCTGATGTATGCAGAAGCTGCAAATGAAGCAGAAGGCCCGAATGGTCCAAATAGTGAAAAACTATTCAAGTATTTGGATGAGGTGAGAGACAGAGCAGGGTTAGAGCCAACAAAGCAAGCATGGAGTAAATATTCTAACAATCCTAATAAACCAGCAGACAAAGACGGTTTACGCGAGATTATACATCAGGAAAGAACTATCGAATTAGCTTTTGAAGGAAAGCGCTTCTGGGATATCCGTCGATGGAGAGATATAGAGGAACTGAACGAGCAACCGCAAGGCTGGAATATAATGGGAGAAACACAAGAAGACTTCTATAAGATAACGAATGTGTACACTCGTAAAGTTAAGTTCTCTGTAAGGGATTATTTCTTCCCGTTGAAAGAACAAACCCTCAATGTCAATGGTAATCTGATGCAAAACTATGGATGGTAATGAACTTTTATTAAAATTGAAGAATATGAAATCGAAATATTTATTATTAGGCTTTTCCTTTTGCATGGTTGTGTTCTTTTCGTGTAAAGATGAAACCGTGAAATTAGGGCCAATGGACAGTGTAGCCCCCGGCCCTGTCAGTAATGTAACCTGGGATAGTATACCCGGAGGGGCAGTGTTCAGATATACATTACCTGACGATGAAGACCTGCTTTATGTGAAAGCTATATTCTATAGGGCAGATGGATTGAGAAGTGAATCAAGTGCTACTATATACAGTGATTCACTGAAGATAGAGGGACTAGGTGATACCAAGCCAAAAGAAGTTCAGTTGATCGCAGTGGATCGGAGCGAAAATGAGTCGTCCCCTGTTGTGCAAACCATAATTCCAGGTGTTCCTGATATTTTCTATGTTGGTCAGTCACTAGATGTAAGAGCCGATTTCGGAGGAGTACATGCATTCTGGGAAAATAAAACCAAGCAGGATATATCTGTTGTACTATTAATAAAAGACAATAATGAAGAATATGTGCCTTTAGAGACCTATTATAGCTCCCTGATCAATGGAGATGGACTCTATATCGGTATGGATACGATTCCTGTAGACTGCGCTGTCTTTGCTCAGGATCGGTGGGGAAACGCATCGGAAACAAAATACTATCCGAATCTTACCCCTTTGTATGAGACATTATTCGATCGCAATCTATTCGCTGCACTCCATCTGGCTAGTGACGGGCCTGATTATCCAAATGGTTGGAGACTGGAAGAAGCTTTCAACGGAGTAAAGGCAAACAATAGCGGTTATAGCTCAGCCGGAGGAACTGGTAAATGGCCTCAATGGGTAACTATTGATATGGGTATAACTGCTAAGATAAGCCGCTTTAGATTATACCAGCGGATGGGTGGTTACACTTTTAGTGAGGGAAATCCTAGAATTTTCGAAGTGTATGGATATGAGGATACAGGTGCTACGCCTCAAGATGCATGGGATAATTGGAAACTATTGATGAAATGTGAGTCAATTAAGCCATCGGGATTGCCTATTGGCCAAAATACAGTAGAAGATGAAGCCAGAGCACGGGATGGTGAAGACTTCTATAACTCCGCCGACAATCCGGCCGTAAGATATATACGCATCAAGATATTGCGCACATGGGGTAGTGGTGACAACTTCCAGATCAATGAAATAGAACTTTTTGGGGATAACCGTTGAATATAAAACTTGTAAATAAAGAAAGATATGAGATATAAAAATATTTGCAGATTGTTGAGCTGCATCTTCTGCTTTATGATACTCATCGGAACACAGTCTTGTGATGATATGAGTGAGTTGAGCGACCGTTTTCTGGATGATGGCTCTATTGTTTATGCAGCAAAAGTTGATAGTGTAGCCGCTCATCCCGGAGATGAAAGGATAGTATTGGAACTGTTTATTTATACCCAGCGTATTGACTCGGTACGTATTTATTGGAATGATGGAGCTGATAGCAAGAGCGTTTATGTAGGAAATAAACCTGGAAAATATGAAGTAAGCCTTGATGTAGAAGAGTCTGCATATGTCTTCAATCTGATAAGCGTTGATAAATATGGAAATACATCGTTACCGGTAGAGGTCTCCAGTGAAGCTGTTGGCGACGATTTTCGCAGACTTGTTGCACGCCAACAATTAAGTGCTGCCAGTTTTAATGCCAAAAGAGGCAAGTTAATGCTTTATTGGGGTTCTCCAGTTACTTATGGATATGAGAACGAAATCATATATACCAATACAGAAGGCAAGGAAGTAAAGAGGAGAGCATCCACAACTTTAGATAGTATTGCAGATTGGGGATCTGGCCTAAAATACCGTACGTTAGCATTACCGAATGAATTGGCTATTGATACGTTTTATACGGAATATGAAGAAATAGAAAGATTTCCGATAGATAAAAACTTCTGTAAAATACTTGGTTATTCATCACAGGTGAATAGTGGTAAAGAAAATGTGGCTGCTAATGCATTTAATGACATCTATACTGACCGTTGGCATTCAGGAAATACAGGTTATCCGCATTGGATGACTATAGATTTTGGAGGAGAAGTCGATATTAGGACTTTTGGAGTTACTCCATCGACATATGACCTTTCTGGCGGAGCGATTGTAGATGTCAGATTTCCAACAAAAGTACGGTTTGAGGTGAGTTTAGATAATGTAAATTGGACGCCATTGGGAGATTTCCCTTCAATTAACACGCAGCCTGGGGAACAGGTATTCGATGTCCCTGCTACTAAAGCGCGATATTATCGCTTTACAGGGGTAGAAAGCACTGCAGGTAATGGCTATATGGTTCTTAGTGAACTTGATGCATATTTATATTAGGCTCTTTGGTGAAAGAAAAGAGGTTGTCGGAATGACAACCTCTTTTTATTTATGACCATATTCTATCTGTTGAGTCCATCCTGTTAGGGTTAGCGAATAAAGGACAGAAGCTTCTGTCATATGACTAATATTTTCAACTTATATCTATCTCATCATTTGTATTAACCCTGGCTTCAACGTGCTAATTTTCTTACTGTTTATCAAGCAATGTTTGATAAAAATTCTCAATATCTCTCCAATGATAATAAGGAGCAATATCTGTTTTTACCAATGGAACAAGTATTTCTTTCTCATGCAATAAGAATTTCACCAAAATATCATCTGAATTCTTCTTCCTGAAAAATATCATCTGTATGTTTCCAGCCATTGGTGCCACCTTAAAATTACACCATGCTTTATAAAACTCAGAAGGTTCGGCCTCGCTGTTATAGCATCCATCAAGATGCAACAATAATGCTAATGGTATCAAGTTGCCATCATGGGCAAAGCGAAGATCTGCACCATTGCTTCCCGATTCTATGACTTCATTTGCCCGATCAACCATTTTACTCAAAAGAGGCTTACAGTTTTCGAACATCAATCCCCCATTTAGAGTATAATTGGCATCGTTGACATAAGTTTTATAATTATTGCATTGCCATAGATCGAACAATTCCTGTTTCTCGAAAATATCATAAAAAGATAAATTCGTCTCTATATTTTGCATCCCTCCGGCAATCTCGTATAATCCCCACATCAACGAATTAAGATTAACTTGCTTCAAAATATATTCTTCATCCGAAAACAGAGATTTCACTAGTCTATCGGCATGCACATGGCTTTTTTCAAATTTACTATATTGTTCCTTCCACGTGTTTTGTGCC
This sequence comes from Dysgonomonas sp., assembly GCA_047972895.1. Classification (GTDB taxonomy): domain Bacteria; phylum Bacteroidota; class Bacteroidia; order Bacteroidales; family Dysgonomonadaceae; genus Dysgonomonas. The sequence goes on from JBKEBA010000042.1 coordinate 8,998, forward strand.
GATCTGTATGCGATTGCTTCCTTTGTGTGATGATTTAGATATCTTTGATGGTACATACTGGCATCTCGATTTATCTTTAAAGAAGGGTTTAATTCTTTTAGTCGTTCACAAAATGCATCCATACTTAGTGCACAACGTAATACGGTTGTAGCACATGCATCAATTTCTATATCCCCTTTGAAGACTTCAGGAAAAGAATTAAACATTCTTTCGGCAATACCGCGATGCTCACGTACACCGGCAGGTGATAAATCTCCACCTCTGTATTCGACTTCTGCCCATACTTTCAGCATACGGATATATACATCTTCTCCAAGAGGAGTCAAAACTTTTCTTTTATTGGCATCGGATAATAAATCTAAAACATATTTATATTGACTATCACTGATCAGATACCGAGAGCCATGACGAGAAAAATGGCTTATATAAAAAGGTATATAACCTTTCGGAGAGGGAGTGTTGTCCGGTAATCCGGCTGTAGGATATACATAATGTACTCCAGCTGTTTTTTCTATTTTATCAAATATTTCCTGTTTTGTCGCCTGTCCCCATAAGGAAAGAAAACTCCAAGTAAGAAATATAACTAACAGATAATTTCTTTTCATTAGTATAGTTTTTTATTTAAGGTCTGGTGGTTATAATTAAATAGAATTGACTGTAAAGATCAGTAAGACTTAGTTTACAGTCAATTCTATTAAATGTAGTATTAGCACAATAAGTTGATCCAGCTTATTTATCTTTTGCTTTTGCCCATGAATCTTTCAATGATACTGTGCGGTTAAACACCATATTGTCCGATGTTGAATCTTTGTCCACACAGAAATATCCGATACGTTGGAACTGGAATTTATCACCGTCCTTAGCATCTTTCAGATAAGATTCCATTTTACAGCCTTTCAAGACTTTAAGCGAATCCGAATTTATCAGCTCCCTAAAATCTCTTTCATCATCGGCAGGATTTTCGACCATAAACAAACGATCATAGATACGAACCTCCGCATCAAATGATCCCTCTGTCGATACCCAATGGATAGTACCTTTTACCTTACGTCCACTGTCAGGCATTCCACTTTTAGTCATCGGGTCGTATTCGGCATATACTTCTAATATATTACCTGCATCGTCTTTTTTACAACCTGTACATTTTACGATATAGGCATTTTTAAGACGAACTTCATTGCCGGGTGTCAGACGGAAATATTTTTTAGGTGCATCTTCCATGAAGTCATCTCTTTCAATGAATAATTCACGGGAGAATATAATATCGTGATTCCCTGAATTCTCATCCTCAGGGTTGTTCTGGGCTTTCATTGTTTCAGTTTGCCCTTCAGGATAATTTGTAATAATCAATTTTACAGGATCAAGAACTGCTGATACGCGAGTTGCTTTTTTATTCAGGTCTTCACGTATGGCAAATTCCATCAGTCCTATATCATTTACACCATCGTATTTAGTATAACCTATTCTGTCCATCAAGATGCGAATAGCTTCCGGTGTATATCCTCTTCTGCGGAAACCTCTGATGGTAGGCATACGAGGGTCATCCCATCCATCAAGAATTTTTTCTTCCACCATTGCACGCAGATTACGTTTGCTCAAAAGTGTGTAAGTGAATTGAAGTTTATTAAATTCATACTGACGTGGACGATAGTCGCTAGTCGCCAATTGATCTATAAACCAATCATACAGCGGGCGGTGTACCTCAAACTCGAGTGTACATATCGAATGTGTTACCTTTTCAAAATAATCACATTGACCATGTGCAAAGTCATACATCGGATATGCATTCCATGTTTTTCCTGTACGATGATGCGGATGATCTATAATTCTGTAAATGATAGGATCACGGAAGTGCATATTTGGTGCAGCCATGTCTATCTTCGCACGGAGTACCATGCTACCTTCAGGAAAAACCCCCTCATTCATTTTGTTGAATAGGTCTAAACTTTCTTCTATTGGACGATCACGATAAGGGCTGTTTATCCCTGCCTGTGTAGGCGTACCCTTTTGTTTTGCGATCTCTTCTGCCGATTGTTCATCTATATATGCTTTACCTTCTTTAATCAATTGAATGGCAAAGTCCCAAAGCTGAGGGAAATAGTCAGATGCGTAATATATATTCTCCCAATTATATCCTAACCATTTAATGTCTTCCATTATGGAATCCACATATTCTACATCTTCTTTTACAGGATTGGTATCATCGAAACGAAGATTACAAATACCTCCATATTTCTGTGCGATTCCGAAATCCATGCAAATTGCTTTTGCGTGACCTATATGTAGGTAACCGTTTGGTTCAGGAGGGAAGCGTGTCTGCACGCGACTGTCATTCTTACCCTCGCTCAGGTCGTTCTCTACTGCTACTTCTATAAAGTTGAGACTCTTTTTCGGTTCTTCCGGATTCAAAATATTTTCAGACATGATTAAGTATGTTTATTCCAGTTTTATTATCAATTTTTTGAGCTTTCTTCCACCATATATTCGAAGTAAACTCGCTCAAATTCTTTGTATTGTTCGGTATCTTTATATTTTGCTATTATTTCTTGCGACTCTTTGTACAATTTTTCTGCTTTCTCAAGATTTTGTTCTTTGACGTACTCCAATGATTTTTTATTCAGATCCGCAGCTTTCTTTGCATCGCTATCCATTGAAGAACAGGAAATTAATAGAGAAGACGAAATAAGGGTCAAAAATAAGGATGTAAGCTTTTTCATACAAAATAAATAAGGGTACAAATATATGACTTTTTGGTTAGATTGTCATGTTCTATTTCAGAGCGTATTAAGTTACTCAGGAGATAAATATCGGAAAGAGTTAAATAAGTTTTATCGGGCAATTAAATTTTACTACTATTAAAGTTTCCGCAGAGCTTATTGTCTAACGAAAACGCCGCCTGTACCAAATTATATAACCGGTAATAGGTAGCGACGCGCCGATAAAGCTTGCGGCAAACATTATCATTTTACCCCAGATACCCCAAATTCGTCCTGTGTGAATATCATAATTCATTCGTCTGAATTTATCTGCCGATGAAGCATTTGCATATTTTCCGGCATAAGGTCCTGTTCCTTGCAGAGGCTCTAAGGTATATTGGTCAAAAAACAGATTATCTGTTTTGTAATATGCGCCTTTCAAATATGCTATACTGACTCGAATTACACCATCGTTGCTTGATGGCAGAGCAAAATAGTAATCAGCAGCATTAGGCGTCTCCGTCAAAAGCTGCTTATATAGCATGTCTAACATGTTGTTTTCAATTCGGGTATCTTTCACTTGTGTAGTATCGGACAGTGGTAAAGTATAGGGTTTCAATTCACCGCCTCCCGAAAGCCTATAAACAGATTGGCTAAACCAGTCGAAACTCCATATCAATCCTGTTAAAGACAATATGAGCAGAATAACGAAAGAATAACCTCCTAAAACATTGTGAAATCCTTTAATAAGTTTTCTGCGCTTTATGGTGAAGTTGCGTTTTACAGCCTGCTTGTTCCATCGCTTTGGCCACCACATAATGAGTCCTGTAATGAGAATAACGATAAATAACAATGCACTTACACCAACTATGGGCTTTCCAATCTCTTGTGGCAACCAAAGACAACGATGCCCATCCAGTATAAAGCGGAAGAAATCGAATGCATCTTTTGGCTTTATTATTGTTTTTATAACCTGTCCTGTGTATTGATCAATATATACAGTGGTCATCCCCTGCTCAAAATTGTAGTAATCTACAAAAACCGCATCAGCTGGTCTTCCATAGGTTATGGCTGTCGGAGATATATTCGATGCTTCTTTATTTGCAATAGAAAGAACCTCCGATGGCAATAGGACAGGAGTATTTCGCACCTCAACGGTTTGCCAATTTTGCGAAAGATTGGTTATTTCATCTTTGAATACATACAAACAGCCTGTAGCACACACTATAAAAACAACTATCCCCGACAATAAGCCGAGGTATAGATGTAGTTTGATATAAATTTTTTTTACTTTTAAAACCATCAATTAAGTTTAAATACTCCTGCAACGAAGCTGGCAGATACCTTTGCTCCGCGTACAGCTGTTGCTGTTTGTGGATCGGCACGGTAAATATATGTACCATCACTTGTCGTTATTGGAATGTATGCATACCCTCCGTCAGACAAGACAGGAAAACGTCTGCCACCCATACCACTGTGCACAGGTATACCGTCTATATCTCTCACTGTTTTGTTGTAAATATCTATTATGCAGCATTTCACAGATTTGTCAGACCATCTGTCATCTATTGTTTGCGGATTGAGAGTACAAACTTCAGCAAACAATAATCCATTGCCCAGATATTTTATATGTGCAGGCTTGAGACCACCTGTATAAGATTCGAAATCAAAGAAATAATCGTCAAACTCAGTGCTTCTGGCAGGAATGCGGACAAATGCAGCATTTTTAGTGCTTTGAGAAAAACCATTTGTAAGTGATGAATTTGACATTAAATACATATCTCCGGCTTCATCTTTGAATATCCCATTATGTGCATACCACGACCCCGCAGGACCTGTACGGGTATCTTTCATTATCTTATTCAATGTCATATCGGGATAGTCATATACAGCGACATAGGTAGTGTCTGTATATTGAGTACTCCAATCGGTTTGGCTCATATGGAAATAAGTCACATATATTTTACCATTGCTTTCGCACAATCCCGTAATACTTGGCCATTCTAAAGTGGCAAGAGGTGCTATTGGGACATTACGTTTACGAGTAAAACTTACTGTATTTATATCCGTATCATAAAAGGTAATCATGTTGCCACTTGCAGCATTTGCAGGAATTTCCATTCCCATCATAGTACTATTGTTGATTTGGCTAAATACACTTAATGATTGATTAAAATAGTAATCTCCTGATTCCTGTATATAACCGAAACCATTTCTCGTTATCCCTTTTAAATGTGTAACACCTAATCCACCAATACAAAAAATAGTTTGATTACCTTGTTCATAATCATGGTAACCACTTTGCTCTATACCTTGTCCTCTGGCATCGATAGTTCCATTCATCAGGTCAGCAGTAGTTACCGCATAATATGTAGTCGTTCCACTCGATGTTACACCTAAAGCCAACACATAGGGTGCATCCTTTATTTCATTATTCTCTGTCAAATCTTCGCAAGAGGTATTGAATAGCATAACACCAAGAAGAATGAAAAAATATATTAATTTATTTGTAGTTGTCATATTCGAAGCAAATTTACTGAAATCTTATTTTAAAAAGTAACGGAATTTTATATTAAATGCTCTTCCGGGTTTTTGCAGAAAGAAGTTATCATACAATTTCTGATCGGTAAAATTGGTACATTCCAAAGCCACATTATATTTTCCTTTCTTCATTGAGTAACTAACTGATGCATCGTGTGAGAACTGCTCTGGTATAAGGTCTTTGCTATACACAGCTCCCAATCCGGGAAGAGATAAGTAGTATTCTGCTACAAAATTAGCCATGTAGTCGATGCTCAATTCTGAATCTTTCATCCCTATATTTTGGAAACGCAAGCCAATATTTCCATTGCCGAACAGGTAAGGAATATTAGGCAGACGATATCCGTAGTTAATATGTTCTATTTTATTGCCTTCGCCTACATAACTATCTACCTCTTCAAACTTTTGTTTATCTCTTATATCTTGGAATGTTAGGCTTACACCTGCGTGTAACAATTGTTTCCACTTGTACCGTAAATTACCTTCGATACCTTTTGTCAGAACCTTTCCAATATTCTTATATCCTGAAGTCGGATTAGATGTAGCTGAAACCTCTTTTAATATGAAATCACGAGTATCACGATAGATAAAGTTAGTTTCTAACATAAATGTATGCTCTCCAAGGATGTGTTCATATATAATACCCAAATTTGCATTATTACTATTTTCAGGCTTTAAGTCAGGATTCGCTGTTTGATACAATCCGTCTCCAAACATTTCATGACTCTCGGGTAAACGGAATGTTTTTTCATATGATAATTTTGCCTGCAAATTGGGTAATAAGAAATACGTAAATGCACCTCCGTAGCCAATGCTAGTTTTATCATTCTTTATCTTTTCAAAACGCTCATTAGCAGTAAATTGGTCTACTTTTTTGTATGTATAACTATTCGTATTATAGTATTTAGCAAATACGTTTGCATTCCACTTCTCGTATGTTGTCATCCATCCTAATCCGATAATATTTTTAGTCAGATTTTGGGGAAATTGATTTGATTCATTATTTGGATCGCGTTTATCATATAGTTTTCTATCCAGAGTGGAATAAACATGATTTAATGTTAATGAATGATGTAAATCTAGCATATAACTCAGATTGGTATTTGTTTGCCATTCCTTATTTGTTATTTCCGACTCAGTGGCAGCACTCCTTTCGCCTATCTTACCGCTTTCGATTGATTCTCCCAACCAATTGTACTTACGCGAGATAGTGTCTGTTTTGTATGATTTTACATGATTGTATGCACCATAGAAAGATAGGGAAAGTCCTTCTACAAATAAATTATCTTTTTTGTAGCGAATAGATGGAATTAAGGATTGACTTTCAGCTGTTATTCCACCATAAACTGCATCCATAGTAGCACCGGTTTGTACATCTCCATTGTTTTTAGAAGCGATTAGTCCCAATAATAAATAATCCGCAAAAGATTTATTTACAATTCCAGTTTCAAATTTTATACCTCCTGATTCATATTTATCATGAAAGCGCTTTACCCATTGATTACCTACAAACTTATTTTCAGAAAGATCCATGATCGGTGCATATACTTTATAGTTATTGTCCGAATAATTATAAAAAGCATTGGCGCGTAAAGTAAATCCCGTCCTATTCGTAAATGCTCCGTTTATTGAAGCACGATGTGTATTGAAAGAGCCAATCGAATAAGCTACATCCAAATAATTAGCATCTTTTCGACTAATAATATTAACGGCACCCCCTAAAGCATCAGCACCGAGATTTACAGGGAGAACTCCCTTATAGATATCCACTCGTTCAGCCATATTTACCGATATATTGCTAAGATTGAATGATGACCCGAAATTATCCATGGGAATACCATCCAGGAAAAATTTAACCTGATTACCCGAGAAGCCATTCAAACTGAAATTGAAGTTTGACCCTAAGCCGCCATCTTCACGTACACGTACACTGGTAACTGTGTTTAATGCCTTATTTATAGAGGGTAATGATGTATATAAGCTATTTACATCAAGTACCGTTATTGCATAAGCTTGCTCTTGTTGTTGACGGGCTTTGGATTTCCCTATTATGGCAACTTCGCCAAGTTCAACCGAGTTTTCTACTACGATATCCCCCAAGTTAGTAGCTTTATTGGCAACTACATTGACAGATATATTTTTTGTTTCTATTCCTACGCCAGAGACAGATAATATTTGGTTACCTACTGGAGCAGACGAAATGCTGAATTCTCCTTTTTCATTCGTATATAGTCCTATTGTAGTACCTTTTATAGCTACCGCAACATATGGTACAACTTGAGAGTTTTTATTTACGATACGCCCTGAAAGGTCTCCTTTATCATTTTGAGCCGTAGCCAGTAAAGGAGAAAATAGGAAGGCGAGAATGCTCGCCAATTGTAAAAATATTTGTTTTTGATTTTTTTTCATTATTTCATCGATATTATTAAGCGCGGCAAAATTAATATTTTATATACGATAAGACAATCATAATTATTAGGTATTTATAGAAGACTTAATACCTAACAAAAGGGGGGATGAAAATATGTATAGAGTAATATGAAATAGTCACTATTTAATCTGACCATTATAGGAAGTATACTGTATACTTCCTGAATATACCATTTACCCTATCAGTAAGATTAGCTATTGTGACTTCTCCATTGTTGAATCGTTTTGTTTCTAATAAACTATAAGCTAACTCAACTAGATCGGCTTTAGTCCCAGTCCATCGAAGATGTGATATTAGGTTATTATAGTGAATAAATAAGGAATGATATTATTTAAAACTCCGAATAATCAGCGAATACAAAGCTGACTTTATGAGGATTGATACACTATAAATTTTATATAAGACTTGTTATTCAAAGCATATAATGACCTTTGTTCCAATATTAATTTGTGATTCGATAGTATATCTAATATCATTCTTTTCTAAAATACGCAAAGCAATAGAAAGACCAATCCCTGAGCCGTTTATTCGATTAGTATTATCTCCCCGAAAGAAAGGTCTGCTGATATTTGCTAGTTTTTCATCAGGAATACCGATTCCTTGATCCTCAATAGATAAATAAAGACATCCTGATTCTTTGTAAATTCTAATATCTACTACCTTTTCTGAATATTTGATCGCATTCTCAATAATATTAAATAAAGCCATTAATAATTGAGTCCTGTCCTTGGTAATAGTCAGTTCTTTTTCATCTTCAGGGAGAATATTAATTATCACATCGATTTTTGGATTTGCAGAATGAACCGAAATTTTTTCTATTATTTCCCAAATAAGTTCATCAATTCTGAATTGATTATTTAAATCGACATTCTTCCTTAGATCGGAAACTACAATCAAAGTATTCAAAATTTTCTCTAATTGCATGATTTGCAGAATTAATTTTCGTGACAACTCTTCATACTCTTTAGGATTACGATCTTTCAAAGAGAATACTTCAAGATTTCCTTGCATTGACGTTAGTGGTGTCCTAAACTCATGAGACACATAACTGACAAAGTTTTTCTGTATGACAAAGGTCTCTGAAATCCGCCCCAATAAATTATTAAATGTTTCAGTAAGTTCTTCCAGTTCATCTTTTGTATTAGGCAACTCTATTTTTTCATCAGGATTATCAAAAGAAAAACTATTCACTTGTTTCATAATATTACTAATCGGTTTATAGGCTATCTGTGAAAGCCATCGGCTTAATAATATAACGATTATTAAGCCGATGATCAATGCTGAAACAAGTATCCATAATAAAGAGGCCAGCTGTTCATAAAGAAAAGCTTGTGGCTCTTTTGTAATGATAATAAAATCACCTTGGTTGTCTTCATAGAAAATTCCATAGCAAAAATTGGTTGTCGTAGAAAAATTGAGACACTTCTCTTGATGTATCTTTTGAAGAATTTCCGAATTTATATTTTCATTCCTATTTCCAAAAACGATGCTATCTGATTCATCATACAGCTGGTATGAAGTTTCTGAAACAATTTCTGCAAATTGCTTTTTTATCTTCTCAAATTCTTTTGAATTTAATTCATCCTCTTCCAGATGGAAAAGAGCTACAAGGTTTGCAGTCTTTTCCAGGTTTTTGTAAACAGCTTTCTTCGCTTTATCTGCATATAAGACATAAACAAGAAACGAAACAATGATAAAAACCACCCCAAAGGCGATGGACATGTATATACTTTGACGTATCTGGATTTTCATGTTTTTTTATTCTTTGGTTCGTATCAGATAGCCGCGTCCTTTCACTGTCTGAATAAGTTTGTTTTCGAAATTTGCATCAATTTTATTCCGCAAATATGAAATATAGACATCCACGACATTCGTATTCGAATCGTAATTTATCCCCCAAACAGTATCCAAAATTTGCGAACGTGATATTACCTTATTCTTGTTTTCCATCAATAATTGTAATAATTTGAACTCCTGCAAAGTAAGCTTAATATCTATATCACCGCGCTCTACGACATGACTGTCAATATACAATTTCAAATCATCACAGATAAGAACATTACTTTGCGTTTCATTATTAAATTTAGATCTACGGATTAAAGCATTAATTCGGGCAATAAGTTCTTTAAAGTGAAAGGGTTTTGACAAATAATCATCTGCCCCATAATCTAAAGCTTTAACCTTGTCATCGGGTTCACCCAATGCACTGACTACAAGTATTGGAGTATGTATCTTTTTATAGCGAGCATATTGAAGTAGCTCAATGCCATCAATATCCGGAAGCATAATATCCAAAAGAATCAAATTCCATTCCCGGTCAGAAATAAGGCTACGGGCATCTATGCCATTTTCGGCAAGAACGACAGAAAAGCCGCTCTCTGTAAGACCTTTAACTATAAACTCGCTGATACGTTGATTATCTTCAACTAACAATAATTCCATGGCTCGTTACTCTTTATTCATAAAAGTAATGATTTTATTTCTCTCTCAATCGTTTGTCTCTCCTATAAGCAAAGTAAAACACTTGAGGCAACACCGTAAATGACAAGATCATACTGATTAGAATTCCTCCCACAATCATGATCGCCAAAGGCTTCTGAATTTCAGAGCCCATGCTATACGATAGTGCAGCAGGGAGTAATCCCATCGATCCCATCAATGCAATCATTAATACTGGGCGTAAACGTTCTGTTACGGCTTCGTCTATTGCTAAACGTAAGTTATGAGAGTGTTGCATCTTTGATTTCATCAACACAATTAACAGAATACTATTAATTGCAGTAATCCCAAACAGAATAATAAACCCAATACCTGCCGATATCCCAAATACAGTATTGGTTATCCATAAAGAAATAAAACCCCCAATAAAAGCATAAGGCATCGTGCTGGCTGCAATCAAAGTGTCTTTTACTGTTCCAAAATTCAAATAAAGTAAAAACAAAATCAAGAGGATAACAGCAGGAACAATAACCATCAAGCGACTTGTAGCCCGTTGTTGGCTTTCAAATTCTCCAGCCCAAACCATTTTATTTTCAGAGTTTAGTTTTACCTTCTCTTCAACTTTCTTTTGTGCCTCTTCGATTGTCGAACCTAAGTCACGATCACGAATACTGAAACCCACCCCAATATAACGGCTACTACCATCACGATATACAAACGTGGGGCCTGTGATAAATGATATATCGGCAATCTCTTTTAGCGGCACATATTTTTTATCCATTGTCGGGATAAGGATATTCCCTATCTTATCTTCGTTATCTCTATATTCTTTCTGAAAACGAAGTTGAACATCAAAGATTCGCTCCCCTTCATAGAATTTGGTTGCAGCTTTTCCTCCGATAGCCATTTCAATTACTGCTTGTGCATCTGCCATCGAAACTCCATAATGAGCCATACGCGATTCTTCGAGCTTTATTTGTAATTCGGGTAAACCAATACTACGAAATACATTTATATCCTCAACCCCTTGAATATCCTTTATGACGGAAGCCGTTGAATCAGCTATAGATTCTAGCTGATGCAGATCATCGCCATAAATTTTAATAACCAATGAACTCTTAACACCTGCCACATATTCCTCTACATTATCTTGTATAGGTTGGCTGAATCCGAAAATAACACCGGGATATATGTCCAAAGAATCCTGTATTTGTTGAATTAGGGCATCTTTATTTATCTTTCGTTTCCATTCGCCTTCGGGTTTCAACTCTGCATGAAATTCAATATTAAAGAAACCAGTAGCATCAGTACCGTCATTCGGACGTCCTGTCTGTGATAAAACAAACTTCACCTCATCAAATTTGCGAAGTTTCTGTTTCATTTGTTGTGTGATTTCCACCGATTCGTCCAGATTCACACTATTTGGTAGAGTGGCACGTATATAGATTGCACCTTCGTTCATATTCGGGATGAATTCTGTTCCCCAAAACATGAAACGGACAAGACAAAGCAGTAACAAACCACAGAATGCGACAATAGTTCCTTTACGATATCGAGAGCCTAATTCAAAACACTTATATTGAGTATTGATAAAAAATCGACTGACGAAATTTGTTTTATCCTTTACAGAACTATTTAGCAGCAATTTACACATGACAGGTACATACGTCAACGATAATATCAAAGAACCTAATAAGGCATATCCCAATGTAAAAGCTAATGGAGAAAACATTTTACCTTCTACTTTCTGAAAAGAAAATATCGGGAATAATGCCACCATCAGAATAATTTGTGCAAAGAAAATATTGGAAGCCACGCTTCCTGCACTCTTTTTGATAAGTCCGCTTTTTATTGTATTTGTAAAACGTTCTCCTAATTTATAGCTACGTTTTTCCATTGCCACAAAAATAATTTCGACAATTACAAGAGTGCCCTCCAGCAATAAACCGAAATCAAGTGCACCCATCGAAATCAAATTGGCAGGCAAACCCTGAATGCGCAACATAATAATGGCGAATAGAAACGACAGAGGTATCACCGTAGCCACAATCACCGTTGTACGCCAATTGAAGAGAAAAATAAATACGACCAACGAAACCAACAAAATACCCTCTGCTAAGTTTTTAACAACAGTATTTACTGTTGTGTCAACTAACGTAGTCCGATCAAGAAATGGAACAATTTGTACTTCGGAAGGAAGAATTCGCTCATTCAATTCATCAATTTTTTCCTTTACAGCTTTAATCACTTCTCCCGGATTCTGCCCACGAAGCATTACAACGATTCCCTGCACAACATCGTCTTCATCATCTAATCCAACTTGCCCCAAGCGAGGCTTTGACGAAATATTGACAGCTGCTACTTGTTTCACCCGAATAGGTGTTCCGCCACGTGTTTCGATGAGTATATTTTCAATATCTTCTACACTTTCGAGTAAACCTATGCCTCGTACAACAAATGCCTGAGTCCCTTTCTGAATAATATCGCCTCCAACATTAACATTGCTGTTTGATACTGCCTCATACACATCCAACGGAGAAAGCCCATAATTGGAAAGCTCCACCGGGTTAACTTTGATTTCGTATATTTTTTCCTCTCCTCCAAAACTATTGATACTAGCTACTCCGGGAACAGACAACAATTCGCGTTCGACGACCCACTCATTTATGGCCGTCACTTCCCGAATAGGTAAATCGCTTTTAAGTATGTAACGGTAAATTTCGCCTGTTGCTCCAGATGGAGGTTCAATAGATGGATCAGCCCCCTCCGGCAAATCAAGACCTTGCATGCGATTGGATGAATATTGCTGAGCAAAAAAATCGTCAACACCATCCTCGAAAATAACCGTAACAACTGATAACCCAAACAAAGAAGTAGAACGTACATCTGTTTTGCGTGGAATGGTGTTCATCTCGCGCATAATGGGTAAAGTCACAAATTTTTCCACTTCTTCGGCGCTACGTCCCGACCATTGAGTAATAATGCGCACGCGAGTGTTAGTTACATCGGGATAGGCTTCGATTGGCGTATTGATATAACATATTACTCCGGCGGCAAACAGTATTGCTGTCAAAAAAAGCACAAGTATGTGATTGCGAAGAGCAAAACCAATAATGTTTTCTACAAATTTGTACATATACTTAATTTCCTTTTAAACCAGAATAGATTAGTAATTGATTTTTAATTACAACATTTTCGCCTTCTCCCAGACCTGAAGCAATGTAAGAGGTTTTACCATTATGCCCTTGTAAAATAACTTCCTTTGATATAAACTGCCCTGCCGGCTTCTCAACTATCACAAAATAACGGTTATCGTCAAAAATTAAGGCATCGGAAGGAATACTGATACTCTTATTCTGTCTTTCACTTTTAAGCCTGATTACAGTCGACATCTCTGGTTTGAACTTCAATTCTTTATTTTGCATCACAATGCGAGCCTTCAGGACTTTTTCTTCGGGATCAAAAACTTGAGATATGGAATTGATTTTTCCATAAAAAACTTCTCCCGGATAGGATAATGATGTTATCTCCACATCCATACCTTCGCCGACGAATTGCAAATTTCCGGCATAAATATTGGCAACAATCCAAACCGTACTCAAATCTGCTATCGTAAATAGCGGATCGCTCCCATCTGAAACGGTGCTACCCGAAGATGCATTTTTACTTACCACATAGCCAGTCATGGGTGCTTTTATAGAAAAAGAGCCATTCCCTTTATTTATTCCATAGATTGAAATATCGTTCATCACTTTGTTCAATGTAGCTTGAACCTGTTTCAGTTTTCCTTGTGCCTCCAATAGTTCTTTTTCTGAAAGCATCCCGTCATCATACATACTCTGAGCCATTTTCAGCTCACGCGCTGCTACTTTCGCTTCTGTTTCGAGGGATATTTTTTCCGATTGTAAGGAACTTAGTTCGCTGCTACGCATATCGAGCAGACTTTGCCCTTTTTGAACTTTATCGCCTAAAGAAAAATATGTCCGATCAATAACTCCATTTGTCAAGGGAACAAAATTTACTACCTTATCGGGGTCACATTCAACCTTTCCTGCAAGAGTTAGTTCTTGAGTCAGATTACTCAATTCCGATTTAGTTGTTTCCACATTGTCCAAAAATGTTTTTTTCATTGATGCTTCCTTTTGGCTTTCTTCCTTTTCGCTACTCCCCAAGCAGGAAATTAAAAGACATACAGCTAGAATAAACGGAGTTATATACTTCTTTATCATATGGTTCTATTTTATTTCTGTACCCATTGTATATTGTAATTCTTCAAATTGTATTTGCATCTTCTTTTCTGCGGTCAAGACTGTTTGCTTGTCGTTTCTGTAGGCATCCATAAAATCAATATATTCAATCATACTGATATTCTTATTTAGTAGATTTTTAGTATATATTTCAAGCATATCGTCTAATTCTGTGAGTAGTTCGTTGTTACTTATTTTTTGATAAAAATCATATGCTTGCGAATAATTAGCGTAAGCTTCTACGACTTCATGTTGAATTTGATTTATTTGCTGCTTCTCAATGTATAAACTTTGCCCACGATTCAGCCGTGCAGCTTTAATTGCTCCTTGATTACGATTTAGAACGGGAAGATCGAAGCTAATCCCAAAACCAATAAAATCTTTCCAAACACCTCCATAGCGGTCATAACTGGCACTTAAAGTAATATCTGGTATACGTTGCGATTTTTCATAAGAAAGAGACTTCTCAAAATATTGAGTTTGAAGTTTATTCTTTTTTATATCTGTACGATTATCTTCTGCTTGCTGTAAAAGTTGTGTTAGGGAAAGAGAAACTGGATTAATTATATTTATAGACTCCTTTTCGATCTCAATATCTATCAACGGGTTAATAGACAGAAGTGTTTTAAGATTCTTCAGCTGCTCATTTAATTCTATTGAGATATCATTGTTTTCATTTTCGATTTCGAGCAATGAAGACTGTAAACGAAGTAATTCCGATTTTGCAATATTGCCTTGCGAAACTTGTTTGTGGTATGATTCTACAAGTTGAAATAAATACTCTTTTTGTATTTTTAGTGCATTCAAGTAAGATTGGAGATAGCTAATTTCATATATCGATTTTCGTAGTTCTGTTCTCAAACCACGCAATACTGTTTCAAATTCTTGAATAGCTATTTCTTTGGATATTTTCTCTCGAGCAACAAGCTTACCTCTTTTATTCGCCGTTTGAATCAATTGGCTAAGTTCTATTGAGAACTGAGTATTTCGAGCAAAAGAGCCAAATAACGGAGGAATAACTTCTGATTCCCCTTCTCTTTGTTTATTTGTATTCCAAAGATTTACTCCTCCAATTGAAAGATTTGGATTATCCCAAAGTTTAGCTTGCACAATCTCTGCATCGGCAAGATTGATATTCATCTTTTCGGCAATAAGTTGTAGATTTTGCTCTAAAAATATACTTCCAATTTGGTTTGGGGTTAACTTTAATGTTTCTTTTTCTTGACCTGAGGCATTCAAATATAAAAGCGTAAACAGTAGAAAAAGTTGGTATTTCTTCATTATGCAGTAATTATTTTATCGCTGCAAATATATTTTCTAAAGATTAGATGGTCTTTAGAAGTAGATTAGAAGTAGATTAGAAAAAGAGGGATAGGCTTTCAAATACCTTTCTTCAAATTCTCTTGTCAGTTTATTTTTGTCTAAATCTCAATGTTGAGGTAGGACAGATACCCCTAAACTTAAATACTTCCTTTTGCTTTCTTTAGAGATACAAATCATTAAAGGAGGCTCTCCACTAGATAAAGTTTTTGATCTGTAATACAATATATTAACTATACAATTCATTTCAATTTCTGGTTTACAGTTGGTTCACAAACCATCTTCAAAACCTACTAAAACCATAAGGTATAGACATAAAAAAAACAGCTAAGACATTTATCTTAACTGTTTCATTTTGAAGTGGTCCCACTTGGGCTTGAACCAAGGACCCCATGATTATGAGTCATGTGCTCTAACCAACTGAGCTATAGGACCTGATTTTTGGTGGTTATTCCGAAATCGGTTGCAATATTACTGCTTTTTAGCGAAACACACAAACATTTCATTAAAAAATAGTCCAAAATTTGCATGAATAGTAAGAATACTATTATTTGGAATACTCGTTTCGGCTATTTATAATAGATAAAGCAATGTATAACAATATACCACCTGCAATACCTAGTATTCCTATATAGGCAACTAAACCAATAATAAATATAGCAAGAAAGTAACGATATTCATTCCCTTTAAGTTTAAGACTTTTTATCTTAAGAGAAAACATGGGTATTTCCGATACCATCAATGAAGAAAATACAAGAATAGCAACCAATACTATATACATCAATGTTGAAGAAATAGAAGGAACGGTATTTACCAATCCATAACAAAAGCTTACCCAAAACAATGCATTCGCAGGCGTATTAAGGCCTATAAATGATTCTGATTGGCGTTCATCAATATTAAACTTAGCTAAACGCAAAGCCGAAAATATAGCTAATAAGAAAGCTGCATAAGGCAAATACTCTATGACTAATTGATTACTTGTTATAATATATGTATGATCGCAAAGAAATGTATATAAAGCCACACTGGGGGCAAAACCAAAGCTTACCATATCTGATAAGGAGTCCAACTCTTTTCCCATTGGTGAATAGGCCTTAAGTAAACGAGCTGCAAATCCGTCCGAAAAGTCGAATAAAGCAGCAATTACTACCCATATTACTACCCACAAATATTCTCCCTGAAAAGCCATCACAGAGGCAATAGATCCCGAAAATAGGCTAAGGGATGTCAGGAAGTTAGGTATATATTTTTTCATTTCTTATTTGAATTTAGCGATCACGGTCTGATTACCTTTCACTTTTTGATCCATCTCTACAAGAATTTCTGTTCCTATCGGTAGGTATACATCAACACGAGATCCTAATTTTATAAAACCCAGATGTTCATCAATATGCGCCTCTTCTCCAACTTGTGCATATGTTACGATACGGCGAGCCATTGCTCCTGCTACCTGTCTCAATAATATTTGATGCCTACCGTCTTCAGTCTCTAGTACAACAGTCGAACGCTCATTTTCAGTACTTGATTTTGGTAAGTATGCAGCCATAAAGCGTCCATCATGGTGTTTAGACACAAGAACTTTTCCGTTTATCGGATACCAATTGGCATGAACATTAAACGGGGACATAAAGATAGAAACAACAATTCGTTTATCCTTAAAATATTCACCTTCATACACCTCTTCTATTGCTACGATCTTCCCATCGGCAGATGCAACAATAACACCATTAGTATTACCAATAAATCGACGATAAGGACTCCTATAAAAATTGAGCACGATAAGAAACAATACTAATGAAGCAGCTCCTGCAATATATGACAAAATATGGTTATGGAAAAAATACCATAACCCCCCATTTAATAAGAGGAGTATAATAAGATATGTAATTAAAACGCCACGTCCTTCGTGATGAACTTTCATTGTTATATTTTAAAAATGAATATAATTGCAACTTGCAAAAATATCTTTATTTGACGATATATACAAATTTGATCTTTGAGAAACCATCGAAATTTTATAAATAAAAAAGAGAGATTAAAAAAACCTCTCTTTTCTCTTATATAAAGATATAATTGTATTTGTTACAAAACATACAATGAACTTATAGACTCATTACTAAGCACTCTTCTTATTGCATTGGCAAAAACATCGGCTACAGACAGTATAACAACCTTTTCACATTTTTTTGAGTAAGGAATACTATCTGTAAATACCATTTCTGTCAATCCTGATTGATCCACCCTTTCCGATGCAGGATCAGACATTACTGCATGGCTAGCTATCGCCCTAACAGAGCGGGCTCCACTCGCTATCATCAAATCAGCAGCTTTTGTAATTGTTCCTGCTGTATCTACGATATCATCGACCAAAAGCACATCCATTCCTTCTACATCTCCAATGATTTGCATTTCCGATATTTCGTTGGCTTTTTTTCTCAACTTGTAACAGATAACCATCGGAATACCGAAATACTTAGCATACGAGCTGGCACGCTTTGTACCCCCTACGTCAGGAGTTGCAATAACAAGATTTTCTCTATCCAATGATTTCATATAATCTACAAAAATAGCCGAAGCATAAAGGTGATCTACAGGAACATCAAAAAATCCCTGTATCTGATCAGCATGTAGATCCATGGTGATTAACCTGCTAATTCCTGCAGCACTAAGCATATCAGCAATAAGCTTAGCTCCTATCGAAACACGAGGCTTATCTTTTCGGTCTTGTCTAGCCCATCCAAAATAAGGTATGACAGCCACAATAGAATGAGCCGAAGCTCTTTTTGCAGCGTCTACCATCAACAATAATTCCATCAGATTATCAGATGAAGGAAATGTTGACTGTACCAGAAATACCTGAGCCCCACGGATAGATTCTTCGTATGAAACAGAGAACTCCCCGTCAGCAAAACGTTCGATATTCATTTTTCCGAGTGGACATCCCAGACTAGTACAAATTTTTTCAGCTAAATAACGGGATTTTGTCCCCGAAAAGATTTTAAAAGGTACATTACTTTCCATTATCTCAATAGATCTTTAAAGTGAGTTTGGTTTATTGTTTTTATATATTGTGCAAAATTAGGAAAAACTAACAACTATCTGGTTATTAGTCCATAGAAAATTTGATGATTTTTCCGGAATGCGCTTCCATATTCACATATAACACTTTATCCCATCTAGAATTCAATTGAAAATTCTTTTTTGAGAAAAGCTCTTTCGCATTTTTAATCTTTTGAGGTGCTATCCCCATATAATTAAATGCATCTTCAGGTATATGAACCGCAACTTCTCCTGTCTGGGATGAAAAATTCGTTATCACCATAACAAATTCTCTTTTTCCCGAACGAAGAAAAGCATAATGCTTTGTAGAATCAAATGCCGGATTCTCATAATTAGCATACATCAAGTCGAAGAATTTTCCTGAATTGATAGATTCTTCTTCTTTTGCTATTTTGATTAGTTGCAAGTAGAATTTACGCAACCTTATTTGTTCTTCTGTTAAGCCTGTATTTCCAAAAGCACCACCATTACGCCAGCTACGGATAGAATTGACTGACCAATAATCAAAAATAGTAGTTCTGCCATCCAAGCCACTAAACCCTTCTTTGTCCATACCTCTTTCGCCTAATTCCTGTCCAAAGTATATCATTACAGGGTTTACGTTCATTGTGGCTGCTACAACCATTCCCGGTATAGCCTTAAATGGATCCCCGATGAAGAAATCAGATGCAATACGTTGTTCATCGTGATTTTCAAGAAAATTAAGCATCTTAGATTGTAATCCATCCAAGCGTTGCCAACAGAAAGTAATCTCGGAAGTAGGTTTATGATTACATATAACGTCACGCAAGGTATCGTACAAATCAACTTTATCATATAAATAGTCGAATAGCCCCCAATGAACATAATTATGGTATTGCGCCGGATTGTAGACCTCAGCAATAAATAAGAGTGCTTTATTTTTTGCCTTAACTTTAGGTATAACCCAGTTCCAAAATTCAACAGGAACCATCTCGGCCATATCACAGCGAAAGCCGTCAACACCTTTCGCTGTCCAATATAAGAGAATATCCCTCATTTTTAGCCAAGTATCGGGAACAGGTGTAAAACAGTTTACTTTACCATGTGTATAATCTACTCCATAATTTAGCTTCACTGTTTCATACCAATCATTAATCGTTGGTCTGTTGGTAAAACAGTCATTACCTGTCGCCCTTGCAGGAAACTCCTCATAAGCATTCTCTCCTTGTTGGACTGGAAATTGCAACTCGAGTTTCTGGCTAGGAAGATAATAGAAATTATTATCTGGTTCGAACATCACAGATAAATTGTCATCGACACCAAAATCTCTTACTTTTCCAGATTTTGCATCCGAGCGATATTGTCTAGCTATATGATTGGGCACAAAGTCTATAATTACTTTCAATCCATGCTTATGGCTACGTTCTACCAACTGTTCAAACTCAGCTATCCTATTCTCAACTACATCTGCTAAATCGGGAGAAATATCGAAATAGTCTCGTATAGCGTAAGGAGAGCCGGCATTGCCTTTCACCACATCGGGATGATCTTTTGGAATACCATATGATGAGTAATCTGTCTTAGAAGCATGCTCGAGAAGCCCTGTATACCAGATATGGGTAAAACCCATTTTCTTTATTTCTGTCAGAGCCTTATTATCAAAAGAAGATAACTTACCTACCCCATTCTCTGCTAGCATCCCGTCTTCTTTATTCAGACTATTATTGTTTCCAAATAATCTGGGAAGAACCTGATATATAAATATTTTTTCTTTCATCGTATTTAGTCTGCAAGTTTTGGTTAATTATTAAAATATGAAATCTGGAAAATCTTTTTTCAAAGAATCTTTATTTTCTTCGAGGAAGCTTACAGCAAGGTCGTATCCGACTTGATATATTTGCTCTACATGGTCGAGATCGAACATCGAATGTTGAGAAAGCGATGGCGATTCTATCAGATAGTCGCACAAATTACGATCTAAAAGTGTATTGGAAACTGACATATAATGGAACGAACGTTCTGCAATATACTTTATCGAGCTTCTAAATTCAGCTCTCGTCAAAGGGCTGACATTTACCCCAATTATCTTAATGCATTCTTTACGAATAGTAGATACAGGAAAGTTCTTAAATAGTCCTCCATCAACATAATAACGTTTATTTATTTCGACAGGCCTGAAAATAATAGGTACCGAACAAGAAGCTATTACAGCAGGGATTACTGCCCCTCTCGTGAAAACCTTACTCTCTCCGTATTCAATATCGGTAGCAACTGCTCGCAATGGAATTTTTAGATCTTCGAAATTCCCTGCTCTAAGATGTTTCTTCAAGAAAGACTGAAATCCATCACTCTTGAAAAAGCCTCCATGAGGAATTGTAAATTCTGCAAATTCCCTGAAAACCTTATTCTGAAAAAAGCCTAATATTTCTTTCGGAGTGTATCCATCGGCATACAGCACCCCGGCGAATGCTCCGGCACTAGTTCCAGATATAACTTCTGGATACAATCCTTTTTCGTTAAGTGCCTGCAAGACTCCCAGATGAGCGAAACCTTTAGCTCCTCCCCCGCTGAGAGCGACTCCCAGTTTATACATATCCTTTACTGAATCCATCTGCGAATAAAGTATAGTTAAAACACTATACAAAGGTAAGGATAATACTGATGTTAATGAAATTCAGCAGTGTAATGTAAGATATAAAAGATGCAAAAATGTAAGCGGCAACTTAACGAAACATCTTCTCTATAGCATCATCCTCAAGTAAGGATATGATAAGTTTTCCGTCAGGCGTATATTTATGGGAAGGTGAAGCAAACAATTGATCTACAATTTTGGTCATTTCCTCATCAGACAGTTTATGTCCATAGCTTATAGAAGCTGCAGCAGCCATAGAGAGTGCCAGTGATTCCTGTATCTCCTCTTTTATGTCGCTACCAGAGTCTACACTTTTACTTATCATCCGATGAACAAGCTCTACCGGACTGATATTCGTTATTTCGGAAGGGATTCCGTTTATAGCATAACTATTACTTCCTAAATTACTTAAATCGAATCCTACAGCCTCCAAGTCATCCATAAGATAAGGTACCATTGCAGCCTCAGAAGGAGACAACTCAATTATTTCAGGAAATAAAACACGCTGCGATATTCCTTTCTTCTGTTGGATTTGACTCAAGAACTGATCGAATAGGATTCGGATATGGGCACGATGCTGATCTATTAGCATCAGACCAGATTTTACAGATGTAAGAATGTACCTATTCTTATATTGGTAATGAATTATTATCTCCGAAACAGCAGTGGATTCTTCGTTTATATTTGAATTACTCGACTGATTAAATATGTCCAGCGTCACATCCGTATAGTCTGATGCTTCAGCTATATCCTTATCACTCTCAAAACCTTGGTAGAATTTTTCCCAATCGAGATTAGGACGTTGATATCCTCCACTGGATGAAGGGCTTTTAAACGGATTGTATGAAGGGTTTATATTTACGCGTGGCTGCTCCACATTTTTTGAAGGGTCATGTATAGGTATGTCAATAGCCCCTTCGGTATCGAAATCGATAGTAGGCACTTCATTGAATTTTCCTAATGCCTCTTTTACCGCAGCCGATAGTATTTGCCAGATGGGTTGTTCGTTTTCAAACTTGATTTCTGTTTTGGTAGGATGTATATTTACATCTATGGCAGCAGGATCAATGGTAAAATAAATAAAATAGTTGGGATTCTCTCCCACTGGTATTAGCGGTTCGAAGGCAGCCGTTACAGCCTTATTAAAATAAGGATGCCGCATGTACCTTCCATTAACGAAAAAGTATTGCAATGCCCTTGCTTTACGAGCAGACTCAGGCTTCCCTATAAATCCGTTGATTTTAACCAGAGAAGTATCTATATCTATAGAGATGAGTTGCTGGTTGAAATTCTTCCCTACAACATTTACTATACGTTGACGCAGGTTCGAAGCAGGGTACCTAAGAGCTTCGAGATCATTGTCTACAAATGAGAATTCGATATTCGGATTCACGAGTACAATCCGCTCAAGCTCGGTAAGAATATTGCGACGCTCTGTATCGTTCGATTTCAAAAACTTACGACGCGCAGGAACATTGAAAAATATATTTTTAACTGAGAAATTACTCCCTATAGAGCAAGCTACACATTCCTGAGAGTCCACCTTCGACCCGGAAATTTGGAGTAATGTTCCTAACTCATCTTCTTGTATTCTCGTCTTGAGTTCGACCTGCGATATAGCGGCAATCGAGGGCAAGGCTTCACCACGAAAACCCATTGTATGAAGATTGAACAAATCATCAGCAGATCTTATCTTAGATGTGGCATGACGCTCGAATGCCATACGGGCATCGGTAGCTGACATTCCTTTCCCATTATCAATGACCTGAACTAGGGTCCGTCCAGCGTCTTTGATAATCAATTGTATATTATCTGCTCCTGCATCAATTGCATTTTCGACCAATTCTTTTACTACTGAAGAAGGTCTTTGGATGACCTCGCCCGCAGCAATCTGATTAGCAATGGAATCAGGTAGAAGATGTATTATATCGCTCATTTAATATTCTTTAATCTTCCCTGTCAAAAATAGATGATCTTTTAGGGCGGGTATCACCGGCTTTTTTGGTCACTTTTCTGAATACATCATCTTTATCTAATGGTCTCAAATAATCATACCAGAAAAATTCTTTCAACCTTAATTGATCTTCATTAACGAGATGAAACGGAGTAGTCTTTCCGACAGGTTTAGGCCAGACCACCAGTCGCTGGAATTTTCCATCCAACATGCTAATACGCAGATAGCTACTTTCGAGCCAATTAAGTATTCCACTTAGCTCACCTCCTCGCTCTTCGGGATAAGATATTGTTTCTACATTTCCTTCTGCAAGAACTTGCCTCACTTTTTTATTTCCATCAAAATAAACTTTAAGTGATCTGCTCTTCAACTGATTGAAATGGATAGAATCTTTATTTTCAATTGAGAATGCATAGCGTTTTACGTGCATATAATCAATTGTGCTATCATTCATAAATATATCAATCGTATCACCTGAAAGCTGTCTGTTGGTATTCCACAAAATAGGATCTTTGTACATATGTATTATTGAATCCCCAGAACTGAACTGAAGGGAATCGCAAACTCCCTGCATATCGTTACGATAAAACCTCACTCCATAATATGCTTTTATTTGCCGATAAGATTTAGGAACAGTATCCTGAATCGGTAAAATATGATTACCGACTGAATCCAATTCAGGTTGATGAATTGGCAATGGGTCTACAACGTCTATCTCTGAAAGGTGAATTGAATCTTGTTTTATAGAAATATCTAACCCTGTAGAGTCACTTATCTGACCGCGATTCAAAGAATCGCTCTGAATAATATCTAAATGAGGAAGTATAGGAACAATAGCACCTTCTGTTAACTTTTGCTTCTTTAGATTGGTACTATCTATAATTGTTATAAGTTTCAATGTATCAGCATGTATATATAAACTATCTTTCTGAGAATATTCAATACATATAGCCGAGTCTGTAGCCATAGCATAGTCATTAATATCGTCGTAGTAACCATAATTACCCATTAGTATTACATGCTTTGTAGTATCTTGAAGAAACATATTGCCAAATACCTCGCCATAGCCTTTTTCTTTGAAATAGAGTATGGAATCACCACGAAGCAAACGATCCCCTTTCTTATTCAGAATCGTAGATTGGTCTAGTAACAAGGACTCTTCCGTAGCAGTATTATACCAGCCATTAGTTGTATATATGGTTCCGCTATCAGAAACAATTTTAGTATCTGTCGTAAAAAGAGCAATCCTTTTATCTGTATCGTACTTTAATCTGTCAGAATATAATGTAAAATTAGGATTCGTAAGTATCACACTGTCTTTAAACGTTGCCATTTTCATAGTAGGTTCATACTGTCCCCCAAAAGAAGTTAGTTTATTAAGAGAATCGACTAACATCCCGCCATCGAAATAATAACCTATATTCATCATACGGTCATAATTCAAGCTATCTGTAAAAAGTGTCACCGGATTTTTTCTATCCAAAGGAGAGTGCTCTAAACTTACATTTTCACGGACTTTCACCAGTTTGGTATTCCCATCATAATGCATATATTTCCCATACAGAAAAAGTGTATCTCCCTGTTCCATACGAACATTACTGAAAGCCTCGAATGTATTTAACGGCTTATAATAATAGGCGCTGTCACAATACAGATAAGCACCTTCATGGAAAAATATTACATTGTGTCTTAATATATGAAGATCTTCTAACTTTTTCCAATCAAGATCATCTGCATGTACAATCTCTATAACTTTTTTAGGAGATTTTCTGACTGTATCGTTACGCGTTTTTTTAGGCTCCTGATTCACCTCTCCGATAACATAGCTAATTTGAGGAGAAAGAGCTGTTTGTGCCGATACATATAGAACAATCAGGCATAGAATACCCATAAAAGGTATTCTATGCCTTTGCATAAAATATTTCATTGTTTTTGTAAACACAGTTTTAAAAAAATCGTTAGCGGCTACTCGCCTCATCTTCCTTTTTAAGCCATCCCGTATACTGGAAGTCGCAATTTTGCCAATCCTTATCTATATAGATATAGGTCGCCTTAATTTTAGTTTGAAGCCATTTTTTCAGAATCTCCTGTTGTTTTTTAGCTTCCACTATATCTTTCAGAATAAGATAGTCATCCGAAACATTAGCTACATGCTGATCAACTCTGTTACTTAATTTTACGACAGCAACAACATCTTTCTGATTTTTCAATTTCAATTTGAATGGGGCAGAAACGTCTCCTACTTTCATGTTTGCAACAACTTTTGAAATTTCAGGAGCAAGGTCTTCCATTTCGAAACGCGGCGTACCATAATTTGCACTTTCCGGATTTCTATTCACCATTAAACCATTATTGTTACGAGTATCTTTATCATAAGAAACACTGGTAGCATCCTCAAATGTAAATTTACCCTCTTTCATCATGCTTACTACTGAGTCCATTTTAGCCATTGATTTAGCAAATGCTTCTTCCGGAACTTTTGGCTGACGGAGAATATGACGAACATTAATAAGATCGCCTCTGCGTTCTATAAGCTGAATAATATGAAATCCGTATTCTGTTTCTACAATATTCGACACTTTTTTAGGGTCAGACAAAGAGAAAGCCATATTCGAAAATTCAGGAACCCATTCCGCACGTCCGCGGAAGCCTTGTTCTCCGCCGGTCTGGGTTGCTGCGGGCTCATCTGAATACATAATAGCTAAAGTGGCAAAACTTTCTCCATTATTAACTCTATTGGTATATCCTCTTAGTTCTTCTTTTACTCTATCTATTTCTGTAGGTGGAATTACGGGTTCATTGGTGATAATTTGCACTTCTACAATAGCAGGAATATACGGTAAACTATCTTTTGGTAATTGAGCATAATATTTCCTCACTTCTGATGGTGTAAGGTTATTTTTCTTACCCACTATTTTTTTCTTTACCTCTTCTACTAAGAAATTGTTTCTTAGATCTTCACGCCATTCTTCACGAAGCTGGCTCAGAGGAGCTTGTAAGTATTCCTCTGCCTTCTCTTTAGATCCAAGGTTTGCAATCACATTATTCTCCTGTTGAATTACAGCTTTCGCTACATTGGAAGCAGGTACATCTATACTGTCTATTCTTGCCTGATCCAGAAAGAGCTTTTGCATGGCTAGCTGTTCGGGGATAAAGCAATACGGGTCGCCTTCGACACGACTGCCTCTCGACAACATCATCATTCGCGTCTTCTCTACGTCTGATTTAAGAATTGCTTCATCTCCCACAATCCAGATAATCTTGTCGACAACATTGTCTTGTGCCTTCGCCAAAAGGCCTGAACCTAATAATATTACTAATAAAATTAATTTTCCAGCTTCTCTTAACATATTTGTATATTCAATTTATAAAATCGCGTAAATATAGTGATAATGTCTCACTTTTTCTTAACGGAAAAAAATAAGTTATATTCTATTTATCATAAAACTTAATTTCTTCGTCAGATACAGCCTTATCGTACAGGTCTTTTTGCACCTGCTTTAAGAAATCGGCTTTCCTCTGTTCGGCGAAAATCTCAGATAAATGTCCTTTAATATATTCATAAGGAGCATCATTTCCTTCTAGCTTATATTCTTTGATGTTTAATAAGTACACAAATGAAGAATCTCTTACTTCGACGGTCTTGTTTGTCTGCAAAAATTGTCTTTGATCACTTATCAGGGTAGGTATATTATCCATTACTTCATCAAAATCAACCCACCTGTCATAAAAGTATTCATATCCAACTACATTCTGTAAAGAGTTCTTCTCTATATTTTCTATCGCATCATTTGTCCCTTGTTTATACCATTTCTGGAAATTACTTAAGAGCGATGAACCAACAGGAACCTTCAGATATAATCCTTTTATTATATTTTCTTCTAATCTGAACCTCTCTTTATTCTGCTCATAATACGTTTTCAACTCATTCTCCGATATTATTCTAGAAAGTTGTTGTTGCAATAACTGCTCCTGATAGATATTCGTAATTAATGATTTTCGATAGTTCTGCACAAGAGTTTCTATCTCTTCTTCATTGGTAACGTTTTGTTTTGCTTTATCATACATCAACAGATCATTTATCCACATATTTATATATGACTGAGCAGCGGCAGTACTATCTTCGGCAGACAAACCCGCCGGCAGAACTTCGTTTAGGGTTGTTCTGTACAATGTCTGTCCTTTGACTGTAACCACAGGATTTTGGGAAGGGTCAACATTCGTAGTGCCTTTTTCGCCACATGAATAGATGAAAAAAAAGACAAAACCCGAAAGCAATCCGACAATTATTTTTTTCATTTAATAGTATTTAATACTGATTTGTTAATATCCACATTATATCTACTATAAAGGTAAGAATTCCAATCTTTTTCAAGTTTAGTTTGATAGTCGAGTTCCACTTCAGCCTTCACATCTTTATATTCTTCTGGCTGTTTAATAGTTTTCCCTACCACAGAAAAGAAAGGAAATTCATCATCAGAAGAAGAGGGTTCGCTTTCTCCATAAACCTTATAATCGACATATTGATTATCGCCTTTTGTCCATAGTCCGGGTTCTATTCTTACCAATACAGAATCCTTATTTATCGAATTTCTTATTTCGCCTATAAGGTTCTCAATATTTCTATTCTTTTTAGCCAGGATTTCAGTCCTTCTCAGGGTTTGTGCATCTTTGGCGTATATTATTATCCCTTTATAATGTGGCTGATCTAATTTATATTTCGATTTATTCTTAGTAAAATAGTCTTCCAAACCACTCTCATCACTTTTTGCACGCTCCCAAATATTTTTATTCTTTACTTCATATAATAACAACCCATTAGAGAATTCATCCATAATAGCCCGAAAATCAGGTGATTCCTCTTCCAGCATATCATCTTTGTAGTCCATCGCTAGAATTGTCAGAAAACTATCAAAATATTCTTTCAATATATCTGTCGATAAACTGTATGGAGAAGCATCTACGGCAGTCAACATTTCTAGTTCATCAGGGTTTTTCTCCAGCGCTCTTTGTCTATAATCAATATATCTGACAAATTCTTTTACAGGGACGCTACGTTTTCCATCAATATCTACCAGCTGTTCATCACTATTCTTTATATAAGACAAAAAAGCAGAATCGCGTGGTGATATATTAAGTGCTATATCGTTCAACTTGGCAAAAGCATCATCATTTACATTTATATTCATGCTATTTATCAAAGACTGTTTCCTTTCTTTTCCAAATTCATACCTCCTGCTTCCATTGCCTATCTTATATCTTATCTGATTCTCCATCTTTCCAAATTCGGGAACGGGTATTTTATTCAATAATCTTACGATATGGAAGCCATACTCTGTTTTCAAGGGTTTACTCACATCCCCTTTATTCTGTAAGTTAAACACTGCGGAAAGAAACTCGGGAGATAAATTAGAATCCAGCCCTACAAGGCCGAAATAACAACCTTTATCTCCGGTCTTATAGGCTTTTGAGAAAGCATTGCAAAGGGTCTGAAAATCGGCAGGTGTATGAATGTTCTCATATTCCTCCAGGGCAACTTTACGCACACTATCTATCTGATGTTGTGAAGCGGGTATGTGACTGAAACGAAACATAACCTGCTCTATCTCTGCCGAACCTACCGCCGGACGCCTATTGAGTACTTGCACGATATGATATCCATTTACTGTGCGGATAGGCATACTCACTTCTCGATGTGATAAAGTATATATGGCATCTTCTAATCGGGGCGAAAGCATGAATGCTGCAATCCAACCTAAATATCCGCTTTGTCCCTCTATTCCGAAGAGTTTATTTGGAGAAGTTTCTCCTATTTTTAATATCTCATCCGAAAAACCATCTTTAAGAATTTTGTTTCTTGCTTCTATTGCCTTCTTATATACAGGCAATGTATCTGCCGGAAATATTAGATCCTTATTGAATGGTATTATAAGATGGTTTACCTCAACGTTTTCGAGCAAACGACCATACATTTTTTTTACATATTCATTCTCATATACAGTATCTTTCAAATAAGGAGCAGCAATTTGCATTCTGTATGATTCAAATTGACGAATGTAGCTTGCCGTAGTATCCAATTTTTCAACTTTGGCCTCTTCTACGTTCATCTTAAATTCGATGTATGATGTTAGGAAATCATCTATAGAGACTTTAGTTTGTAAATTTTCATTCCCTTTTTTGTAAGCGCGCTCTATCTCGGACTTATATACAGGTTTCCCGTTTAAAGTAAATACGGCAGGGTCTGTTTGTTGTGCAAACAGACAAAGAGTAATAAGTAAAGAGCAGCATATTAAAAATAGCTTTTTATTCATACAATCCAATAGCCTAAAAATTAACTAAAGACAAAGATACAAGAAATATAAGCTTATAATGTTTTAAAATATTCTAAAATAAAAAGCTCCGGATATTTTTCAATATCCAGAGCCTGAGCATATTTCGTTTTATAGGCTATTCTCCACGGCTATAATTCGGAGCTTCGCTCGTGATAGCGACATCATGTGGATGGCTTTCAGCAACCCCCGCATTAGTAATTCGTGTAAATTTAGCATTATGCAGTTCATCAATGTTTTGAGCACCACAATATCCCATTCCGGCACGCAAACCACCTGTCATCTGGTAAACGACTTCATAAAGGGAACCTTTGAATGGTACGCGGGCAGCAATTCCTTCTGGTACAAGTTTCTTAATATCTGCTTCCATATCTTGAAAATAGCGATCTTTAGAACCTTTTTCCATGGCTTCGAGAGAACCCATTCCACGGTATGATTTGAATTTACGTCCGTTGAATATGATGGTTTCACCCGGAGATTCTTCAACCCCAGCCAATAATGATCCCATCATTACAGAATATCCTCCGGCAGCTAAAGCTTTCACAATATCTCCCGAATAGCGTAATCCTCCATCAGCGATCAACGGCACTCCTGTTCCTTTCAACGCCTTTGCCACATCATATATAGCAGTTAATTGAGGCACACCTATACCTGCAACAACACGTGTAGTACAGATCGAACCTGGTCCGATTCCTACTTTCACCGCATCAGCACCTGCATCAGCAAGATATTTGGCAGCATCGCCTGTAGCAATATTACCTACTACAACATCGATACCCGGAAAAGTAGTTTTTACTTTTTTCAACATGTCAACTACTCCTCTTGAGTGCCCGTGCGCAGTATCGATAACGATTGCATCTACTCCGGCTTCGACCAAAGCACTTACACGCTCCAGAGTGTCATAAGTCACTCCCACTCCAGCAGCAACTCTCAAACGACCACTTTCGTCTTTACAGGCAAATGGTTTGTCTTTTGCTTTGGTAATATCTTTATAAGTAATTAATCCTATTAGTTTATTATCTGCGTCTACAACCGGAAGTTTTTCTATCTTATGTTGTTGAAGGATATCAGCTGCGGCTTCCAAATCTGTAGTTTGCTGAGTAGTAATGATATTTTCTTTTGTCATCACATCATCTATCAACTGACTCATATCGCGACGGAAACGCAAATCGCGATTGGTAACAATACCCACCAAACGATTATCCTTGTCTACTACGGGAATACCTCCGATTTTAAACTCAGCCATCATAGCCAGAGCTTGTCCTACTGTTTTATCCCGAAGAATACTCACAGGATTTGAAATCATCCCATTCTCTGCACGCTTCACAAAACGAACCTGCTGAGCCTGAGCTTCAATAGACATATTCTTATGAATCACTCCAATACCCCCTTCACGAGCAATAGCAATAGCCAATTTTGCCTCGGTTACAGTGTCCATTGCAGCCGAAACGATAGGAATATTTAATTTGATATTGCGTGAGAAATTCGTCGACAAATCGACTTCGCGGGGTAGTACTTCTGAATAAGCGGGGATTAACAACACATCGTCGAATGTCAATCCATCCATTACAACTTTATCTGCAATAAAAGACATATAAAAGAGCTTTTTGAAATTTATTGCGTGCAAATATACTCATTTTTAGCGAACCAATAATAATAAAACGGCATTTTTTTTAGATTAAAGTATTTATATCTTTTCATAGGCTGGATCCGTACAACATGTCCGAGATCGGACACAGACAAAATGCATAAACATTTAAATATAAGACATTTAACACTACGGCACACCAATTGATATTAAATAGAAAAACAAATTAAAAAAATGGATAGAGAAATACCGTTGAGTATACAACGCAAGGAAAGGCTTAAACAATTTATTCGTTACGGAGCAATAATTGCCGTATTTATAGTGATTGTCATCGTAATTATGAATCTTTTGGAAGGTTCAGTCTCTTCTAAAAATATGGTAATCGCCACGGCGGATCAAGGCACTATAGAAATCACTATCCCGGCTTCGGGGAAAGTGATGCCGTTAACAGAAGAAATCATCGTTTCTCCTATCAACAGCCGAATACTTGAAGTATACAAACAAGCAGGAGATTCTGTAAATATAGGAGATCCAATTCTTAAATTAGAGCTAGCAACGATAGAAACCGATTACAAACAAAAGCTGGATGAAATGGAAATGAAAAAAAGTAAGCTGGTACAATCTAAAATCAGCTTAAACAACAATATTTCTGAAATGCAAATGCAGCTACAGGTAAAAGAAATGAAATTGAAGCAACTCCAAACAGAATTGAAGAATGAACAATATCTGGATAGTTTAGGGGCAAGTACGGCTGACAAGGTACGGCAAGCGGGGTTGAACCATGAAGTTGCAAAATTGGAACTACAGCAGCTAAAACAACAGATAGAAAATCAAAGGAAAAGTTCAGACGCCGAAGCAAAAGTTCAACAATTGGATTTAAGCATATTCGAAAAATCACTTGCCGAAAGTGCACGACTGTTAAATGATGCACGTATATTATCGCCACAAAAGGCGACACTCACCTATGTAAATTCCCAAATAGGATCGCAGGTATCGGCAGGAACACAAATAGCCATTGTTTCGGACTTGAACAAATACAAAGTACAAGCCGAAATAGCCGACAGCTATGCGGAAAAGTTAAGTCCGGGCGCAAAAGCTATTATCAAGATAAGCCAGGTACAACTGACAGGAACAATCGTCAATATAACGCCTTCGGTAAAAAACGGGGTAATAAATTTCATAGTCATGCTCGATGACTCAAGTAATTCGCGATTAAGGAGCGGATTGAAAACAGATGTATTTGTTGCTTACGGTATACGTGACGAAGTCTTACGTATTCCTAATGGATCGTATTATATAGAACCGGGAGAGTATGACCTATGGGTAGTGAAAGACGGTACAGCAGAAAAACGAAAAGTAAAGCTGGGTGAAGGCAGCTTCGAGTATGTAGAAGTAATCAGCGGATTGGAACTCGGTGAGCAAGTAATCATCTCGGAAATGAACCAGTACAAAAGCAAGAATTCATTAAAAATAAAATAAGATTATGGCAATCATTAATTTACAGGGTATAAGTAAGATATATCGTACGAAAGAAGTAGAAACCGTAGCATTAGAAAATGTGAACCTTGAAGTAGAAAAAGGCGAATTCCTCTCTGTCATGGGGCCTTCGGGCTGCGGTAAGAGTACAATGCTAAACGTAATGGGTTTACTCGATGTGGCTACACAAGGCACAGTGCTTATTAATGGTACTGAAACAAATAACATGAAAGACAAGGAGATGGCAGAGTTCCGCAATAAAACACTCGGATTTGTTTTCCAAAGTTTCCATTTGATAAATTCACTGAACGTTCTTGATAATGTGGAACTCCCTCTTCTCTATCGCAAATCGGGAGACAAAAGCCGTCGCGAAATGGCAAAGCATGTATTGGAGAAAGTAGGTCTTTCGCACCGTATGAAACATTTTCCTTCTCAACTGTCAGGCGGACAATGTCAACGTGTAGCTATCGCCCGTGCCATTATCGGTAATCCGCAAATTCTACTCGCCGATGAGCCTACAGGTAATCTGGACAGCAGAATGGGAAGCGAAATTATGGAACTCTTATTCAACCTTAATAATGAAGGAACTACCATCGTCATGGTGACGCACGACGAGCATATCGCGAAAACGACAAAGCGTATTATAAGATTCTTTGACGGAAGACGGGTAGAGTAATCATTTCATTTAACAGAACCCTATGTATAAAATATATTTCAAACAAGCTATAGAAATGCTGAAGCAAAACAAGCTTATCAGCATAATAACGATCATTGGTACAGCATTGGCCATTATGATGATAATGGTGATCATAGTGACCGAATCAATTAAAAACATAAGTATTTCGCCTGAGCCTAACAGAGACAAGACAATGTATCTGAAATTTGAAATAAAGAAGAGAAAAGAAGGCAACGGAATGAATAGCAACGGTGTAATCAGTTATGAAATTTATAAAGATTATTTATCTGACCTGAAACAACCTGATCTAGTTAATCTTCAGATTAATTGGAACAAAAGTGTAGTTACTACCGCTGAAAATAAGATGGATCGAAAAACAATGAATCTAAAACTGGCCGATGCTAATATCTGGAAAATAATGTCATTGTCTTTTTTAGCAGGAAACCCTTTTAGTGAGCAAGATTTCAGTTCGGGACTAAAGAAAGCTGTCGTCTCGGAAAGTACAGCTAAAACGCTATATGGAAATATCGATGTAGTAAGTAAAACTATAATTATAGACTTCAAGCCTTATACGATAGTCGGGGTAGTAAAAGATGTTTCCCCTATATTTAATTTCGCACAGTCGGATATTTATATACCATATACATCGAGATCGGGATATGAACGTGATGGATTCCACATCCTGCTTCTGGCTAAAGATAAAGCTGATTTTGAGAGGATTTATGAAGAAATACGTATGGTAGAAAAGAAATACAATGCGACTAACGATGAATGGAATCTTACCTTAATGGGACCATATTCGCATTCGGTGCAAGTGATCAATACATCGAATCTAGAACCTGACGTAAAAGGGAAAACAATCAAAACTGTCCTCACTCTATGTATTTTACTATTAATTCCAGCAGTAAATTTATCCAGCTTTAGCTTATCCGGAATTAAGAAACGCATGGAAGAGATAGGAATAAGGAAAGCTTTCGGCGCAAAGAAATACATCATTTTAATACAGGTATTGTATGAGAATCTTATCGTTTCACTTATAGGGGGAGTAATAGGCTTAGTACTATCTTATGCTGTCGTCATATGGCTAAAAAAATGGCTGCTAGGTATAGCAGGAGATGCCGCCATTCCTTTACAGGCTTTAGTATCGTTGCCTGTTTTCCTTGGAGTTTTTATAGCATGTATACTTCTCAACCTCCTTTCAGCCGGCATTCCGGCTTATAAAGCTTCGAGAGCAAATATTATTGATTCTCTTAACAGAAATAATTTATAATTATGATAAAGCATATATTCAAAATAATCTGGACGGAACGTAAAATGAATAGCTGGATTCTCTTAGAATTAATTCTGGTATTCTGTATCTTATGGTTTTGTGTCGACTATCTGTATTTCACAACAAAACGATACTTCGAACCCAAAGGCTTCGACACCGAGCATACGTATATTATAAATGTGAGCATGAAGGATGAAGGGCGTGAAACGCTTGCTTCCGGCGATGAAGAAAACAAACAACAAATATTGGACGATATATGGACAATTTATGACAGGATAAAAAAGTATCCACTAATCGAATCTGCAAGTTATTCACATGCATCCCAGCCTTATTCGGGAAGTTGGTCAAGTTCAAGCATAATGGTTGATTCGGTAGAAGTCGAATTTCGATACAAGAGAGTGACATCCGGATACTTCGATGTATTCAAAATCAAATTAGAATCCGGTACTATCTTCGACTGGAATAATGTCATTTCTGAAAGTCCTGTAGTAATTAGCACAAACAGAAACGGACTGATAGGAGGCAAACTTGCGCAAGAAATAAAATATCTGAATCCCGACAAAGAGAATAAAGAAAAAGTCATTGGAGTAGCTGAAAAAAGCAAGCGGAGTGAATATGAAGATTATTATATTACACTTTATAAGCCACTAAGAAAAGATGACCTATCTCTATCTTCATACAGAGAAATATGTGTCAGAGTAAAACCTGATGCGGATAAGAATTTCGCAGAGCAATTCACTAACGATATGCGCGGACAATTGGAAATAGGACCTTACTATTTATCGTCTGTCCGCCCGATAGATGAATATCGGGAAGAATATATGGAATGGATGCAATTCAGTAACAACTTCAAAAGCATATATTCTATATCCACTTTTCTTATTATCAATATTTTTCTTGGTATAGTCGGTACATTCTGGTTCAGAATACAATCGCGGCGAAGCGATATAGGACTCCGCATAGCCATGGGTGCCTCTAAGAAAAATGTAAGAAGCATGTTTATCATGGAAACTATTATCCTGCTATTTATAGCAAGCCTTATCGCCACTCCTATTTGCATAAACATTACGATGGCTGATATACTAAAAGATATTGG
Organism: Dysgonomonas sp.; assembly: GCA_047972895.1. Lineage (GTDB taxonomy): Bacteria > Bacteroidota > Bacteroidia > Bacteroidales > Dysgonomonadaceae > Dysgonomonas. The sequence goes on from JBKEBA010000042.1 coordinate 44,717, forward strand.
AATACCGGCAATTAACCGGGAATGGACAGATGTGGAATTCAGTCAATATTTTATTGATTTTGCTATCACATTCATTTTCCTTACAGTTATTGCCACTCTGGCAATATGGCTCCCAGCACATAAGGCCTCGAACATACAGCCTGCTATGGCGTTGCGGGATGAATAAATAACATTCGTCTGCAAGAATATTAATTGAAACTTAAATGATGAAAAGTCTTTTATTTATCTTACTACTCTCTGGATTCTCAATCGGGCTGATGGCTCAAGACACTATTACCATCAGCCTGAGAGAAGCCATCGACCGCAGCGTTGCCAACTCGGTAGATGCAGTAGTGGCACGAAACCAGTATAAGTCGAGCTATTGGGGGTATAAAACCTACAAAGCAGAGTTGTTGCCTGAACTGACATTGAATACGACACTACCTTATTATTCGAAGTCGTACAATACTTTCCAGAATACCGATGGGTCGTACACATATGTGAGCAACGATTACAGCCGAATCGACGGTGGGTTATCCATATCGCAGAATATACCGCTAACAGGCGGACTTATTTCTGTAGAAAGTAGTGTACAGCGATTACAGCAGTACGGAAGTGATGGTTCTACCAGTTATATGACAATACCGGCTTCAGTAACCTTGGAGCAACCGATATTTGGATTTAATCGTGTAAAATGGCTACAAAAGATTGAGCCTGTAAAATATAAAGCAGCCAGACAAAAACTGATTGCCGATATGGAAGAGGTTTCTAATCTGTCCATAGAATACTATTTCAATTTGCTATTGGGAAAGATAAATCTGGAGATGGCGCAGCAAAATTTAAAAAATTCACAGAAGATATATTCCATTGCCGAAGCTAAAAGGAAAATTGGACAAATATCAGAAAATGACTTATTGCAATTGCGTGTTTCTTTATTAAGAGCCGAATCGGAACTAACAGATGCTCAAGCCTCTTTAGACGCACAGATGTTTCAGCTTCGTTCTTTTTTAGGATACGGAGAAGATGTAACCTTGGAGCCTGCCATCCCCGCATCGTTGTTCGATGAAGTACCTGTACTGTCGTATACGCAAGTAGTGAGCCTTGCCAGAGAAAATAATGCTTTCACTCAGAATGTACAAAGACGTATGCTGGAAGTCTCACGAGATGTAAGCCAAGCAAAAGCAAACCGTTGGAATGCAAGTCTATTTGTTTCTTTTGGAATGTCGGGGCAGAACGATTCCTTCTCACAAGCCTTCAACAGCAATAACTGGCGAAACAATCAGATTGTGAATGTAGGTGTAAAGATTCCTATACTAGATTGGGGAAAAAGTAAAGGACGGGTGAAAATAGCCGAAGCTAACCGCGATGTGGAAAATTCCAGAATAGAAAAGGAACAAATGGATTTTAATCAAAACATTTACCTCCGTGTACAGAATTTTAATCGTCAATCGAAACAGTTGGAACTGGCAAAAGAAACAGACAAGATAGCGCAGATACGTTACGAAACTTCTATAGAAGCTTTTGTTCTGGGCAAGATAGATGTGTTAAACCTGAATGATTCGCAGTCATCGAAAGACATTGCACGCCGAAATTATATAGAACAGATATTTTTGTTGTGGTCATACTACTACCAGATAAGAAGTCTTACGCTATATGATTTTGCGAACGACAAGGAGTTGTCGGTAGATTACGAAAACATAATAAATTGATTTTGGTTTTATCTATATAATAGATAAAAAATAAAGCAATACTCAATTGGAAGGTAACAGAACAAAGGAAAGATGAAAAGGAGTGATATTTGTTACGTTTGTCACCTTTTATAAATTTAGAACAATCTTCGAATTTGACAATTGATCTGCGTTGATTACTAACTATAAATCGTGTTACGTTTGTTACCTTTTTAGAATGTAAATGATTATTTTTATCAACTGAAAAGTAAACCTATGATTTTGATATGTGATGACGATGCAGCAATTCGCTCTTCGCTAACGCTGGTACTAAAGAGAGCCGGATATGAAACGACATCTGTTTCTTCACCGCAACAAGCTATTGATTTTGTGAGAAACACTATTCCTCAGTTGATACTGATGGATATGAACTACACAAAGGGCACAAGCGGAGAAGAAGGATTGGTACTCCTGCGTCAAGTAAAGATATTTTGTCCCGATGTTCCTGTAATTCTCATTACGGCATGGGGTTCTATCAGTCTTGCCGTAAAAGGAATACAATCCGGCGCATTCGATTTTGTTACAAAACCATGGAACAATATAACTTTACTCAATACGATACAAACTGCAATTCAATTAAAAGAGGAGAGTGAGAATGAATTAAAAGCAAATGACATAACAGATTTTCACTTCGAAAAGATTATAGGTAAGTCCCCTCTGTTACAAAACGTATTCAACACCATCTCCCGCATAGCTAAAACAAATGCGTCAGTGCTCATTACAGGTGAAAGCGGAACAGGGAAGGAACTTATAGCCGAAGCGATACACGAAAATAGCGACAGGAGTAAAGGCCCCTTTGTAAAAGTAAATCTGGGAGGGATTTCTCAATCCCTGTTTGAGAGTGAAATGTTTGGTCATAAAAAGGGAGCATTTACCGATGCTCATTACGATCGGGCAGGACGTTTCGAATTGGCTAATAGGGGAAGTATTTTTCTTGATGAAATCGGGGAATTGGATGCCGCTTGTCAGGTAAAACTATTACGAGTATTGCAGGACAAAACATTTGAATCACTTGGTGACAGTAAACAGAAACAAGCGGATGTACGTGTTGTAAGCGCTACAAACCGCAATCTGGCTGATATGGTTTCGAAAGGAACGTTCCGCGAAGACCTATTTTATCGTATAAATTTGATTACCGTACATGTGCCTGCCTTACGTGAACGTTTGGAAGATATCCCTGTGCTGGTAAACCACTTTGCTAAGAAACAGGCAGAACTTAACAGTATGGAAATGATAGAATTCTCGTCGGAAGCAATATCTTTTCTGAAAAAATTACCTTATCCCGGCAATATACGTGAATTGAAAAACCTCGTTGACAGGGTTATATTGATATCTGGCAAGAATCTTATAACGGATACAGATTTTAAAGAACAATATATTCATATTCCTAATACGACAGAGGTCTTACCTGACTCTATCTATCCGCTCGATGAAGTAGAAAAGAAAATGATACTGAAAGCAATGGAACTATATGGCGGCAACCTCTCGAAAGTGGCTACTGCCCTAGGTGTTAGCAGGCAAGCACTCTATCGGCGTCTCGAAAAATACGGCATGAACCCTAACGAATAAGAAGTTATGAAGTCGAAGTTTCTATTCTGGATATTGGTTGTTGTTGTCTTCGGTGCTCTTTTAGGCATCGGTTTTCTCTTTATTAATACAAGCATATATAAATTCCTATTGATTGAAGGGCTGGCTATCTTAGCCATTGTTATGTTTATTGCTTTATATCAGAGACTTATCAAACCATATCAGTTGATTGCCGATGGTATGCAACTACTAAAGGAACAAGATTTCTCAACTCGCCTACGCAATACTTCCGACAGTGAAGCCAATAAACTGATTAATGTCTTTAACAGGATGATGGATCAACTGAAAGAGGAAAGACTACAAGTCAGGGAAAAGAATCACTTTCTTGATTTACTTATCAAAGCCTCTCCGCAGGGAGTAATTATCCTGGATTTCGATGATCGGATAAGCGAGATTAACCCTGCAGGAATGCGCTTACTGAACATTGAGGAGATAGAAAACGTAAAGGGTAAAAAACTGAAAGATTCGGGCATAAATATCGCTAATGCACTGGCTAATATTAGTCCGGAAGAAGATGTTGTTATCCGTAGCTCGGGTATCACAATGTACAGGTGTACACGATCAGCTTTTATCGATAGGGGATTTTCCCATCCCTTTATCCTGATTGAAGAGCTGACCCATGAGTTGCTTAGGACAGAAAAGAAGTCATACGAAAATATTATACGTATGATGGCTCATGAGGTAAATAATTCTGTAGGTGCAGTGAGTTCTACTTTAAATGTGATATCAGATATTCTTCATCAGAACGGAAATAATGAATTGATAGATGTACTTCCGGCTGTAGATGCGTCCTTCGACAGATGTAACCATCTGGGACATTTCATCAGCAACTTTGCAGAAGTAGTAAAGATACCCGAACCTTTATTGGCAAAAACCAGTATAAACGAATTGGCACATTCTGTGGAATCATTGACCAGAATAGAGTGTCAGCGAAGGAATATCAAATTAGAATTAAATCTGACACCCGAACCAGATATTGTCGACGTAGACGGGATACAGTTTGAACAGGTATTATTTAACATTGTAAAAAATGCTTATGAAGCTATAGAAAAGGATGGAGAGATACATATCGTAAGTTCATCTAACCCCCTATCCATTTCCATAGCTAATAATGGACCTTCGATATCGGAAGAAGTAAAGCAAAAATTGTTTACTCCTTTTTTCAGCACTAAGTCCAGCGGACAAGGTATCGGGCTAATGTTTGTCCGTGAGGTCTTACTCAACCATAAATGTAAGTTCGACCTCAACTCTGATAATGGATGGACAAAGTTCGATATCTATTTCTAATAAAACATAATCCACTGTGTATCAAACAAGTGAGTCTGCTATCGAGACAACCTCTGTATCAGCAACTTACCCCTCGAAACCATTTCACCACAAGGCTCTGACGGTTTGGTAGTATTAAACTTAGCAATCTCATTATTAAGCTCTTCTAGCTTTTTTAGTGATTCCTCTGTATTAGCATCTTTCAGATCTTTTCTCAATATACGAACTTTTTCAGCATCCTGTATTCCTTCTATTAGTCGTTCGAAACGAATGGAGCTACGAGCCTCTGGATAAACCATATAAGTATCTCCGGCAGGCCATGTTCTGAAACGTGAGTCAGTAACAGGGTTTTCTACCCACGAGTTGTATGCCCAACGTAAGAAGCCGTCCAAATCGGCTGCGACTGTGTACCACGCACTATACACAGCTTCCGCAGGGTCGGAGAATGTGAACATATTCGGGAATTTATCCGAACAGCACACATAATATGTCGTAATCAGTCCTTTTTCACGGCGTGCAGTTATATCTTCCTGATCGACTTTGGCATTTGCCGATACGCTTATCTCCCTTATATGCGGGTACTCTTTATAACTCCTATGATTGTCTGCCAATGATATACCAAGCTCGGGAGCAACTCTTTGCAGAAGTTCCATCGTTGCTTGCATCACTTCGGGAGAACGTTCATCCATTGCGATATTAGTCTTGTCGAGCCACCCCTTTTCTCTCAGGTGCTTTACAAAGTCTGTCAGGAATGGAGGCCATATCTCCTCGAATATCTTTGTACCCGGATCAGCCTTCACTGTTATCAGTTCGCCAGAAGCCGCATCCTTATAGCATAGTTCATTGTTCCATGGAGCCAGAGAGTAGCAATTAATCATCTTTGTGATTCCGAGATTCTGCATAAAGGTTACCCACTTGTCAAAGACTGTATAGTCGTAAGTCCATGTACCATCAGCATTCTTCATCCAGCTTATCATATCTTCATAACGATCGTAGCATTGATTGTTCCAAGGGTCTTTGTTGATAGTCGCAGTTACCACCTTTTGTCCCGCAGCGGCCAGCATTTCATATAATGGTTTCATTGCCTCAAAATGTTCATCGCTCCAAAGCTTCAGATTCTGGGCTCGTGCTACTGCTGAAGGATGTTGCCATAGGTCGAGATAGTATGCCCACTGCGAAGGAGGAGGAAGAGTTCTGTCTTGTACAGTCAGGTCTATCTCCAATTCGTGCGATTTTTCTCTCTCCGCAAATATGGTCAGTTTACCTTTGTAGTCTCCTGCAGCAACCATATCCGGTATGTTTACTGTAATCCATACGGGACGTACTGTTTTAGCCGGCATATCCATACAGTCTATATTATCGAGCATATCCGCCGAAAGGGAAGCCGAAAAGTCCTCTGGCTTGCGATATCCGCATCCTCCCGCAAATTCGTCTGTCATAACATAGCGTACAAAACGAGCCTCAGCAATCCGGGAATCCATTGTTCCTACGGATGACTTAAATTCACTAAACTCACATTCAATCTGGCTTATATCCTGCGCAGTCCAAAGAAGAACTTGTGCAGATAACTTCTCTCCTTTCCATCCTGTCAATTTGGCTTCTGAGGTCTTAGTAATGTCGGGAGCTACAGACTTCGGATATCTCGCGTCGATACTCGCAAAGGATACACTTAGTCCGGCAGGAACTTTACTCCAATCAGATAGAGTATCACTTGTCGGATCAGGTAATTCATTGAACGTAACACAGGTTTTGGCTTCTCTTTTAGGTTGGCATCCAGTAATGATGCAACATAAGAGGATTAGAGTAATGGGCATTGATGCCCAGAGGTAATGTTTCTTCATAGGTATAGTATATTTAGATTGATAGTCCCAGCTCATCCCAGTTTCAGATAAGTCGGGAATACAAAGATAAAATTATAAATCGGTAAAAATGGCAACTCTCCACTTTAACATTTGGGGTTCAGACGAATAAAGAGGAAAATGTCAATCTGACGGAAGGAAAATATCCTGTATTGCAAAGAACGGACATATTGTCTTTTCTTTAACACATCCCCCTAATTCTCAAAAACTTTACTTACCTTTGCTCGATTTTAAGAAGTTTAGAACAAAATATTTATGATGAATCCGATTACAAAGAGTATCGATTTAGGTGATGGAAGGTCTATCACCATTGAAACCGGAAAATTAGCAAAACAAGCAGATGGATCTGTAATGCTACGCATGGGTGATACCATGTTGCTAGCAACAGTTACAGCAGCAAAAGACGCTAAACCGGATGTTGACTTTATGCCTTTACAGGTAGAGTATAAAGAGAAATTTGCTGCATTTGGCCGTTTTCCCGGAGGTTTCCAACGTAGGGAAGGCCGTGCCTCAGATTATGAAATATTGGTCTGCCGTTTGGTCGACCGTGCGCTTCGCCCGCTATTTCCGGACGATTACCATGCTGAAGTTTTTGTAAATGTTATATTATTCTCATCTGATGGTAAAGATATGCCTGATGCACTTGCAGGTCTTGCAGCATCGGCGGCACTTGCTGTTTCAGATATCCCATTCAACGGTCCTATCTCAGAAGTGAGGGTAGCCCGTATTGACGGACAATTTGTAGTCAATCCTACTTTCGAACAATTGGAGAAAGCTGATATGGATATCATGGTGGGAGCTACTATAGACAACATCATGATGGTGGAAGGTGAAATGAAGGAAGTTTCGGAAGAAGAAATGCTAGAAGCTATCAAGATTGCACACGAAGCTATCAAAGTACAATGTCAGGCTCAGATAGAATTGATGGAGGCTGTAGGCAAAACAGTAAAACGTGAATATAGCCACGAAACAAATGATGAAGACCTACGCAAAGACGTTTGGGCAAAATGCTACGACAAAGCTTATGCTGTAGCTACATCATGCAACACAAACAAACACGAGCGTGGCGACAACTTCGCCGCCATCGTTAATGAATATAAAGCAGGACTTACCGAAGAGGAACTAGCCGCGAAAGGGTCTTTGATTTCGCGTTACTATCACGATGTAGAAAAAGAGGCTATGCGCCGTTCTATCCTTGATGAGGGTAAACGTCTTGACGGACGTTCGACTACAGAAATCCGCCCTATCTGGAGTGAAGTTGATTACTTACCAGGGGCACACGGTTCGGCAGTATTTACCCGAGGAGAAACTCAATCACTGACTACTGTAACTCTAGGTACAAAACTAGATGAGAAGATCATTGATGACGTGCTGAACAACGGAAGAGACAGATTCTTATTACACTATAATTTCCCTCCATTCTCTACAGGAGATGCTCGCCCACAAAGAGGTGTAGGTCGTCGTGAGATTGGTCACGGTAATCTTGCTCACCGTGCATTGAAGCCTATGATTCCGGCAAACTACCCATATGTTATCCGTGTAGTATCGGAGATACTGGAATCAAACGGGTCTTCTTCTATGGCAACTGTTTGTGCAGGTACATTAGCGTTGATGGATGCAGGTGTGAAGATTAAGAAACCTGTTACAGGTATAGCAATGGGACTGATCTCTGAAAAGAAAGGAACTAACTATGCAGTCCTATCTGACATACTTGGAGACGAAGACCACCTAGGAGATATGGACTTCAAGGTTTGCGGAACAAGAGACGGAATCACAGCTACGCAGATGGATATCAAAGTAGATGGCCTTTCTTATGAAATCCTTGAAAAGGCATTGAATCAAGCTCGTGCAGGACGTTTACATATTATGGATAAAGTTCAGGAAACACTTGCTGAACCACGCCCTGATTTGAAAGATAATGCTCCTCGTATCGAAGTTATCATTATCAATAAAGAGTTCATCGGAGCTGTTATTGGCCCAGGTGGTAAGATCATACAAGGAATACAAGAAGAAACAGGCGCAACTGTTACAATCGAAGAAATCGATGGTTGTGGGCGTGTTGAAGTTTCGGCTACTAACCGCCAGTCTATCGAGGCTGCCGTTAATAAGATAAAAGGTATTGTTGCAGTTCCAGAAGTTGGAGAGGTTTACACAGCTAAAGTTCGTTCAGTAATGCCTTATGGTGCATTCTGCGAATTCCTTCCGGGCAAAGACGGTTTGTTGCATATCTCTGAGATCTCATGGGATCGTATCGAAGAGATGGAGAAAGCCGGATTGAAAGAAGGTGACGAGATAGAAGTGAAACTGATCGATGTAGACCCTAAGACAGGCAAGTTCAAATTGTCTCGCAAGGTACTTTTACCTCGCCCGCCAAGACCTGAAAAGCCTGTACAGAAGAATAATAATCCTGAAGGAAATAATTAATCCAATCCTATATAGATGATCGGAGCGACTCAACACATTGTGAGTCGCTCTTATTTTTTCTAGGAAGTCGATATAAATAACGTCTGATTATACCTATTTTTACTATATATTTCAAAGTACGTTATGTCAACCACGTCCCGCAAGCATCTTTACCATTTAATGGCTATTGCTACCATAATAGTATGGGGCACTACTTTCGTGTCCACCAAAGTACTTATAAATAGCGGCCTCTCCCCTATCGAGATTTTCCTGTATCGCTTCGTATTAGCATATATCGGTATCTGGCTTATTAGTCCGAAACAATATTTTGCAAAGACCGTAAAAGACGAATTACTTTGCGTTGTTGCAGGATTAGGCGCAGGTTCTCTATACTTCATGTTTGAGAATACAGCTTTGAAAATAACACTCGCCTCCAATGTATCTCTTATAATCTGCACCGCCCCTATCTTTACGGCTTTCTTATCTTATCTGGTATATAGAAAGGACAGACTGAAATCCCATCTGATTATAGGCTCCTTCATTGCACTATTCGGGGTTGCTCTTGTAGTATTTAACGGTAGCTTTATATTACAGCTTAGTCCTCTGGGCGATGTGCTCACGATCTTAGCGGCACTGTCATGGGCATTTTACGGAATAGTCCTCCGCAAACTTAACGACAAATATTCGACTCTGTTTATCACCCGTAAGGTGTTCTTTTATGGTGTGATTACCATATTGCCTTTTATACCATTCAATGCTCCGGTATTTCATATATCATTGCTAACCAATCCTATGATTATTGCTAATCTGGCATTTCTGGGTATAATAGCATCCCTGCTGTGCTATATTATGTGGAACAGTGCAGTCAAGGAACTTGGAGTGATGCAAACTTCCAATTATATCTATTTCGTCCCATTGATTACCTTGCTGACATCTGCTATCGTTATAAAAGAGCATATAACATATATCGCTATTCTTGGCTCAATGTTTATCATTTTCGGAGTATATATTGCCGAAAAAGGATTCAAACTTCGATTAAGAAAAGTTATCAATTGATAATTCGATTTAGGGAATATATCCGTTTCAATATTTGTTATTATCTTTACTATATCTTAACCTAAATATAAAATAAAGCTTAATAATATGACAAAGAAAGTATTAGCTGTAACTCTAGTAGCTGCTGTTACAAGTGTAGCTGTATATGCTTATATACAAAAAAAGAAAAAGGACAGACGTAAGAACTTACCTGTTAGCTTCATCTAATCCAGCTCACTGACATCAGATATCCCACTCCGATTGAATAATATCCTGTATTTTTTATAATACTCGTCTTCGTCGGATTTGCATTGTATAACAAAGTACAATGAATATACTTTATTGCCATTTATAGTTATCAATCCTTTATCTTCATCCTGCATATAAAGAGGGATATACGGATTATCCATCTTTTGGGTGAAGTTCAATAAATTGAAACGCGTAATATCATTAATCCCCGACAAGCGATATTCTTTATATTTCTCGATATCGTCTTTCGATAACTTGCCCCATTTGCGGTACAATATGATTTTCTCGTCATATATCTGGTTCTCTGCCTCCACTAAGGGACTTCGGGCACGCATATTTCTCACCTCTTCGGGAAGCTTGCTTTCTTCTATATAGTCGAAACCCTCTTTTATCCACCCCATTTCTTGCTTACGGATACTGAGCTTCAATTTTGTGTCAAAATATCTTTTACCAAGCTTAGATGAAAAATAATACCTCATCATATCCTTTATCCGGTCTTTAAACATATAACTGAATACCAATATGATAAAAAGGTCAGTAGTAAAGTTTCCGAAACGTAGTGTAGCAAAAAAGGAAACAACAGTAGCAAAAACCATTGCAACGCCAGCAGCTATACTATAGTAAAATTGCTCGGCAATAAAACCATCCTTTTTCTTTACTGTTTGAAGAAATAGATCACTCTCCACGAACTTTTTCAGGATATTACGTTGCGTTATCACAAGGCTATTATGCTTCTCGTCATTCTTATCAAGCAGCATGAACCCTCTTTTTTTCCGATGTGCCAACTCATCCTCTACCAACTTAGTAAGCCTCGGTTTTACCTTATCATAAACAGACCTTCCCTTCAGTTTCCTCATCAATATGAAAGCATACTGCTCTATAATATTTCCCAGAAAGTCATCTCCAAAAAGGAAAAAATTCCGCTGTTGCTTTGTTATATCAGGCTTAGCCAGCTCATCCCACATCTCACGATATCTCAGTGCTATCTCTCTTACATTTTCTACATATGATTCCACATTAACTATAATCTTCTCATCACTAGTCGAACTATTAATCAACTGCACATGCCGACGCAAAGCGCTTTTCATAATGCAAACAAACATTTTCACCTGATATGAAAAGCTCTCGGTTACCTCTTCGTCAGTCGGATTTATAGCAAGGGCATCGAGCGCTTTTTGAAGACGAGGTAAAGGCCCTCTTCCCTCTTTAAGGATCTCCTCGAGCGAATATACTGGAGTGATAAGACGGATATTATTCTTTACATCTTTGTAAAAATCCGTTTTCTTATATGTAGACCTATTAATATCCAAGCTATTGGGAACGAACAACCATGTGTTTATCCTGAAGTCATTAATATCTTCCTCAGAATTCGTATTCGTAATGAAGCCTATTTTAAACTCCAACGAGAAGCTGTCATGTACCCTTACCTGTATATCAATCATAATACATTATTTCCACTTAATATACGAATTTTTAATCAATGAGGAATTATAATAACGTTCATCACCAGTGACCTCGTCTCCCAGCCATCCGGGTCTTTCGAAAAGCTCGGTCTCATCAGACAGTTCGACCTCAGCAATAATTAAACCTTCGTTCTCGCCATAAAATTCATCCACCTCGAACGTATGTTTGCCTACCTTTATATAAAAGCGTATTTTATCTATGATTCCCGGCTCACATAATTTTAGTAGTTCACGGGCATCGCTGACTGCTATCTTTTTCTCCCATTCGTAACGTGATACCCCTGACTCGTTGCCTTCGCCTTTTACTGTGATATAAGCTTCCCCTGCCTTTATGCGAATACGCACAGTACGTTCAGGAACAGAAGACAGATATCCCTGTACAATTTCTTCTTGAGCAAAAGCGTACAGTTTGAATTGACCCGTCACAAGAAATTTGCGTTCTATCTCTAAAGCCATATGTTATAGGTATAAGGAATACAATATACCACGCGACAAAGATATACCTGTCGGGTGATACAGGTATTTTGTTATTACTTACTGTATTATTTGTTTTACAGCGCCCAAATCGGGATAGAAAACTACCTTTATCGGCTGTTTGTTGTTATCGAACATTTTCTGTACCAATACATCTTGAATGCCATACTGCACCACATCACATTCCTTTTGTATATAATTTTTCCCGTTGTAAGTTACTTGCAGGCTCGCCTTGTTCGGTATATTATATATGATTCCCGAAGAAAATTTCTTTTCCATCTCCTTTTCCTCTTTCGGAGTCAGGATTTGCTGTTCGCGTGGTTCCTTATTCTTAAGAGTCAATGAGACAGGAGCACCGGACAAGTCATTAGCGTCTACAATACCAAGTTTAGACGAAAAACGGAAGATAATGCGATTGTCTATATTTTTTTCATCAGGGATGATGGTAAAGTCTTTCATTCCTGTTTCGGTTGTTTCCGTTCCTGCAAACATTGCCGTAAGCGCTTTCTCTTGCTCTTCCAGTTGTGTCATCACCAACTTATAAGCTTCACCGTCAGGAGGCATATTATCTGCTTCGCCAGTTAAAATGTTATTGCGGCTTTCGCGCAGACGGTAGATCTGTTTTGCTATCAGTTCCGCTTGTTTTGCTGTCGAACCTGCTCTCAATATTTCCTCCGACAGAAAATTACGAGGATTTAGGAGCTGTGCAGCCTTTAGTGGTTGAGTGGCAATTGTTTCTGCTTTAGGAAAAGTATAATCATCATTAATAGCGCATATGAGCCCGTCTTTCGTCAAAGTGACAAACGGTGACGTAGAATTTGATTTGAATTCTACCAGATATGACTTATCTTTATCTACTATACCGTGTGGTACAGCATCTATTTTATCCAACGTATATGTTACTCCATCTTCTGTTATAGGATTAGCAATATTCAGATATCTCTCTGCATATTGATAGAACTCCCCTACCTTGCGTGTTGTTTTTGTGTAGTCTGCTGTAATCGATATAGATGTCTTCGGCAATGAATAAGCCACACCGTAATTATTCCCTTTCACAGCACTCATTTTTACAGTAGTTTGCGCCGAAACCTGACTTAATCCTATAAACAATAGTACCAGCAAGTTTATATAATACTTCATAAGTCCTTTATTTTAAAATATTAATCTGACAAAGCTACGTATTTTTTATGAAATATAGATAATTGAAGACCTTAGCTTTCTTGTTTATTAATCGGATAAATATAACAATCGAAAAACGAAAAAGGTAACAAAAGTAACAAATATCACATCTTTCTATCTTTTTCCATACTTGTTACCTGTACAATGAAGTATTCGTTTATAAGTCAATCACATAGTATAGATAAATATTTTATAAAATATTACTATGTGTATATAGTTTATCTCCTAATTTTGTTAAATATTAGTTTCTATATTTACATTATTGTAACACTCTTTTTTTTCGTACGTATGATATTATAGAAGGGTAACCGAAAAAATTAAATGATAAGTTTCGACTCAGGTATAATCGAGCAGTGTAAAAAAAGTGACCGTAGAGCACAAATGCAGCTATATACTACTTTTTATAAAAGGGTTTATAATGCTTGCTACCGTGTACTTCGTGATCAGGCGGAGGCGGAGGATGCGATGCAGGAAAGTTTTCTGAAAGCATTCTCAGGGCTTGACGGTTATAGCGACTCTGTACCTTTCGAGGCATGGCTAGTGAGAATTGCAATAAATACATCTATAGACAAGCTCAGAAAGAAAGATTTAGATATGATTAACCTGAACGAAGATATACATTACGACCTTCCCACCTCAGATGATAACGAGAACTGGGAGAATATTACAGAAAAAGTGGCACAGGTAAAATCGGCCATAGAAAAATTACCCGAAGCTAGCCGACTGATAGTAAATCTTTACCTTATAGAAGGCTACGATCATGAGGAAATAGCAGAAATATTAAATATAGCACCGGGTACAGCACGGATACAATATATGAGAGCAAAACAAAAGTTAATTACACTTATCTGAAAGGAGGATGAGATGAAAGATGAGAATATAAGAAAGTATATAGACGAAAACAGAGATACTTTTGACGATAAGGAGCCTTCCTTCGGGCATATCGAACGTTTCGAAGCTTTATTAAATAAACAGGAAACGGAGAACACAAGAGGAAAAACCGCCAGACGGTCTCTGTTTATCCGTACATGTGCGATAGCAGCTTCTATTGCAATACTGATAGGAGTAGCCGTTAAATTTTATGCGCCACAAAGCATCGAAGTTGTACCAAATGAGAAAGGCATTGAAATCAACGAATTTCAGGCAACAAACGATTACTACAATCAACAGATGGAAGCTCAAATAGCAGACATTATGTGTAAGCTGGCATATACGGACAACGAAAATCAGGCTCAATTGAGTCAAGACTTAGAAAAGATAATAGATAGCAACAAAAGCTTTGTTAGCGAAATGGCAAAAAATGAGAATAAGGGCATGGCTCTGCGATATCTCGTAAAACACTATAAAGCTAACATACAAGCGCTGGAAAATATAAATGAAAAATTAGGTAAATACACCAAATGTTAACGAGACAAACAATGAAGAAGTATATATTATTAGTCAGCATTTTTTGCTTCGCTTCTTTTCAGGCGACAGCAAATACAATAAGAACCAATATCCCCCAAGACTCGGTGTCTCCGTCTATGGACAAGTTGGATCTTGAGTTAGAGAAGTTAGACATTGAGTTAGAGAAATTGAATATAAATCTGGCAGATCTGGATTTCGATTCAAGCGCACTTTCCAATCTGAATGTATCCTTTGACTTGGATTCGATTAAACTTCTTGCTATGGATAAAGGATTTAAAGCTAGCAAAGAAGCATTATCAAAGCTTGGAAACGATGTCTGGTTCGAATTCAATAACAAAAGAAATTCCGTAAAAGATAATAACGATAACGAAACACCTACACGCGTCGAAAAAAAGAACTTTTCGAATATCTCCGATATAGAGTTTTTCCATAGCTATGGAAATATCGTGGTGAAAGAGTCAACCTCCAAGCAAGTGGAATTAGAAATACAGTATTTCGATACCCAAAGCCGAAGAGCAACCTGTTCTGTTACAACTACAGGCAGACTATTGACTATTAGTACAGAAAAAGGCTCTGATGTCAGAAAAGAAGGTACAAATAAATCATCTAACATCACTGTCAATCTGGGATCATTGAGTAAAAATGGAAAAGAAAAGATCAATTATATCATCAGCATACCTCGCAGTACATCACTGAATGCAGATCTGAAATATGGAAATATAAAAATGGATAAATTTCACGGAACATTCTCTGCAAACCTATCTTACAGCAATTTATCCGCAGTCGGTTTTACAGACAAACCTCAGATAAAAGCGAAGTACAGCGATATAAAAATAGAAGATGCGAAAGATATATATCTGTCAGGATCATATACCGATATAAGCATCAAAAAAGCAGGTGCAGTAGAAGTTAATGGAAACTATAACGATTATAAATTCGGAGATATACAATCAATATCTACAGGCAATAACTCTTCGTATGGTGATATGAAGATAGGAACAGTCGGAAATTTTCAAGGAAATCTAAAATATGCAGATATTGTGATAGAAACTCTAGTTTCGAATATGGATGTAACGACTGCATATGGAGATATAGCAATACGCAACGTATCTCCTAGCCTGAAAAATATAAATGTAAAAGCAAGCTATGCTGATGTAACAATCACCTTGCCGCAAAATATAGGCATTGCGTTTGATACCAATCTTTCGTATGGCGACCTACTAATTTCGAAAAGATACGATGTGAAATACACAGAATCGACCGAAACTGGTAATAGAGTTGTAAAAAAAGGACAAATAGGATCCAAGACTCCGTCTGCCACTATTAAGGCTACGAACAGTTATGCAGATATAAGAATCAAATAATATTAATGATTATGAAAACAGGGAACATTGTTTTATTTATGCTGATATGCGCAATGCTAGGTTCATGCAAATCTTCGGCACAAACAAACGGGGGAAAAAAGAATGTGGACACATTTACTAAGATAGCCTCTAGTGCAGGTATCGATGTAAATTTCACACAAGGTAATTCGCATACAGTAGAAATAGAAACCGATGCGGAGAATTTAGACAAAATAGAAATAGTAGTCAGAAACGGATCTTTAGAGTTAAAAAGGAAACAAGGTGTGCAATTTAAAAGAAATTCGAGAATCACCGCATATGTATCCGCAAAAACGCTGGAGGCAATAGCAATGTCGGGAGGTGCGGATTTTTACGCCAAAGCTCTTACGAATGACAACACTTTATCCATTGCAGCATCGGGAGGTGCAGATATAGAGATAGATAAACTAAATACGAACATATGTAACATAGCCATATCCGGAGGCTCTGATGCTGACATCAAACAGCTTAAAACAAAATCTCTTAAGTTGGCAGCATCAGGCGGAAGTGACGCTGAAATTCATTTGGATAATGCAGACAATGTAAGCGCAGCAGCCAGCGGAGGTGCAGACATTACGCTTACAGGTAAAACTAAGAGCCTGTCCATTAGCAGCAGTGGGGGTTCAGATGCCGACATCAGAGGTTTGACATATGAAACAATTTCATCGAACAAATCAGGAGGAGGAGATATCAATAACTCAAATACTACGGAACAAGTTCCGCAGGTTGA
Organism: Dysgonomonas sp.; assembly: GCA_047972895.1. GTDB lineage: Bacteria > Bacteroidota > Bacteroidia > Bacteroidales > Dysgonomonadaceae > Dysgonomonas. Next base: position 61,457 of record JBKEBA010000042.1, read on the forward strand.
AAGGTAAAAGGATAAATCCTTTTGCGTTAATACCTGTTTGAAAACAGGGGTTTTCTTTTCCCTAACGGGAAAATTCATCCGATAACTTGAAAAATAAAATAAAAAGAATAATAGAATCCGGCTTGTATGTAAAAATACAAGCCGGATTTTTATTTGACTGTATTCCAGAATTTATATAAAATACATAAAGCTGTATATCAATATCTTTTGCTCTTTTAAGAAGGTTTACTATATTTGTTATCACAAAGCCCAGCTTTCATATAAAAGCCCAATTAGCCTAGTATCTCTTTATTTGAGTACAAAACCAAAAATATATATTATGAAGAATGTATTATGTTATATTGTTCTCTTACTATGCTGTATATCAGTAAAAGGGCAGGATTTTTTCGAAAAACAACGCGACGGATGGCTGGATAAAGCCGAATTGTATAAACCTAAACTAATAGTCACCACAAAATATCCGAAACAAATAGTGAAGATGGAAAAAGACCAGAACGCCTATCAGGGATGGAAAGCTGTTCCCTCGGGAGAGGTGGAAAAATTATATAAGTCTTCCTTCAAAGATAATGCTGGTGTCATTGTCGATTTCGGAGAGCATATGACAGGTCATTTTACTTTTTCATTATCTCCATTTAGTGGCGTTCCGGATGCACCTGCCCGATTTAAATTTACCTTCGGGGAAGTACCTTCCGAAATTATGACTTCATTCGACCTTTTCCCCGCAGGGGGTTCATTAAGCCGAGCCTGGCTACAAGACGAAACGGTAACGGCTACCGCTGTGCCTTCTACCATTACTATACCTCGCCGTTTATCGTTCAGATATGTAAAGATAGAGTTAGTTGGTGCCCCAAACTATGATTTCTCTATATCGAAAATGTCATGTAATGCTGTTACTTCCGCTTCGAACAGACCCGACGAACTGCCGGAATCTGTCGATCCTATTATACGGAGCATAGATAAAGTAGGGATGAACACTCTGAAAGAATGTATGCAAACCGTATATGAAGACGGACCTAAAAGAGACCAACGGCTTTGGATAGGAGACTTATACCTAGAATCTCTAGGCAATAATTATTCATTCAAGCAATTCGACCTGACAAAGCGATGCTTCTATCTATTAGCAGGATTGAGTAGTCAAGAAGGTTACCTGATGTGCTGTGTATATGAAAACATGGATTTAAGACCCTATCAGAATCTATTCTTATATGAATACGGATTTCTATTTGGCGTTACCCTCAAAGATTATTTACAGGCAAGCGAAGACCGGAAAACAGTGGAGGAATTATGGCCTGTGGCTAAAAAGCAATTGGATATTGTCCGTAAATATCTGAAAGATGATGGTATGATGGATTTCGAAAAAGCGAGTAAAGAATGGTGGATATTCTTCGACTGGAAAGATGGTTTATACAAAGAAGCGGCTTTTCAGGGATTCAACATTTTTGCGTTGAAAAATACTTATGAGTTGGCAAAATTACTCGGAAAAGAAAAAGAAGTGTCCGACTTACCTGCTATGATAAAGAAAATGACCTCCGCAGCGAAAAAGAATATGTATGATAAGAAAACAGGCTTGTTCGTAGGTACAAAAGACAAACAAGTTTCCTTCGCATCTCAACTTTGGATGATATTAGGAGGAGTACCAACAAAACAAGAAGGGCAAAAGGCGCTGAAAGCCTTGCTTACTACACCTGATGTTTGTCGTCCGGGTACTCCGTATTTATATCATTATTACATTGAGTCTCTGATTAAATGCGGCTTAAAAGAAGAGGCTAAAGCTGCTGTGATAGATTATTGGGGTGGCATGGTACAGAAAGGCGCTGATACATTCTGGGAAGCATATGATCCGCAAAACGACTATATTACGCCTTACAATTTCCATCCAATGAATAGTTATTGTCATGCGTGGAGCTGTACTCCTGTCTATTTCATTCGCAAATATCCCGATATATTCCAATAAAAAAGAGAGTCATCCTGGCGCTAATGGCTAGGATGACTCCCAAAATCAAAAATTACTTCAATGTTATATCGTATAAGGGTGGCAGTACTTCATACGATATATTTCTTAACCTTCTCTCTTATCACATATTGGATGAAAAAGCATAATTCCCCGACCCAACTTCAAAAACTGCATACGAGCCATCCATCTTTATAAATTTCACATCTTTGGACGATGGACGTTGTCCGTTTTCAGTAACAGTACCTTTAGCAGAAGCAGGAATATACACTGTAGCTGTAGTATTGCAAGGAATAGTGACATTCCATTCAAATGCGCTACCTCCTTTTTTCCATGAGCTTTTTATCAGTCCATGTATAGAATTATACGAAGCATTCACATAATCCAATCCTTCAATGAGTTGTGGTTTCATTGTTATTTTTTTGAAACCATAACTGCCCGTAGTATTCTTTATCCCTGCCAAATCTTCATAAAACCAAACAATGAGGTCACCAAGCTGCATAACATGGTTTTGCGAATCTATCCATTTAGCCATCATATCGCCATTCCAATGTTCCCATATCGTAGTCGCACCCTTTTCAATCATATATCCAAAGCTTGGATAATCCGTTTTCAATAGCATTTGGTAGCCTATGTCGGGTCTTCCATTAGCTGTTAATGTACGCATTAACCATTGGCAGCCTATTATCCCAGAACTAACGTGCCCTTTAAATTCACCTGCAGTTCTGTCAACAATATTTTGAAACACAACTTTTTTATATTCTTCGGGGGTCAGATCGAAATAGAGAGATAGCAAATTAGCTGTAACTGTATTATTGCTATAATAACCCGCTTCTTTGTTTAGAAATTTGGCATTATAAGCATCTTTGACACGAGCCGACTGCTCTACAAACTCTTCTGCATCTTCAGGTTTATCCAGAATAGTAGCAAATTTCTCAAGCAATCGAAGCATGTGATAATAATATGAAGTCCCGATCAATTCCTTATCGGTGATCAGACTAGGATCTTTTGGATCATTAAATGTAGGATCTTCGGGAGGAGCACACCAATCTCCATACTGATCTCTCGGCATAATATTATCCACCATATATTTATCTCGCATGTAATAAAGCCATTTTTTCATCGATTCGTAATGCTTCACAATTGGTTCTTTGTTTCCAAACTGTTCGTAAAGCATATTAGAAACGGTGAGATATGTTCCGGGCCAAGTCATATTGTCTGTATATTGACTCCAATAACTTGGTGCTATATCAGAAACACTTCCATTTTCAAGTTGAGTCATGCGTATATCATCTACCCATTTGGCGTACAGATTGTTGTTATTGAATATAAAGCTTTCACCATAAGACCCGATGGCGCGGTCGCCCGTCCAGCCCATACGCTCGGTGCGTTGCGGACAATCGGTTGGCATTCCTCTATAATTGCCTCGTATACTCCAATATGCATTTTTATAAATCTGATTCACTAAGGTATTTGATGTCTCGAAAAAGCCTGCCTGTTCCATATTGTCATACACTACACGTCCTTCAAAGTCCTCTTTTTGAGGAATTCCCGGGTATCCGCTAATTTCTACAAAACGAAATCCATGATATGTGAAATCCGGCTCCCATGTTTCCTCTCCTTCTCCTTTCAGCGTGTACTTATCAATAGCCAATCCTCCACGCAGATTTTCCTGATTGATTGTTCCATCTTCATTCAGAAACTCTGCAAAGCGCAAATTTACTTGCTCTCCTTTCTTGCCTTTTACTTTCATTTTGAGCCAACCAACCATGTTCTGCCCCATATCTAGTATATACTTCCCTTTTCCGAGTTCCTTTATCCCTATTGGGCGGACAATATCCATTACTTTTATATTCTCGTTGATCTGCGCATTCAATTGTCCTTCAGGCGGGGTTATCAACTCAGCCTCCATCCAGTTGATAGCATCAAATCCAGGTTTATCCCATTCCGGCATCTCCTTACGTGCATCATATTCTTCTCCGTCATACTCATTATTCGCTACGATGGGTCCGTTAGCTGTCACTTTCCAACTATCATCACTCACTATCATTTGGCGTGTACCATCAGCATATTCAACTTCCATCTGGAGAATCATTTTAGGGTATTGGAATATCTCATTACGCCGCATATGAAAAAAGCGCCCATTACCTAAAACTACACCTATGGCATTCGAGCCTTCATGGATAGCCTTTGTTACGTCAAAAGTATTGTATTTCACTTCTTTTCTATAATCAGTAGGGGTAGGAGCCAATTCCTGTTCACCAATAATTTCTCCATTGATGCGTAATTTGTACAATCCAAGCCCGCAAAGATATAATATGGCTTTTACAGGTTGTTGCTTAATATCAAAATCGGTCCGGAAATATCTGGCCGAAAGCCGTGTACATCCAGCTAACGGATCTTCCCAATCAAAAGATTTATCCAATCCTATCCATCGGGCGTTCCATTCACCGGGCGTGAGAAGCCCCATAGTCCATTTGGCAGGATAGCTCCACTTCGACTTGCCTTTATTGGTAGTCACGCTGACTTTCCAATAACACTCCATTCGGCTTTCCAACAATTTTCCTGCATATGGTACGAATACCGACATGTCAGAGTTTACCTGTCCCGAATCCCATAAATCACCATCATCCGCATTTAGTTTTTCCAACGAAGAAGCAACCAGAATGTGGTATTTTTTCTGTAGTACGGAATTTTCTCCGCTCTTTAGTTCCCAGCTAAGTCTCGGTGCAGAAATATCAATCCCTTGAGGATTGTCATTCAGTTCGCATCGAAGATTAGCTATCTCCAACTGCGGATTCTCTTTATCAGCACAAGCTGCGATAGGAAAAGTTATGACGACACACAACATCAGGTACCTCATAACTCGAATAAAGGAAAACAAAGATATTCTCATGATTTTCTGATAATAAATTATAAGTAGTTATCTCTGTAAAGATAGAGTCTACAGGATATTATAGAATTACGGAAAATGACCTTTACAGTTCATTAAATGACAATGATTCAAGCGAATTAGTTTCCAATATTAGACTTAATTATCCTATATAGAATCAATCTAAGTTAAATAGTCAAAATCAATAAAACATATCTCTCTACTTGTTTGTTTTAACGTATAATGTAAGACTGACATTACATAATATATGGAAAAACATTAATATAACAGGGTTATCATGGAATTTGATATTGCAATAATCGGCGGAGGTCCAGCCGGATACAATGCAGCAGAGAAGGCTGCTTCGAACGGACTAAAGACAGTACTTTTCGAAAAAAAATACATTGGTGGAGTATGCCTTAACGAAGGGTGTATCCCCACTAAAACACTTTTATATTCAGCCAAGACGCTGGATAGTATAAAAGGTGCAGATAAATACGGAATCTTTGTTAAGAATGAACCGACTTTCGATGTCGGCAAGATAATCAGCCGCAAAGATAAGGTAGTTAAGAAATTGACAGCAGGCGTAAGCTACAAGCTTTCTGCAAATGGAGTTACCGTTGTAAACGGAGCTGCAACCATACTGGGAGATGAAAAGGGTATCATTCGCATATCGAGCGGAAATGAAACTTATTCTGTGAAGTATGTATTGCTTTGTACAGGCTCTGAGACTGTAATACCTCCGATTAAAGGTCTATCGGACATTGAGTATTGGACATCCAAAGAAGCTCTTGAATTTAAAGAACTTCCTAAATCGCTAGCCATCATAGGTGGAGGTGTTATCGGTATTGAATTCGCGTCCTTCTTCAACAGCATGGGTGTAAGCGTGAATGTAATAGAAATGATGCCCGAAATACTTGGCGTAATGGATAAGGAAACCTCAGCTATGCTTCGCAACGATTATACAAAAAAAGGAGTTAAGTTTCACCTCAATACCAAAGTCACCGAAGTGACAAAGAAAGGCGTAATAGTTGAAAAAGGAAGAAAAACCGAAACCATCGAAGCCGATAAGATATTGGTAAGCGTAGGCCGTAGACCGATAATTAAAGACTTTGGACTTGAAAAGCTGAATCTAGAGCTTCTCAGGAATGGAGTGAAAGTAAACGAATATATGCAAACCAGCCATCCGCAGGTATATGCAGCAGGAGATGTCACAGGCTTTTCCCTACTAGCCCATACAGCCATCCGCGAGGGCGAGGTTGCTATTAGCCATATTCTGGGAGAAGAAGACAAGATGAGTTACAAAGCCATTCCAAGTGTGGTATATACCAATCCCGAAATAGCCGGAGTGGGTAAAACAGAGGAAGAGCTAACCGCTAATGGAGAATCGTTCCGTGTGATGAAACTACCGATGGCTTATTCGGGGCGTTTTGTTGCCGAGAATGAAACAGGAAACGGATTATGCAAAATCATCGTAGATAATAACGACCAAATAATAGGATGCCATATGTTAGGGAATCCTGCTTCGGAGCTGATCGTAATAGCCGGTATTGCTATTGAAAACGGCGAGACGGTAGAAGAATTCCGTAAACATGTTTATCCACATCCTACTGTAAGCGAGATTATACATGAAACATTATTTTCGTAGAGAACCTATGCTTTGTATTGAAAATAAACACACTGATGCTTATTTCAATCTGGCAACAGAAGAATATCTGCTAAAGAATTTTTCTGAAAACATATTCATGTTATGGCAGAACGAACCTTCTGTCATTGTCGGCAAATACCAGAATGTGATGGCGGAAATCAACCTCGATTATGTGCGAAACAACAATATAAAAGTTGTCAGGAGATTTTCGGGAGGAGGCACCGTATTCCATGATGCAGGAAATCTGAACCTAACCTTCATCGAAAGCAATAAGAACGTCAATTTCGATAAGTTTACAGAACGAGTTATCCGCTTGCTTTCCAAAATTGGCATTCATGCAGAATCGGACGCCCGTCGCGCAATAAACATTAATGGTTTAAAAATATCGGGTAGTGCACAATGTGTGCACAAAGACAGAATTATGTATCATGCAACTCTCCTATTCTCCTCCGACCTGAGCAGCCTTGTTACCACATTGGAGGGTGATCCTAAGCAATTGGAAAATAACACGGATAGCAGAATATATGTAAAATCGGTAAAGAGTCCTGTTACAAACATTGTGGAGCATCTGGAAAAGCCATTGGATATTTCATATTTCAAGAAATATATAATGGACTATTTTATGAAAGAGAGGCTGGGAAATACTACTTACGAATTTGACGAAAAAGACATTTCCTCAATACAGACTTTAGTAAACGATAAGTATGCCACTTATGAATGGAACTTCAACGGGAAGAATCCTGTTAGCTCCGAATCAACAACCCTAAACGCAATATAAAAGATTAATAACTAAACAATATATAAACAGTATGTCAAAATTTGAAATAAAAATGCCCAAGCTGGGCGAAAGTATTACGGAAGGGACCATCATTTCATGGTCTGTCAAAGTAGGTGATACAATCAATGAAGACGATGTCTTATTTGAAGTAAACACGGCCAAGGTTAGTGCAGAAATACCTTCACCTGTATCAGGGAAGATTCTCGAAATTTTGTTTAAAGAAGGAGACACCGTAGCTGTAGGAACAGTAGTTGCTGTCGTTCAATTAGAGGAAGAAGAGGACTCTTCGGAAGCAGCTCCGGCAAAAGAAGAAATCGCCGCAAAACAAGAAGAGCCTGCTGCTGAGGTAAAACCTGAACCCCAAAAAGAAGAAAAAGCGACACCGGCTACACCAGCTAAGGTAGCAGATGAAAAAGTATCGAAAGGAACCGAAGATAGATGGTATTCTCCTGTCGTATTACAGAAAGCAAAAGAAGCCGGAATCGGTCAGGAAGAACTAGACAAGCTGGAAGGCAGTGGCTATCTGGGTAGAATCAGCAAGCGTGACATTGAACGCTATATAGATAATAAGAAAAGAGGGGTTTCTTCATCGGCTCCGGCAACAAAACCAGCCAAAGAAGAAAAACCATCAGCAGCCCCACAACACGAGAGTACTCCTAAAGCAGCTCCTGTAGCTATCGCAGATGGAGATCAGGTAATCCCTATGGATGCTATACGCCGTATCATATCAGACCGTATGGTAGCCTCTAAAAAGATTTCACCACACGTTACCAATGTCATAGAAGTAGATGTCACTAAACTTGTACGCTGGCGTGAACAGAATAAGGATGAATTCAAAAAACGTGAAGGTATAAGCCTGACTTATATGCCTGCCATAGCTGAAGCTACAGCAAAAGCGTTGAAGGATTTCCCTAGGGTAAACTCTTCTGTAGACGGATATAACATTATTGAGAAAAAACATATCAATGTTGGTTTTGCCGTATCGCTGAATGATGGCAACCTGATAGTACCTGTGATAAAAGATGCAGATAAATTAAGCCTTAGCGGTCTTGCAGCATCTATCAATGCCATGGCAGATAAAGCTCGTAGAAACAAGCTAATGCCGGATGAGATACAGGGCGGTACATTTACTATTACAAACTTCGGTTCGTTTAAGAGTATTTTCGGTACACCTATCATCAATCAGCCCGAAGTAGCTATTCTGGGAGTAGGTATCATCGAGAAGAAACCTTCTGTAGTAGAAACCCCTGAAGGAGATGTTATCGCTATCCGTCATAAGATGTATCTCTCATTGTCTTACGACCACCGCGTGATCGATGGTATGTTGGGAGGTAACTTCCTATATCGTATAGCTCAATACTTAGAGAACTGGAACGCTTAAAACAGGTATAAAACAAAGATGATATGAAAAAATACAATATAAAAACCACTGATAAGGAAACACTTAAAGAATGGTATCGCCTGATGACATTAGGACGGGCTATCGATGAAAAAGCCCCTGCCTACTTGTTGCAATCGCTCGGATGGTCATACCATGCTCCATATGCCGGACACGATGGCATACAGCTTGCTATCGGACAGGTATTCACCAGAGGAGAAGATTTCCTTTTCCCATATTACAGAGATATGCTCACTGTCTTGTCGGCAGGGATGACAGCCGAAGAACTCATTCTGAATGGTATCTCAAAAGCCACAGACCGTGCCAGCGGAGGACGTCATATGTCTAACCACTTTGCTAAGCCAGAGTGGAATATTGAAAATGTATCGTCTGCAACAGGTAATCATGACCTACACGCAGTAGGAGTCGCACGTGCTATATCTTATTACAAGAAGGAAGGTGTAGCAATCACCTCTCATGGCGAATCGGCAACATCCGAAGGATATGTCTATGAAGCTATCAATGGGGCATCGAAAGAACAATTACCTGTAATATTCGTCATGCAGGATAACGGGTATGGCATCTCTGTACCTAAAGAAGACCAGACTGCAAACCGGAAAGTCGTTGACAACTTCTCAGGACTTAAGAATCTGAAAATAGTGCATTGTAACGGCAAAGATGTTTTCGAATCCATGAATACAATGACAGAGGCACGTGAATATGCAATCAAAAACCAGAAACCGGTTCTTGTACACGCCAACTGTGTACGTATAGGTTCGCATTCCAACTCAGATAAGCATACATTATATCGTGACGAGAACGAATTGAAATATGTAAAAGAGGCTGACCCTTTGTTTAAATTCCGCCGGATGCTATTACGTTACAAACGCTTTACAGAAGAGGAATTACAGGAAATAGAAGCAAATGCAAAAAAAGAACTGAGTGCAGCCAATAAAAAGGCTTTAGCGGCTCCAGATCCTGACCCTAACTCTATTTTCGATTTTGTTACACCTGAGCCATACCAGCCAGCTAAATATGTGGATGGTACTCATAATGAAGAAGGCGAAAAGAAGAATTTAGTAACAGCCCTCAACGAGACATTAAAAGCAGAATTTCGTCGCAATCCTGACACGTTCCTTTGGGGACAAGACATTGCCAACAAAGATAAAGGAGGCGTATTTAACGTATCGAAAGGAATGCAACAAGAGTTTGGAGAAGGACGTGTATTTAATGCTCCCATCGCTGAAGACTTTATCGTGGGAACGGCAAATGGTATGAGCCGTTTCGATCCTAAAATACGCATCGTAATAGAGGGAGCCGAATTTGCCGACTATTTCTGGCCTGCAATGGAACAATATATAGAATGTACACATGACTACTGGCGCAGTAATGGCCAATTTTCGCCTAACATCACACTCCGCCTTGCGTCGGGTGGATATATTGGTGGAGGAATGTATCACTCACAGAACCTAGAGGCTGTCTTTGCCAGCCTACCGGGAGCACGCATTGTATATCCTTCGTTTGCCGATGATGCAGCAGGCTTATTGCGTACAAGCATCCGCTCGAAAGGATTTACCGTATTTTTAGAACCAAAGGCACTTTATAATTCTGTTGATGCAGCAACTGTTATACCTGACGATTTTGAAGTACCATTCGGAAAAGCTCGTATCCGCCGTCCGGGTAAAGATTTGAGTTTGATTACCTATGGCAATACAACACTACTCAGTCTTGCAGTAGCAGAACGCTTAGCAAAAGAAGGATGGGACGTGGAGGTGATAGATATTCGCTCACTGGTTCCACTGGATAAGGAGACTATTTTCGACTCGGTGAAAAAGACAAGTAAAGCGCTCGTTGTTCACGAGGACAAAGTATTTTCAGGCTTCGGCGCTGAGATTGCCGCTATGATTGGCACAGAGATATTCCAATATCTGGATGCTCCTGTACAACGTGTAGGCTCTACATTTACACCTGTAGGCTTCAACCCTATTTTAGAAAGAGCCGTACTTCCTAACGAAGAACGTATCTATGATGCAGCTAAGAAATTACTCGAATTTTAAACAATCAAAACACTAGGCACTATGAAAAAAATAGGGTTGTTTTATGGTACAAGTACCACTAAAACCGCTAAAATAGCTAAAAAGATAAAAACGGCATTCGGTGATGCCCAGATAGATGTGATCCCTGTCGAAGATGCATGGCAAAAAGATTTTGAAGGATATGATAATATCATAATTGGTGTATCTACATGGTTCGACGGCGAATTGCCAAGCTATTGGGATGAAGTGAAGCCGGAGCTGGAGTCATTGAAAATGAGAGGCAAAAAGATTGCTATTTTTGGCTTAGGTGATCAGGTAAAGTATCCTGAAAATTTTATCGACGGAATGGGTATCCTAGCCGAAACATTCGAGTCTGTCGGTGCAAAGATCGTAGGTTTTACTTCAATCGAAGGCTATAACTTCGAGATGTCACGTGCATTGAGAGAAGGAAAATTTATGGGACTGGCTATCGATATCGAAAACCAATCTAAAAAGACCGACGAACGTATAAAGAACTGGATAGAGCAACTGAAGAAAGAATTCGACTAAAACTTACGAATACAATATCTCAGGAAGATTAATTACAAGTCAAACAGCATTATAATAAAGAGGAAGTAAAATCTAGTTTTGCCTCCTCTTTTTACTTTAGCTAAATTTAACAATCAATGATCTCAACTGACTTTTCCACGTAATAAAGTCCATATCTTTCAAAAATTCACTACTTTTAGTATCGGATTGGTTATTTGAATATTAGCTATCTATAATCTAACGTTACTATGAAATCCTCTGAAAACCGGAATATCAAATATTTCAACATTAGCAGCAACGATGAAGCATGGGGTATCGTTGTCACAACGGTCGGTTCCCAGCTCATTCCCCCTAACAGTTCATACCCCCGTTCGCAGCACCCTAAATCGCATATATTCAACCCGTTGAATGGAAGAGTACTAAAAGAATATCAACTCATATACATTCCGCAAGGCAGAGGTTACTTCGAATCGAAATCGTGCAAAAGGCAACGGATAGAAGCCGGAACAATGATATTGCTTTTCCCTAACGAATGGCACACTTACGAACCCGATAAAAATACGGGGTGGTTCGAATACTGGGTGGGTTTCAAAGGCATACATATAGACAATCGGGTTAGAAACGATTTCTTCACACCCCAATCTCCTATCTTTAATCTGGGGTTCAGTTCTTCCATTATCAGCCTGTACGAGGATATTGCAAATTACACATTGAAAGAAAGAGCCGGTTATCAGCAGATCATATCCAGCATAGTATTATATATCTTAGGATCAGTATATTATAAAAACAAAAACCTGATACTCAACGACTCTTTTGCAATAAACAAGATAGACGAAGCACGAAACATAATGAGGCAGGAAATAGAAAGCGGCATATCATCCGAAGAAATAGCAGAAAAACTGGGCGTCAGCTACTCTTGGTTCAGGAAAATGTTTAAACAATATGTGGATGTTTCGCCTACACAATACCTACTAAACCTGAAGTTCCTCCGCTCAAAGGAGCTACTAGACACTACAGACCTCAGCATAACAGATATCGCTTACAAACTCAGCTTCGAAAATGCCAGCCAATTTTCCACATTCTTCCGCAAAAAAGAAGGAATCCCCCCTTTGCAATACCGAAAGGAGGGACGTAATATTAAGAAGCAATAAATCTATATATTTATTTAGAGAATGCAAAAACCTCTTTTACAGCATCCATATAGGCTGTCCCATTCTTAGTGTCAGGCTCCAAGTAACTACCTTCTGTCCATTCGTTCCAGCAATTTATATTCAATATACGTGGTCCGTTAGGGTCTGCCAGCAATTTATCTTTGGTCATTTGCAGGGCAGTTTTAAAATTCTCAGGAGTATTGTTCGTTATTATATTTGTATAGGGATAACCCGCACTTGATGGCCATTCTGTCTGCTGATTTGTTCTTGGACTCGAATCCCATCCCATAGTAACATTCGGGAAATAAGGGACACTATATTCTTCTTTTACTTTATCCCAATGCTGCATATACTGATCTCTGACCTGATTAAAATCTGTCTGAACTTCAGGAAGACGTGCATGATGAATCCATACGTAAGAGGTAGCAGAGGTAAAATTCAGGCTGTCTATCAGTTCTTTGTTATTAGAAGGGGCATCCTGACCCGGTAAAATAGCGTGTGCCCAAGCCACAAGATTCCAATGTATTCCTTTCAGTCCTGCCTTTATAGCCTTATCATTCAATTTTTCCATTTCCTTACGAGTCGCTTCCAACGAACCGAAGCTCTCCACAAATTTCTGAATGTCATAGATAGAAAAATAGGCTTTCCCATCGATAAGCCAGTAATTAGGCTTTGTAAAATATTGCTCAATAAGTTCGTTGCCTATACGGTCGAATGTTTCGGAAGTAACAGCCCCTGAATACATTTTATCTATTGGGTCAAAAGCTGTATATGGGTATAGTTCGAGCCAATCATGATTCGCCCACATGAGTGCAAATTTTATTGAGTTCGTATTCTTGGCTTTCAAAAAACCCTCGTCTAAACAACGATTCAGGAAAGGTCTTCCTTCATATGTATACCAATCGAAAATGAAAACATCAATACCATGAGTCGAAGCCGCATCTATTTTCTGTTGCATTACTTCAGGGTCTTTTTCATCACCGTAACCCCATGCCGGAACTTTGGGCTGCTCATGCCCTTCGAAACGCGGAGTAGCCTGCTTTACTAATTCCCATTCAGACCAATTATCGAAATGTTGCCGGCTGATACGCAGCTCGGTAGTATCTCTTGTATGATAGTTAGGAAAATAATAACAAGCTACAGTAATCTTGTTAGGATCAGCCACATCTGTATTTTTATCCTTACATGAGATATTGACTCAAATACTACGGAACAAGTTCCGCAGGTTGAAAGGTAAAAGGATAAATCCTTTTGCGTTAATACCTGTTTGAAAACAGGGGTTTTCTTTTCCCTAACGGGAAAATTCATCCGATAACTTGAAAAATAAAGATATAATGATATAAGCTATTGTGATTTTTTTCATAGCATAGCATTTTGGTCGTTAGTAAAATAAATATGCATCCCCCCTTTGCAATACCGAAAGGAGGGACATAATATTAAGAGATAACCGTAACAGGAATATTCAGCATAAAAGCGTACTTTTCTATTATATCCGCTACATGACCGACACCGATAGAACAATGGTGAGACGGACCGGCTTTACTCCATCTTTTTATGAATTCTTTCGCCGAAACAGGAAATTTATATCTGCTGTTCAGATTCCCGATATTCAGAATAGGCCCTGGTACAGACTCACCTTCGGCAACAAGGAGTGACATACCCTCATTTCCTTCTACCACAGATAGTAATGTCACAGGCCCATGTTTAACAGATGTCTGTATCGATAAGCCTTTGCCCGGTTTACCATGATATACAGGCAGCGGAACCAGATTGACTTTCCCTTCTGCAATTATAAAATGAGCAGGACCATCATGCCCCAGCATCACAATATCATCATTATAGTCCATCGCATAAAACTCCGAAAAACAACCGCCTATGCCCATCAATGCCATGATTTTCATAGCCTGAACATTCTTAATCTCATACTCTCCGGCTATAGGAATATTCTTTCCTGTAAGCAACGTATTCCCCGCTATTACTGAGGTTATTATATTTTCATATTCATTGCCGTTCATCCCCGCATAATAGTATGCCATCGAACCCAACCGATGAGTCTCTACCAGCTTATCCAATGCTACGGAAGTTTGTGCCGCTCTTTCTATTTCGTAAGTAGAACAAGCACTATCTATGACAAACGCTTTCTCGAATTCTTTTACTTTCTCTGCAACCTCATCTTTGCTGACAGACTGCCTGAGGCTTGCCAGTTCGCACATTTCAAGTACTTCCACATGTGTACCAAAGACTGTGCTGTGCAATGCGAGGTCAGAATACACATCCACCATTCCGCCATAATAATTGCCAAGTACGCCCATGCGGTTTGCCCTCATACCTGCCGAAACCTTAGCCGCAGCAATCCATTGAGCAATTTCATCCCATGCCTCGCTATCATCCAGATATCCTGAAACGATGTCATATTTTACAGAAGCACGATTGAATACGGCAGCAAACTCAGGAACAGAGCAAGCCTGACAGCTTGAAAGCCACTCGCCGGTCATAGCACCTCTGTCGTTCATGCTATTTATTTTATTATAATCTATTGCAGGCGCAGGCGATATATTCAGCAGTATAACAGGTATATTGAGCCTGTTGACAATGGGTATCAGGGTAGAAGAAAGAGCATATGTGGAGATAAAAATGAACAAGATTTCCACATCTTCCCGTTTCATCAGCGATGCGGCATTGTTCGCCTTATCCGTATCATCTATCATTCCTGCATCCACTACCTCTATATCGTTGTATGACTGCATTTTATTTTTAATAATATTCTGATAATTAGTCAGTTTATCAAGAAGACCATCGAACTGACCCCAATAAGTATTCAGACCAACGCCAAACAATCCAACTTTTACTTTTTCCATGTATAAATATTTATGTTTTAGGTATTCTTTATTTAAGTAACGAGTAATAATTAATAATATATTTTCCTTTGTCATGTCGAACGAAGCGAGACATCTCTATAAGGAGATCCTTCCTTTCACTCAGGATGACAACCAATAGTCACAAAAGCATAGTAGATGTAAAATATATCAATAAATACTTTTTATAACTTAGATGAAACAACTGCGAAATCTTCCATCAATCCGTAATCGAACAAACTATAATCACTCCCCGGATCTTGTCGATGTACACTGTTCCAGTGCCAAGGGCCTGCTATCCCCCTGTCGCGGCTGTAATGAGGACCATATAAGTTTTTAAGGCTTCCTATTACTCTGACTTCTACCTTATTATTTCCTTTTTTCAAAAATGGAGACAGATCAAAATCATATGGTTTATAAGCGATTACACCAACCTTACTGCCATTAACATATACTTCCGAAACTGTCCCATTCCATTTTTTCAATTGCAGAGCATAACGTGTATCCGTATCATCTATCGTATAATTCTTACTGTAAGATACATCCCACGAGTAATAAGGCTGCCCTTGTTCTTTCCAGCTTCCCAGTTTAAATTTGTCGACAGGCTCTCTCATTATCCAGCCCATATTTGCCGATTCGAGAGAGAAATCTCCCAAGATAAATACAGGAGCTATTTCTGCATAGATGCTCATAGGTTCTACACTGAGTTCAACCACGTTTGTACCTGTTTTCACATATTTGCCTATTTCATATACCCCAAAACGAGAATCCAGCCATCTATCTTGAGGATTGGCGGTTACAGCCTGACCATTTATTTTTGCCTTCCATATATTCGGTTGTTCAGCAACCAATCTCATTTTACTATTATCCATATTGCCGGCAACGACAAAGTGATATTTCACTTTTATATCTCCTGTTTTGAAGGTATCCTTCTCGACAACTGTCTGTTTGTATTGGATTGCAGAATTCCACGGATTGTTCATCCCGAAGTGTTTATACAATAGGGCACATGCCTCTACTGTATAGAGATTCTGATCCTGATTCGTATTCTTCACAGGCTTGCCGTCTATAATAAGGCTACAGAAGTCTATATTTAATACATTATCTTGTAGTCTCTTTATCTCCAATGGGCTATCAGCCTTCACCGGACTTCCGGCAGCCATTTTCGGTTTCGTCTGATATTTATTAACGCTTGAAGGCGAACTGAATAGAATAAGGCTTCCGGCAGGAGGCAGGATAAATTCGGCATCAGCAAATTTTCCTTGTTGGGCATTTGGATAAGCAAATATTTCACCGGACATACCGTCGATTTCCATTAAAGTTTTGCCTTCAAGCGAAATTTTCCCTTTAGCATTTTCAGTCAAAGAAGAGTTTACAAGAAATACCAGCTCGCCATCGTCATACGTCCTTCTGTGGTGATAAAGGTTATTGCTTTCTACATTGCTGAAACGAACTTTCTCGCTTTGTAGCGATTCTTTGATGGCTTTATCTGTCGCATCCTCAGTATAGGTTTTGATGCGGGATGAGTTTTCTTTGAAAAAGTTTTTCAATTCGGCGCTTTCTTTTCCATCCACTAAGTTTGGTTCAGAAAATACGATCAGTTCACCGCCTGCACTAACAAATTTTTTCAACAAGGCGAATGTCACTGCATTCAGATTCTCTGTCATAGGAGGAAGCAATACTTTCTTATATGTTCTTTTGCCTACGACAAATGTATTTTTAGCTACTTTCCCCTGATCTTTTATTATGTTCTCGGAACCGAGGTCGTATTCAATCTGATTCTTAGATAGTTTAGTCACAAAGTTTTGGAAGTTAACACCTACCTCCATCGTCTTGGGATGCCCTTTTATATATGAATAGTAGAGCCATGCAGTAGTAGTCGGTTCAAGAACAAGAATGTCGTTTATCTGCTCGCCCTGACTTAATAACATCGACAGACGTGCAAAATAATCGTTCTGCGATTTATAGCTCGACCACCAAGGAGAAAGAGATGTAAACACAGGCGGATAGTCATACTTACGTGCACCTACGATTGTCATATGCGATAAATGCTGATTGAGGAAGTTAACCCCCAGAACGTACTCCCAGTCCCCTAGCCTTTTCAGATCTTCGAATGTCACATCCCAGCCTCCACCACCGTAGGTTTCGCTCAATGTGCGCACATATCCCATCTGGTTGGCAACGCTTCCCAATTCTTTTACAGCCCTTACATTTCCGAATTGAGCTTGCGGATTAGAATCGTTGAACTGATTGAACAACATATCTATTGCCGGCATCTGGTGCCATGCATACATCGCCATATTATCACCACCATGCGACATGTCAGGCCATCCATGTTCCCAATAGTGCCCTGTCCATTTCATGTTTTTCTTTTCGGTATATTCAAACCACGGCTTCGACCAACGGTCAATAAACATTTGCGTCAATGTTTCCGTATAGTTATGGCGAACCTGTTTCCAATTCCCTTCTGTCTCTCCAATCAGCGGCAATACAGATTTCAAATCATATCCCCACTGTTTTTGGAATACATCGAATAGGTCGGGTGTCCAGCGCATGCCGCCGGGGCTTGCTATCTGAGGCTCATCCGTAAAGATACCTTTGATTTCTGTTCCTAATTTTTTGCCAAAATGCTTTTCATAGCCCGACATAGTTACGTCTATAAACTTCTGCGTAACTCCCGGGTATAACAAATCTACATATGTGAAACCGCCATACCAATCGGAACGTCCGTTATATGTTTTATTATAGAGATAATATTCTCCCTTTACGTTTTTGTAATTACTGAGCGATGATGTTATATCCTTGAAAGTATCACCTTCTTTTTTTAGGCACAGGAAGTAGTCTTTTGCATTTTCGGGCAACATCTCTTCTTTCTTATAGGTCAATCCTTGCCCCTGATTATAAGACTCGGGCATTTGAGCAGGAACATGTCCGCCCGCAAATCCACTCGGATAAGAATTCTCATCATAAATCCAGATATCCAATTCAAGCTTTTTACCTACTTCCACACTATATTTATAGAGGTCGAACCAATCATCGGAAAGATAATCGGTTATCATACCCGGACGTGGATGAACAAATGCCCCGCCAAAACCCTGCTCTTTAAGTTCTGCGAGCATTCTGTCTATATCGGCACGCGTTACTTTTGTATTCCATACCCACAGAGGAGCCGAACGGAAAGATTTGTCCGGATTTTTTAAGTCCTTTTTCAGTTTTTCTAATTTCTTCTCTCTGGGTTGTCCCGGAGACGAATATCCTGTAATGCAATACGATACCAATGCAAAGATTATAAGGATTCTAATTATTTTCATATAGATTGTATTAGTATTTTTATTTTATTTATCTGATCAATAGCTGATATATTCACCTCGTGTCCTATTATTATCGAATAAATATGGATAATGTTTCTTTATCAGATCTTTAGCTTCTGATGAAAGTTCATTAATAGGCTTCGGTCTGTCTTGTGAACGTGTCTTTTTCTGATTAATTTCCCCGAGTAAGCTCCATTTCCTTGTCATATCTATTGGTTCTTCGGCTTTCAGGTTATAGTCGGTAAAATCAATAACATACTCCCTACCCCAGTTCAACTGCCAGTCTTTAGTTATAGCCAGCCGAAAATCTTTATTCATAAACCAGTACATCTTAAGATTACTGTCCGATCCGCCGATCCCCGATCCTTTTTGCTCGAAGCGATAGTTGAAAGAATTTTCTTTATAGTGATCCCGCCATAGCAACCCGAACTCCCCTTGTGTAATAAATTTTACATCCGGCCATTCTCTTTTTATTTCGTTAAGCCAGTCTCTTAGTCCATCATTAGGTAGGCTTTGTTCCCAACAGTTTGTAACCCAGGCAAACCCATTTAGGTCAAATCCTTTGTCGAAATGAATCGCTGTTGTATGCATCATCTCTTTCAATCCGGTAAGCTTTCCATAAGCAAAAATTGTTTCTATCGGCCCCACTCCCATACGGCTATTGAATCCATCTTCGAATCCAGCTCGTCGGGCTGATAGAAAATCGACTGTCCATCCGTCGAGATTTACACAATCGATAAAATCATTTTTCCCCTGAGCCGGTTTACAAAAATGCTCTTTCGAAGGATAGAAAGGATATGAAACGGCACCGTCTCCATCCTGATTATCGATTGAAAACTGACTGAATATATTTCCCTGACAAACATGAATGCCTTCTTTTTCGGCAAGGTATTGTTGATTTTCGGCAGCAAGAAAACCGGCTAAAACGCTTTTAGGGCGAAAACCGTTACCAACCATTTCACTTACCTTTGCCAAGCCATCGTGCAAGTCCTTATTCACTTGTTCTCTTGTATTATAAGCGTTTGCAAAATAAGCTCCCGGAATGAAGGTAATATCATCTCCATATTTATGGTGGTATTCCACTACCTGTTCCCGTATTTTTTTGTAGTTATCGGTCTGGTCGTGCAGAGCCAACCAACTGAAAGCCCATGATATGCGCGCCTCAGGAAATTCAGATGCTATTGCATCCCTAAACACCCTTATTTTTTCGGGACTGTGCAGATGCCGCTCATCACGGCCTTCATTCTTGTCCCGTGAAACTTCAATCTGATTGACTCTGATTATGGTATTCAGCGTCAAAAACCTGTTTCCCATAAGCTGTGCCGGAATATTACTATTAACCTGACCTTTCATCTCAGGGATATAAATACCTGCAAGGGAAAATACAATAAATGCTATTAGAATCAGATGTTTTTTTGCCATGTTTGTTTTGTTTTTCTTAGATTAGGTTTAACAAATCTAAGCGGTTTTGACAAGTTAAGGTTTTTAATAATGATATATTTCTTTTCAAAAATGAGAATAAAAAAAGTGTCCGGAGTTTATCCGGACACTTCATCTATTTTATCATATTGTATCTTAGAATTTTTTGAATCCCATTATTTCGCGTACTTCGCCAAGAGTCTTTCGCGCACTCTCACGTGCTTTTTCCGCACCTTCTGTAGCTACTCTGTGAAGATAAGCATCGTCATTCTGTATTTCTATAATACGCTCTCTTATTGGTGTTGTCACCTTGATGATGTCTTCTGCCAATTGCTTTTTCAGATCACCATAACGTATCTCACATGTGTTCCATTTGCCTTCGAAATGCTGCACTACTTCGTCTGTCGATACTACTTTGAGTATTGTAAACAGATTTTCGATATAGTCAGGCTTCTCCGAATTCGGTGCTTGAGGTCCTTCGTCTGTTAGAGCACGTTTCACCTTTTTTTCTATGCTCTTAGGGTCTTCATCCAGATAGATGCAGTTTCCTTCCGATTTACCCATTTTTCCACTTCCGTCAAGTCCCGGAATTTTTATCAACTCTTCACCAAAGTTGTAGGCTACAGGTTCTTTGAAATATTCAACCCCATACATATTATTGAATCGGCGTGCAAACTTGCGTGTCATTTCCAAATGTTGCTCTTGGTCTTTTCCTACCGGAACTTTGTCTGCATTATGAATCAATATATCGGCAGCCATCAGGGTCGGGTACGTCAGAAGACCGGCATTCACATTGTCTTTATGTTTTCTGGCTTTTTCCTTAAAAGATACTGTTTTAGAAAGCTCCCCAAGATATGCATGCATATTCAGAAGCAGATATAATTCACACACTTCGGGCATATCGCTTTGCACAAATATTGTTGATACCTCAGGATCAATACCTGCTGCAAGATATTCTACCAATACATTTCTGACATTACTATGCAATATTTTAGGGTCGGGATGCGTCGTTAAAGAGTGATAGTCTGCAATGAAAAAGAAGCATTTGTTTTCATGCTGCATTCTGGTGAAATTTCTTAATGCTCCGAAATAATTACCCAAATGCAGTTTTCCTGTCGAGCGGATTCCGCTTAAAACTGTTTCCATATCTTTTTGTTATATTTTGAGCGACAAATATACTTAAAAATATACAAAAGGCTTGATATATCTTCCTTATTGTGCCTTTGAATTAATTTTCAAAATATCTATCTTTGGGAATTATCAACTTAATCCCCGTCAAAAATGAACAAATCGAAGAGACCAATCCTGTTTAGCGGAGG
The DNA here is from genome assembly GCA_047972895.1 of Dysgonomonas sp. Lineage (GTDB taxonomy): Bacteria > Bacteroidota > Bacteroidia > Bacteroidales > Dysgonomonadaceae > Dysgonomonas. Next base: position 82,703 of record JBKEBA010000042.1, read on the forward strand.
AACATTATTTACAATCGTAATATTACTGTCTATTTCCATAAACATGAGTGCGCAAAAATCAGTAAAGCTATGGGAAGGTAACCCTCCTACGAGCAATAATATAACAGAAGCCGAGCAATACAATCAGGCTCAGGGCTGGGTAACCAATGTTTCAAGTCCCGAATTATCGATTTATTTGCCCGACAAGGCGAATAATACAGGGATGGCCGTTCTTGTCTGTCCGGGAGGAGGATATGCCGGCCTTGCTATTAACCATGAAGGCATAGATATTGCAAAATGGTTGAACAAACAAGGAATAGCAGGTGTTATCCTCAAATACCGCATGCCTAACAAACATAAAGAAATTCCGTTAGACGATGCCCAACAAGCTATGCGATACATCAGAAAGAATGCTAAAGAATTAGGGATAAACCCGAATAAGGTAGGAGTTGCTGGATTCTCGGCCGGAGGACATCTGGCTGCAACACTTTCCACTCATTTTGCAACAGACGGAGTCAGTACGCGTCCCGATTTCTCCATTCTTTTCTACCCTGTAGTTACAATGAAGAAAGCTACACATGGAGGCTCTCGAACAAATCTGCTAGGAGATAACCCGACAACGGACGAAATCGAATTTTACTCAAACGAAGCACAGGTAAAGGAAAATACACCTCCTGCAATCTTGTTGTTGAGCGATGACGATACGGGAGTAGTACCCGCAAATAGTGTAGGCTATTATGAAGCTTTGAAAAAATATAACGTTCCGGCAACAATGTATATATTCCCCGAAGGCGGGCATGGCTGGGGCATGAGAGAGAATTTCAAATATCACACACAAATGCTCGACCTGTTGGGAATGTGGTTAAAGGATATGCAACACAAATTGAAATAAGTTCAAATAAAAATATTTAATATGCAAAAAATAAAAGTAGCAAATCCTGTCGTAGAGATGGATGGCGATGAAATGACCCGAATAATATGGCAGTACATAAAAGATAAACTTATCCTTCCGTATATCGATGTAGATCTGAAATATTTCGATCTAAGCGTCGAAAACCGTGATGCCACAGACGATCAAGTGACAATAGACAGCGCAGAAGCAACTTTGAAATATAATGTTGCAATAAAATGTGCTACAATCACTCCCGACGAAGCACGTGTAAAAGAATTCGATCTAAAGAAAATGTGGAAGTCGCCAAACGGAACAATCCGTAATATAATCGGAGGAACAGTTTTCCGTGAACCGATTATCATCAGCAATATACCACGCCTCGTAAATACATGGACTCAACCCATCATCATAGGCCGTCATGCTCATGCCGATCAATACAAAGCCACAGATTTTGTAACCAGAGGAAAAGGTACACTTACGCTTACATTCACACCTGAAGAAGGCGAACCGCAATCATATACCGTATATAATTACAGCGGAGACGGTATCGCTATGGGGATGTACAATACGGACGAATCCATCTATGGATTTGCTCACTCATGTTTCAGACTGGCATTGCAGAAAAAATATCCGTTATATCTCTCAACCAAAAATACAATATTAAAGGCTTATGACGGACGATTCAAAGATATCTTTCAGGAAGTATTCGAAGCCGAATACAAAACCGAATTCGTAAAAGCAGGCATCACCTACGAACATCGTCTGATAGACGATATGGTAGCGGCCGCTTTGAAGTGGAACGGAGGCTTTGTATGGGCGTGTAAAAATTACGATGGAGATGTGCAATCCGATACTGTCGCACAAGGATTCGGCTCTTTGGGTTTAATGACATCCGTTCTTCTTACCCCTGATGGAAAAACTATGGAGGCAGAAGCTGCACACGGAACAGTAACCCGCCACTACCGTCAACATCAACAAGGCAAAGAAACTTCGACCAACCCTATTGCATCTATCTTTGCATGGACAAGAGGTCTGGCTCATAGAGGAAAACTCGACGGAAATCAGCCATTGATTGATTTTACAAATAAGCTCGAAAAAGCATGTATAGAAGCAGTCGAAAAAGGTAAAATGACAAAAGACCTTGCATTGCTCGTACATGGCGAGAATTTGCAACGTACCGATTATCTGAATACCGAAGATTTTCTGGATGCGATAGCAGAGGAATTGAAAGCGAAACTGTAATATACCCATAAAAATTTAAAGGCTTTAGCTAAACAGACTAAAGCCTTATTTTATTAATATAAGATCTATGTACCATATTCAAACTGCCAACTTAACAGACATTCCCGAATTGAAGCAGTTATACAAAGAGGTTATCTTATCAGTCAATCGCAAAGATTATTCAGCCTCCGAAGTAGAAGACTGGGCATCGTGCGGCGACAATGATTCCCCTTGGGTTCAACTCTTGACAGAGCATCATCTCATTATGGTGAAAAATGAATCAGAGAAGATAGTCGGTTTTTCATCTATCAATAGAGATGGCTATCTACACATGATGTTTGTCCATAAAGATTTTCAGAGGCTAGGTATAGCAAAATTACTATATAACAGTATAGAGAATTATGCGATAAATAATAATATCCGCACAATAACATCAGAAGTAAGCATTACTGCACGTCCTTTTTTCGAAAGACAAGGGTTTGCTGTTGATGAAGAGCAGAAGAGAAAAGCAAAAAACTTATATCTTACCAATTATAAGATGAGTAAGAAGATTTAGCAATACTGAAATTTCTATTCTAATAAAAACACCAGTTTATCTGAGAACATTCTGCTATTTTGAACTTGACATAATCAAAAAAATTCCTATATTTGCTCTATTGATGTCATCTGAAAATAAAAACTAATTATACATTATAAGAATATGAAATTCGTTGTTTCCAGTACTGCGTTACTAAGTCATCTACAAGCTATAAGCAAGGTGATTAACTCAAAAAACACATTGCCTATCTTAGATTGTTTCTTATTGGAACTTGAGGGCACTACCCTATCGCTCACAGCTGCTGATTCGGAAACTCGCCTGGTTACTTCTCTGGAAGTAAATGAAGCCGAAGGAAGTGGTAAATTTGCAGTAAATGCAAAGAACCTCCTAGATCCTTTGAAAGAGCTTCCTGAACAACCGCTTACTTTCGAAATAAACAGCGAAAATCTGGAAACATTTATATTCTTCCACAACGGAAAATACAATTTCATAGGACAGAGTGGCGATGACTATCCTCAACCTAAAGAATTGAAAGATACTGCCGTAAGCCTTACTATCGAACCACAGGTATTGTTTTCAAGTATCAACCGTACATTATTCGCTAGTGCTGATGATGAGTTACGCCCTGTGATGAACGGTGTATTCTTCGATATCACAACAGAAAACCTGACATTCGTTGCTTCTGACGGACATAAATTGGTGCGTTGCAAAACAATGTCGGCTAAAGGAGCAGAACGCGCATCCTTTATCCTTCCTAAAAAACCGGCCAATCTGCTTAGAGCTATATTGCCTAAAGAAGCGGAAACTGTAGAGATCAAATTTGATGAGAACAATGCCTATATCAAGATGTCGAGCTATACAATGACTTGCCGCTTTATAGAAGGACGTTACCCGAACTATAATTCTGTAATACCTCAGAACAATACGAACAAGGTTATTCTAGATCGTCAGACTTTCCTGAATGCTCTGAAACGCGTATCTGTATTCTCCAATCAGGCAAGCAACCTTATCAGACTTCAACTCTCTGAAAGTAGTATAGTTGTTTCGGCACAAGACATTGATTTCTCTACTGCTGCCGAAGAAACTATTCCTTGCGAATATACCGGCACAGCAATGAATATTGGCTTCAAATCAAGTTTCCTTATCGATATCTTGAATAATATTCCTTCTACAGATATTTCGCTGGAACTATCAGACCCGTCACGTGCTGGGCTTATCATTCCTACCGAAAATGAGGAAAATGAAGATTTGCTGATGTTACTGATGCCAATGATGCTTAACGACTAAAAGACGAAGTATTATAAATTAAAATATTACTAAAACATTTAAACTTTATCATTCTTCTGGAAAATACATGGGGAATGATAAAGTTTTTTCTTCAAAAAGATTATGGAATTAAATCTGAAAAATCCGCTTGTATTTTTTGATCTGGAAACCACAGGAACGGACACAGTAAAAGACAGAATTGTTGAAATCGCCTATCTGAAAGTCTTCCCTAACGGAAAAAAAGAAGTAAAGACCAGACGTATCAACCCTGAGATGCCGATACCTCCCGGTGCAACAGCCATACATGGCATTTCAGACGATGATGTCAAAGATAGTCCTACGTTTAAAAAGATAGCAAAATCATTAGCTGATCAGATTGAAGGCTGTGACTTAGCAGGATTCAATTCCAGCCGATTCGATATCCCATTATTAGCCGAAGAATTTCTTAGGGCAGGAGTAGATATTGATTTCAGCAGACGTAAGATGATCGATGTACAAATCATCTTCCACAAAAAAGAAGAACGGACACTCAAGGCAGCATACAAGTTCTATTGCGATGAAGAGCTGGTCGACGCTCACTCTGCCGAAGCTGATACGCTTGCAACCTATGAAGTGCTGAAAGCCCAACTGGACAAATATGATGATTTAGAAAACGACATTGAGAAATTAGCTAATGAATTTTCTTTCTTCAACAATAATGTCGATCTGGCAGGTCGTATTATCAAGGATGAAAATGGTGTAGAAATATTTAATTTTGGTAAACACAAAGGTAAATCGGTAGCAGAAGTATTAAAAAAAGAACCAAGTTTCTATGCATGGATGATGGATGCCGATTTCCCATTAAATACAAAGCAGGTACTGACGAAAATAAAATTGAGGGAGATACAGAAATAGTTTTACCTCAGTTCGAATATAAATAATAAATCCTCAGCTTTTTATACACAATTCATACTTTACACATATGGACAATAATGAAAAATATGATTTACTGGCAGATGGTGAAACGGGACTTGCGTCAGTAATGGGAATTCATCCATTCGATACGAATTTTAAATTTGACTCGGCCCAAATAGAGAAGTATCTCTCCAAAAATAAGGATTTTAAGCTTATTTCGTTCAACAAGGCAGAAGTCGACAGCGAATACTCCATTATGAGCTTCGATGCCGAAATCGAATATCAGGCAGCAAACTTCAATGTACAACTATATGTCTGCGATACGAAAAATATCAATCTGAATGACTATGGGTTAGCAAATTCGATTGATGAAGAATCGATGCAAAAGGCGATGGTACAGGAATACTATCTCGAAACATCTATGTATTTCGAATTGGATCCGCTTACTTCGTTTCATCTCCAGCTCAAAATAATGAACGCAATCGTTCCCGATGCAAGCCTGATTATCGACTTCATGTCCTACCGACTTTTATCGGCTAAGTGGTTAAGCATGACAGCCAAATCGTCCACTCCTCCCTCTCCCGATTATTTATATACCTTGCATTGTGTATATGACGAGGATGGAGAGAACGGAAACCGTCGATACTGGTTTCATACACATGGGCTTCATCGTTGTGCATCTGTAGAGCTCGAAATGCTTAATTTCAGCCAGGGAGCCGACCAGATGAACACACTAATCAATATGACCGTTAAGAAATTCCTTTCTCATCCTGCTAAAGAGAGAGAAAGATTTACAATCGGCTACGATGGAATGGGTATCAACCTTTGCTGGTTAAGATGGGAAGAAGCCCTAAAAGATTTTCCAAAGAACATACTAGGCGGATTCGCAGATCGAGACGAAGGAGATAATGTACATGCAGAGCCTTCGGGAATATTATTCGCCGTAGAAGATGGCGATATGATTTCACCTGAAATATATGCTCCCACATTAGCAGAAAATCCCATTTATTACATTACGAATGAGGAAACTGCCAGAATGAGCGCATTGGCAAAAGAACGCTTCGAAGCATTCGAACGTGTATTCAGAAAAGAATATAAAGAACCTGAGAAAAAATCTTTCCTCAAAAATCTATTCGGCTCAAAGAAAGAAGAAGAGCAACCCGGATGGACATTTCTTGTAAAACTCGGTCTGGATGTAGACGATCCTAATTCGGGTAGTGAAAAGGAGCATTTATGGTTTGACGTACTTTCTATCAGAGGAGAAAATATAGAAGGAAAGTTACTTAACCAACCATATTGGATATCGGGTCTGAAAGAAGGTAATATAAATACATATCCGCTAGAAGTCCTTACCGATTGGCTTATCTATTCGCCGGACAATACCTATACATCCGACTCCATTTATATATTGGAAGACTAGACGTGTAAACATATTTATTTTAATATAATAAGGGCAGTTGCTTAAAGCAAACTGCCCTTATCCATCTACCCATTTATCACACTGAACAATTCTTCAGCGGCTTCTCTTGGCCCGTCTTTGGTCTTACCATCTATTGCCAAAGAGGTGTGCATCTCTCCTATTTTTATCCCATTTTCGGCCAACGATACAAAATATTTCCGGACAAGCTTTTCAGCATTCTCTCGTTCCTGTACAGGTCCAAAAGGATTGGCAAAGTAAGATTTTACAAGACCCTTTTCTGTAGTCGTACCTTTGGCTTTTCTTGCTCCATCCTCGAACGTCTCTATTGCCTGACTTACATCATCGAAGAGTTTGATCTTCGTTTCCGATTCTGCATAATTGTTAGCATATAGCATATAATCTATCGGGTATCCTTTCGATATAATCTGATAGGTGGAAACAGGTATTGTCACACGTGCATTTATCCTGTCAGGATTCGTATAAATACCTCTGTCTAGCTGAGCAAAGGCATAGGCCGGGTCTAAATCGTCGGTACGGACAAAAGCACCTATTTCTGTACCATATCCTTTAATAGATCCATCATCTTCAAATTTAAGGTAACCCATATCATCAAAGATAATACGCATATGCCGTATATACTTTTCGTTGAGAGTGCGGAATGCCTCGAGGCTTTCCGATTTACCAGCTCCACTGTCGCCCATGATAATTATATTCGTCTCCTTTCCATTTTTCAGAGCAATATTGACCATAGCACCATGAATAGGAAGATTACCTCTTTCCATTTGTTTTATATTATGAAGGGTTAAAAGCATCTTTTTCATGTAGCCGAAATAATCTATTTCATCGCAATAGTTAGCATAGCCTATCAGGATGTCATTCTTCTTATCTTTATAATAGAACGTCCGCTTCTCATCATAACCGTCAGGGTATCCAAATACATAAATCAAATCAGGCTTTTTTCCTATATAATCATTCCCTTTAGCCAATTCGAAAAGATTTGCAAGACCTAAACCGTGACACATAAAATCTTTATGAAAATATACGAAAGCTAATAAGCTTCCTACTTTAGCAGGATAAAGAAACCACTCGTCTTCATTCAACACCATATTAGCTAAAGGATTGGATTGATGCTCCTTAAAGATACCATCACGCGTATTCTTCTTGGTGTAAGTGATGTATGGCGGATTTACCACTACCGTACCGATGAAAGGGATTGAAGCAAGACCCTTATATTCAATCGGGCAGTTCCACTGTATATCATTGAGCATCAATCCTGCATTTGCTCCTGCAATTGTTTGTCTGTAAACGCTATGGCTATAGCCCATCACAGTTTCTTCCGTACGGCGATAGATAGATAATATCAGTTCGTTCAACAATTGATTAGCCTGTATGAAGCGTACATTTTGTAAGCCATCGCCCGGCCGGTTATTATGCACGATCGTAACCCGTTCCATCCGTCTCCAATAATTATAGAACATCTCGATAAGCTCTATAAACATATCCTTGTCTTCAAAGAACGGAGCAAACTTATTATTCACCTCCAATATCTCTTCTATATCGCAAACAGTAAGCAGCTTGATTGTCTCTATCAACGATAATGTGAGAGCCTCATCTGACTTAAAATACTTGATGAAATAATCATAAATAATCTGGTTGTCTTTCTTTATCCTGAAAATAAAGGCTTCTGCTACCTTATGAAACGCATAGCTACTAAGTATTTTCTGCCTGTTATCACAATATTTGAGCGTAAAATTGATAATAGCACGGCCTCTGCTTAATGTAAATTCTTGCAACATGTTCAACTTATTAAATGGTTTATAGTTTATCTCTCTTTATTAAATACTTTGGATTGACTCCGAACGAATGAAAGCTTGTGTTGGTCTCCTTAAGGCATTTAGGGCACAAACAATTCTCATAGTTCTCTTTTATATAATCTCTCACACCCGACAATAAATAAATATGTGTACAATGGCATAAATCTGTGCGGTCTTCTCTGCAAGCAAATGCGGAAGAACAGCGGGGACATATTTTTTTCATAATTCTAACTGATTTTAATGAATAATTATTTGCAAAAAAGGTGACGAAATCAGAATAACCTGATTCCCAGATCCTTTATTTTTCTAAGTTTTTTTACACTTTTTTTCCTGAATATCAGCGCTGCAATACAAATGCCGATTGCCAAACAGAATAGTAAGGACGAAGTAAGAATGAAATTATACATCGTGTCTTGCATCAAAAAGGTAGATTTGGCTCCGACAGTACCTTCTTCATATATCCTAATGAAACCCAACATCGTTTTGTAAGCATACAGCCCCGGTATCATTGTTATACAAGCCGGCAGAGTGAATACTACAGGAGGGGTATGTATCTTATGGGCACAATAAATCCCTATCAAGCCAATGGCTACACTACCACACAGGGTAGAGAAAATCAGTCCGAACCCAAACTGTAACAACCCGAAGCGGATAGCGTGCCCTAGTCCGCCAAGCAATCCGGCCATTAGTAAGCCTTTCTTAGGCGTTTCGAACAACAAAGCAAATCCTATGGCAACGAAGAAGCTAAGGAATGCATCTCTTAAAATATCTACTACCATAATTCTAAAAATTATTAATACCTATCAACGCCATACTAAGAAACATACCCACAGCAATACATAGAAGGATAAATCCTCCGAATGCTCCGCGTGCAATACCAACAGGGATATAACCCTCAAGTAGATCTATTATACTATTGATAAGAGGAACACCGGGAATGAGAAACAAAACGGAAGTAGCAACTGACGATTCGGGCAACTGACCAAGAGCGTATAAAACATTCAATCCCGATACGGTAGTAGTTATAAATGCAGAGCAAACGATGGATATCATCAGATTAAAGCGTTTTTTTATCATCTCCTGCCGCACAATAAGACCTGTTGCGGATGCGAATAAAGCGAAAAGCCCATCTAGCAAGTTTCCTCCTACAAGTAAGCAAAGGCATCCACAAGCAATACCGATAAACAGTCGTACAAGCCAGACCGGATATCGTCGAACACTCTTCAACTTACTGAGATAATCACCCAATTCTGACAACGATATTTCTTCTTCTACCAGTCTCCATGTCAGCAAGCTGGTATCAGTCAGCACACCGAAGTGTGCCCCATGATGCCTTACCTCTTTATTAGCTGTGACTATGTTTCTGGGATTATTCTTATCTGTTACCGAAACAGAAATAGCTGTAAAAGATATCAGCATTTCCACCCTATAATCTGCATTTTGGGCTATCCGCTGAATATTGCGATTAATCCGTTCGCAATGAGCACCCGACTCTAACAGAAGGGTACTAATATCAAGCACCATATCCGCAAACTTATCTATAGATACAGTTTGGTTTGCAAATGCAAGATTTGATTTTGTTACACACTGATTATCTGTACGCGGATAATCAATACTGTTTGTTCGCATTCTTTAAACTTTTTACGATTAAATAAATAATAATGTAAAAAGCTCTTTTTCGAACTTCACAATACTGTAACGATAAGAATATAATGAGATAATAACATTCCCCCAGAGAGAGGGATGAGCGTAATTATTCGACATAACACTTTTATCGCGAAGCATTGTCAATCCGGTATAAGGCAGGTATCCTGGCTCTCACCATTTCTATTTTCCTTCCCATTCCCGTGTGGAAACAGTGGATATATAAATAGAAACATTCGCGGTGATTACAGTTGCGCGACAGCTCACGATTTACACGTGATTCCCTATTCTCCCTTTATCAGGGCACCTAAACGGTTGAAGAATTATGATAAAGAACTTCTGTAATGCAAAGGTATGGAAAAATAGCAGAGAAAAAATTCAATGCAGATTAAATTCAATCATTTTTATCAAATTATTTTAAGATAAAGAAAAATACCTACCTTTACGCCAGTTTTGGTGTCATTTTCTATATCCATAGAGAATGGTGAAAAGGGAATCACGTGTAAATCGTGAGCAGACCCGCTGCTGTAAGCTCTGCCAAAGTCTTTGAACAATATTCAATCTCCACTGTTCAGTGATATGAATGGGAAGGGCGTTCAGAGACGGAGTAAGCCAGAAGACCTGCCAAATCTATATAGTTTGAAGCTTTCGGGAAAATAAAGCCGGATAACATCCATCTACTGATATTCTGTATCTTACAGGATATTGGTTTAGGAAATTTCCTGTGATTTATTTTTTGTTGGCGATTGATCTTTATAGTCAGGAATTCTAATTTCTGAGCCTAATAAGGATGGATAATTACTTAATCTATAATAAAAATGAAAAAATCGTATGATCAATTTTTGGCTCGTCAGGAACTATTGAAGAAACAGTATGACGATACCTATTATGAGAAACAACACAAGCGGGGACGATTAACCGCGCGCGAGCGCATTCTCCTCCTTTTCGATAAAAATACATTCGAAGAAACAGATGCTTATACACCTCCGGCTAATGCTTCTTTTGGCAAAACGGTGAAAGCCTTTGGCGATGGTGTAGTAACAGGATTCGGAAAAGTAAACGGACGTCTCGTCTATGCATATTCTCAGGATTTCAATGTATTGGGAGGCTCGTTAGGAGCCATGCATGCTGCCAAAATATCTAAAATACAAGATTTAGCATTGAAGACCGGTTCGCCTGTTGTCGGTTTGATCGATTCAGGAGGCGCACGCATACAGGAAGGCATTAGTAGTCTGAATGGCTATGCCGATATTTTCAAGCGCAATGTCCTTTCATCGGGCGTCATTCCCCAGATATCTGTAATCATGGGGCCAGCTGCCGGAGGCGCAGTTTATTCTCCGGCACTGACCGATTTTATATTCATGACTGCCGATACCAGCTATATGTTTGTAACAGGACCGAATGTAGTCAAAGAAGTATTAAATGAAACCGTAACCACAGAGGACCTGGGCGGAGCATCCGTTCACGGAACAAAATCGGGTGTGGCAGACTTCGTTTACAACGATGACGAAAATACAATATTGGGAGTGAAAAAACTCTTGTCTTACCTCCCATCCAACAATATGGAAAATCCTCCTTTGGTGAAATCGGAAGATGCCGCTAACAGGAAAGAAGAACGCTTAAGAAATATAGTACCTGAAGACCCCGACAAACCATACGACGTAAAAGACATTGTAGAACTGATAGTCGATAACGGAGACTATCTGGAAGTTGCAGAAAATCACGCAATGAATATTTTTACAGCCTTTGCCCGCCTCGACGGACAGGTTGTAGGATTAGTAGCCAATCAACCAAAAGTAATGGCAGGGACGTTGGATATAGACTCTTCGGTGAAAGCAGCTCGCTTTATAAACATTTGCGATGCTTTCAATATACCTATTATTACATTGGAAGATGTACCGGGATTCTTACCCGGTACAGACCAAGAGCATGACGGCATTATTCGTCACGGAGCGAAACTGCTGTATTCATACACTTACGCATCTGTACCTAAAATAACCGTTATCTTGCGCAAAGCATACGGAGGTGCATACATTGTGATGAATAGTAAAGGTATTGGAGGCGATTTCAGCTTCGCATGGCCAACAGCCGAAATAGCCGTGATGGGACCTGATGGCGCAATCGCAATCTTATACCGTAAAGAACTCGCCGAATCGGAAGACCCTGTGATGCTCAAAAAAGAGCTTACCCAGAAGTATAGGGAAGAAGTTACAAATCCTTATATAGCCGACGAAAAAGGGTATATAGATGAAGTGATAGACCCGGCTTCGACAAGGAGTAAGATAATCAATTGCCTGAAAGCTCTTGAACGTAAAACAGAGCTTCGTCCTAAAAGGAAACATGGTAATATGCCGCTTTAATCAAAAACAGAATTCCAGATGAAAACAAAAGATAGAATAAACTCGATTCTCATTGCCAATAGGGGTGAAATAGCTATTAGGATAGCCCAAACAGCTAAAAAAATGGGAATACAATCGATAGGTATAAGAACCCAGAAGGAACCAAACGCCCATTACCTCACGCAGGTAGATAAAGTCGTGGATTTTCCGGAAAGAGAGAAAAACGATATTCCCGAATTTTTGGATATAGAAAGCCTCGTATTACTAGCCAAAAGGAACAAGATAGATGCAATACATCCCGGATATGGCTATCTGTCAGAAAACGCTCAGTTTGCTATTCGATGCACTGAAGAAGGGATAATATTTATCGGCCCTTCACCTCGTGTCATTCAAAATATGGGGGATAAAGTCGTAGCCAAAGAAATTGCAGCAAAAGGAAAAGTTCCTATGCTTGGAGGTAGCGAAGGTAGCGTAGATACATTAGATGAAGCACTTGAAGTAGCTAAAAAGATCGGTTATCCACTGATTATAAAGGCTTGTGCCGGAGGCGGCGGACGGGGTATGCGTATTGTTCGCAAACAATCGGAAATGAAGCAAATGTATTTCTCCGCAGCATCCGAAGCTCTGTCTGCATTTAATAATCCGTCTGTATTTATAGAGAAATATCTTGAAAACCCACGCCACATAGAAGTACAAATCGTAGCTGATACATTTGGTAATGTAATCCATTTGGGAGAGAGGGAATGCTCTGTTCAACGGAAACATCAGAAACTTCTGGAAGAAGCTCCTTCGCCGGCATTAGACGAAGCATTGCGTAAGAAAATGACAGATGCAGCCGTATCTCTGGGCAAAGAGAGTGGTTATATAAGCTTGGGAACAGTAGAATTTCTGCTCGATAAAGATAGAAACTTCTATTTCATGGAAATGAATACCCGTGTACAGGTCGAGCACCCTGTTACCGAGATGATCACCGGATTAGATTTGATCGAGTTGCAGATACGTGTTGCCAATGGCGAGAAGTTGCCAATAACCCAAGACGATGTGAAACTGAACGGATGGGCAATAGAATGCCGTATCAATGCCGAAGATGCACAAGCCGGATTCTCTCCATATCTGGGAATGATAAAGGCCCTGCGGCTACCCGAAGGAGAAGGTATAAGGGTCGATACAGGAGTTGTGGTCGATTCAGAAATAACTCCCTTTTTCGATTCTATGGTTGCCAAACTTATAGTACATGCCAAAGACCGAAAAACCGTTATTGAGAAGACATTGCAGGCATTGAATGATTTTCAGGTAAAAGGTATTAAGACGACAATTCCTTTCGACAAAGCAGTCTTGCACAACGAAGTATTTCAGAAAGGCGAATTTGATACTTCCTTTATCGAAAAAGACATGGACTCGATGGTGTATCGTGAAAAAGATGAAGAACTACTGGCAGCACTTTTTGCCGTAAATCATTTCGAAATACGGAATAAACCGCAAGACAGCCAGAAAGAAGAGATTGATATGTGGTCGTTAAGGAACAGAATGAATAATATGTAATTGCCAACGATATGAATAATCAAGATAAACAACTGATAGTCCTTAATAAAGAATCAGGGCAAGAATACCAGTTCTCGTTAAATGAACAAAACGGAATAGAGTACAGTACTAAAAATACAGATGCTAAAGTCGAATTTACAGAAGATGATTTCTCTTTCATGTCGGCAAATGGTATCAGCTATCCGGTAGAGATAATATCCAGCCACCAGAATGAGTACGAACTGCTTATAAATGGAGTCAGCTATAGTTTTTCTATCGAGTCTCCTTTTTCGCTACAACGCAAGAAGATGCTGACCTCTCAGGCAAGTGAATCTACTACAATACGGCTGAAAGCTCCTATGCCGGGAAAAATACTGGAAGTAATGGTAAAAACAGGTGATACTGTAAAAGCTGGTGATACGCTACTTATATTGGAAGCAATGAAGATGCAAAATGCAATCCTTGCCAGCACAAAAGGCATTATCAAGAAAGTATTGGTAAAAGCCGGAGATACAACAAGCAAAAGCGATTTGCTGATTGAGTTAGAAAAAGAAGGGTAATAGCCTTCAAAGATAAATCAAAATAGCCTGAGAATAATACCTTCTAACGATGGTGCTTCTCAGGCTAATATTTTATACTTTGAATAAGTATCAGGCCTCCTCTCCTATCGAATCCCAGCCCTGAGCCTTAAGTTCTATTTCGCCACCATCACGGGTTTCGAGTAAAAGACCATATTCTTCTTTTGTAATATGACCTATTACATGAACACCTTTCAGCTTCGAGACTTTATCGTGCAGATAAAGAGGGACAGTAAATAACAGTTCGTAATCTTCCCCCCCATTCAAAGCAACAGTTGTCACATTCATATTGAATTGCTCAGCCATCATAGCCGTTTGATAATCGATAGGAACACGTTCTTCGAAAATTCGGCAGCCTACACCACTCTGTTTGCAAATATGCTTTAATTCAGACGACAATCCGTCAGATATATCAATCATGGATGTAGGGACGATCCCTTCTTCTGCCAGAAACTTTACAATATCTTTTCTTGCCTCAGGTTTTAATTGACGTTCAAGTAAATACTCCTTACCTGTAAAATCAGGTTGAAAATCTTTTTCTCCGCCATAGATAGCCTTTTCACGTTCGAGAAGTTGAAGTCCCATAAAGGCAGCTCCCAAGTCACCCGAAACACAGACTAAGTCAGTATCTTTCGCACCATTGCGGTATGCTATTTTTCCATCTTCACCCTCTCCTATGCAAGTAATACTGATGGCAAGTCCAGTGAGCGAAGCGGAAGTATCACCGCCGATTACATCCACACCATATTCCTCGCAAGCCAGATAAATGCCTTCGTAGAAAGTTTCCATATCTTCTACCGAAAAACGTTTCGAAAGCCCTAGAGAAACGGTTATTTGCTTTGGTTGACCATTCATGGCATATATGTCTGAGAAATTGACAACCGCCGATTTATAGCCTAAATGTTTCAACGGAACATACATCAAGTCGAAATGAATACCTTCGAGTAAAAGGTCTGTAGTAATGAGTGTTTTTTTATTCTCATAAGACAAAACCGCAGCATCGTCCCCTACCCCCTTTTCAGAACTTTTATTCTTTAATTCTATATTTTTTGTCAGGTGCTCGATCAATCCGAATTCACCTAAACTTGCTATCTCAGTTCGTTTCATTTACAATATTCTATGAGTTATATATAATACAAAATTAGCCATTTTTAAAATACAAATAGGCTGAATACATTATAATTCATCTTTTTGTTTGTAACACCCGTATTTATTTTTCGTTACTCTATTATATAGTAATATGTATTTAAATCTAATATGGTATGAAAAAAGGAAATATTATCATCTTACTCTTTAGTCTTGTAACCCTCTCGTCGTATGCCCAAAAGAAAGGAATAAAGGTGATAAAAGCAACATCCACAAAAGTAGATATACGCGATGGTAACGATTTTCATGAAGGGACATGGACAATTATGCCCAATCTTGCTCCGGATGTCTATTCCTCAAAAGTGGGAGAAAAAACAATTACATTTTACACCGATATCGATTCTTTATCTATCAATGTACAGCCCGATGACGTGTATGATTTCATTATTCTGCTGAACGATAAAGATTCGGCATGGACTCAGATAAAGGTTAATCTGCCCGATTATCTGCTGCGATTAAAAAATGCCGGAGAATATAACCACGATGACCAACGGCAGATTGCTGAATGGGGATACATGAGCGAAGATAATCCCGACCTGAAAAAACTCAGGAAAGAATTTAACCTGGACTCTATTGCAGGCAATGGAGACGAAATGTCGAAAATACTGAACCTTCTGTACTGGCTGCACGATAGAGTTCGCCATGACGGCAGCAGCTATAACCCTTCGCCACGCAATGCAAGCCATATAATCAATGTCTGCAAAGAAGAAAACAGAGGGGTAAATTGCCGCATGTTGGCAACAGCTTTGAACGAGTGTTATCTGGCTATGGGTATCAAATCGCGGTTTGTAACCTGCATGCCCAAAGAATCACAATTCGACGATTGTCATGTGATAAATGCAGTTTATTCAAAAGATTTTGATAAATGGATATGGATAGATCCGAGTTTTGCCGCTTATGTAAAAGACGAGAACGGCAATTTCTTAAGTATTCAGGATGTGCGTGAACGATTAGTCGATGGGAGACCTCTTGTATTGAATGAGGATGCTAACTGGAACCATCAAAGCAAACAAACGAAAGAATACTATCTGGATCAGTACATGGCTAAAAACCTTTATCGTTTGGAATGCCCTGCTACAAGCCAGTATGATACGGAAACACCCAAAATAAACAGCGAATCTGTTTATGTCGAGTTATTACCATTAGACGGATTGGTACAAACTCCACAAAAGAATGTTTCTGAAAACGGTAGCCGTACATGGATAAACTATAAAACTAACAATCCTGATTTATTCTGGGCAAAACCTGAGTAGATATATTATTCATTTGATATTTAGTTCGTCCGGATTCAAATTGACTTTTCCAATCTGAATCCGGATTGTTTCATAGCTTTGTCAGCTCGCTCTGCAAAGCGATTAAATTATCCATCTTTATAGTGTGTCTTCTGCCTGATTCGATTACATTCTCCAGCATAGCCTTCACCTCATCGGCAGAATACTTCAAATACCCATCAAACATAAGGCTCATATCTTCATTACTGAATATTTTCTTTACGATAGGTACGCTGATAAAAAGTGGAAGATAATACAACTTGTTCACTTTTTCTTTTTTGGGATTTATTCCTCTCGCAGAACAAATATTAAAGCCTTCTCTAACAGCTTTTAAAGCCTTCTTCATAGCATCCGAATCTTTTAAAAACTTCTCCATTTTACCTCCTGACTTTAATACTCCGGCAGAAACAGCTGCTATAAATACATAATGGGGTATAAGCCAAGTAACTATTTGCGTAGAAATGACCGGTTTCATCCCAGCTTTCTGAATAGCATCCGCTAATTTTCGAACACGGGGAGTTATCTCCCCATTTACTTCTCCTAGCATCGTTTGCGAATACTTAGAACCAGAAATTATAGACTGAATATCATTTCCTGCCTTTCCTCCTCCTGCCATAAATGGGAAACCGAATAAATATCGTTCAGACGAAAGATATTTGCCTATTTCATCAAAGTCATTCCACATATTCTGAAAGAAAAGAATGTGTGCTTTACCCGCCGATTGAGCCAAAACGGGTAAAACTTCTTTAAGATGAAGACAGTTAACAGATACAATGATATATTCAAATTCATTCTGAGGTGAAAGTTTATCAATAACTTTCGGACGAAAGATTGTATTTACAACTTGTTTTTCTTTCCCTCTGTAGTCCGAACAATGAATATTAAATCCATTTTTCTCTACAAAATCCTTTTTATGTTCTCTTATCAGAACAGTAATATCATACCCGGCTTCAGACAATTGCCAGCCATAGGTACAACCAATTGTACCTGCACCATAGATTAATATTTTCATGATTAATTTATATTATATTCAACTTGTAGGTGAGTCCAGAAAAGCCGAACGAAATAAATAATGATACTCCGAATATGGTCCGGCAAGCTGTTTATACTCTGTTGGTGTATAACCCGAAAATTCTCTTAATTCTCTTATCAAGTGTGATTTATCTGTATAATTACACTCACTCGCAAGCTCGGTAAGAGTAGTCTGTGGCCGAATCTGCATTATATGTGATGCCTTTTGAAAGCGGTTAACTCGCAAATAGTCTTTAGGGTTTATTCCTATATTTTCGGCAAAAATCCGCTTGAACTGTTTATATCCGAAACAGGCTGTATCAGCAAGCTCTAAAATATCTTTCTGCCCATTATTTACAGAATGTATCACAGCAGACATGCGACTGTAGTTTTGGTTTTCAGAGTTATGAATACGCTTTAACAAAAAGTCTTCGATAAGATTAACCGATTCCTGTCTGTTATGGGTATCGCACATACGTTTTTCCAATTCCAATATTTGCGAATCATTTAGTTCATTAAGCCTGATATGACGATTGTTAAGTTCACGCATAGGAATTTTGAAAAACTCCATTGCTCCGGCAGGTTCAAATATGATAGAGACAAAATCAATCGTTCCCGAATAGGTAATATCTGTATAGGCTGTTGTCTGACCCGATAGGGAAGACGATAGGGAAAGGTTATTAACAGGCTTGGTACGATAGAAAGTGAGCGCTATGCAACCAAAAGGAAGAAGGCGCTGACTAGCTTGCAAAACGTTTTCGAGCCTCACAAACCAATATTGCTTAATATAGGGAGCAAGCCTTTCGGACGGTTTTATAACTTGAAAGTCCTTCATATCACAATCTTTTAGACGTAGACAAAAATAGATATTATCTTGTCAAAAGAGGTGTATAAAAAGGACTTTCAGATAATTATAATTTACTTTTTAAAATTCAAAAGCTACCTCTATTATTAGTGAATATCTTTCATTTAGGAAGCTTACGTTTATCCCACCACTTTATAAGTTCGGCATACAATTCCTTTACCAATGCCGGATGCTGTACTGCTATATTAGTAGTTTCTTTAGGATCGGCAGAAAGATCATACAGTTCGTAATTCTCATCCCATGAGTTTACAAGTAGCTTCATGTTACCTCTTCTGATAGCTAAATGAGGACTCCTCTGGTCTTTATTCTTACCTCGTGGATAATTATAGTAGTCGTTTCGCCCAAAATCCCACATTATATCTTTTTTGCGTAATTTGGATTTTCCAAGAAGGGCTTTACTCATATCTTCGCCACTTAGATAGATATTCTTCGGTAGTTTCGCACCTGTAATGGCACATAGAGAAGGAAGAAGGTCTACCGCATTTAAAACGGTCTTATTATCGACATTATTCCCTTTTATTCGCTTAGGCCACTTTATAATAAATGGCATGCGTATTCCGCCTTCATACAAGCTACACTTTATTCCATGGAGTTGATTGGTACGTTGCTTGTCGAAACTAGGCGCAGGACCATTATCACTCGTAAATATTACTATCGTATTTTCTTCGAGGCCAAGCCGTGCCAACCCATCCAATAAACGACCTATCTGCTTGTCATATTCGGCCAGTACACCTTTGAAGTTAGGAGGCGTTACCCATGTATTATTCTCGCTGTCTATTGCTGCCTTATCAGGTATCCAAGGGTCATGCATATCATCAGGCCAAAGATTGACAAAACATGGTTGTCCCTTATGGCGTTCCAAAAAATCGAGTGTTTTATCTACAAAATAGGCTGTCCTGTCCCAACGCTTGATACTGTCTTTTTTAGACCATATCCAGTTTGTTGCAGTAAGTAGCGGATCAGGATCGGGGCTTTCATATGTGCTACTATATTCATCAAAACCATATTCGGTAATCTGAGGAGCATTCGTTACATCACGCCCTCCTCCCATATGCCATTTACCGAAATGCCCTGTTTTATAACCAACCTCTTTGATGATATCAGCCATGGTTATAATATCAGGGTCGAGATAATCGAATTGTTCACGATTGGCATTTGCCTGACGTGTATCGAGGTAACATGTAATTCCCAGTTCGGTAGGAAATATACCTGTTGTCAGCCCTGCACGCGAAGCCGAACTAACCGGAGAAGATGTATAATAATTATTTATCACAAGCCCTTGCGAAGCAAGTCTGTCTATATTAGGCGTTTTTACCCATCCGTCGTTAAGGAAAGATACATCACCTACACCCATATCATCCGTATAGATTATAATAATATTGGGCTTAACGGGTTTATCTGTATTATTGGCATATACCAAACAAGGAGATAAACCCAAAACTCCAACAACAAGTTTACCGTTGTTATTTTTCATGCTAGTATTTATATGGTAATTAATCTTCTATCAGATTAACACATTTATATCTATTATAGCTTGAGAAATTATAAAGAAAGATTTTAATTTAATCTTCTAATAACTTCCTGCATGATATATGCCATCTTCGGTTGGGCTATTTTAGCAGCTTCCTGCACGTCTTCGTGTGTCACCTCTACTATTTTGCCAATAACACCCAAATCTGTTATTATAGAGAACGCCAGCACTCTCATTTTAGCATGGGTGGCAACTATAACTTCAGGTACGGTAGACATACCAACAGCATCACCTCCTATTATGCGAAACCAATTATATTCGGCAGGAGTTTCGAATGTAGGGCCTTGTGTACCTACATATACCCCGTGTTGCAGTTTTATATTGTTTTCCTTTGCGATGTTCATTGCCAGAAGACGAAGCTCCTTATCATAAGCATTGCTCATATCAGGGAAACGAACGCCAAGTTCCTTATAGTTTTTGCCACGAAGCGGATGCTCGGGAAAAGTGTTGATATGGTCGTCGATGAGCATAATATCGCCAATATCGAAGCTTCCGTTCATACCTCCTGCAGCATTCGACACAAAAAGATACTGAATACCAAGTGCTTGAAATACACGTATAGGGAATGTCACCTCCTGCATACTATATCCTTCATAGTAGTGAAAACGACCTTGCATGGCTATAACATCCTTGCCTCCGAGTTTTCCGAAAATCAACTTTCCGCTATGCCCTTCTACTGTAGACAATGGAAAATTAGGAATACTTTCGTAAGGCATTTCTTTTTTGTCGCTTATTTCGTGAACAAGCTCTCCAAGGCCTGTTCCCAATATGATTGCAATATTCGGAATAGCTCCTACCTTACTTTTTATAAAGGTTGCGGTTTCGTTTATTTTCTGTAACATGCTTATATATTTTTTCTTTAAAATCACTCTTTTTATCTATAAATGAAACCTCGATAGGAAGATAATATAAATGGTTCTTTATTTCTTCGTTGATATCGGTTCTCAGCACCAAGCGTGTAGCATCTTTTTCTGTTACGAGGATTATTTTATCGTCTGTGCTTATCTCATTAAATCTATTAGTAATATTCTTTATGTCTTTTGCCTTAAAGTTGTGATGGTCAGGATAGGTTTTAATATCTATCTTATCTGTATATTCGGATAATTTGTTAATTATCATTTTGGGTGATGCTATTCCTGTAACCAATAATATATGTTTATCTCTCAAATAATCTAAAGGTTGCTTGCTAATTTCATTTTCAAATACAGGTTTCAGACTCTTATAAACAAATGAGGTGAAATAAAGCTCTTGAAAAGGAAAGACATTCATATCGTGCGATATAATGCGAAAATCAATCGGCTGCAGATCATGCGGGCACTTAGTAACGATTACCATACTTGCATTCCGAAGGCTGGAAGCAGGTTCTCTAAGGCGTCCGGCAGGAAGCAATACATCTTCGTATACAGGTCTATTATAATCGGAAAGAATAATCGTATATGAAGGCTTTACATAACGGTGCTGAAAAGCATCATCTAATAATATTATTTCAGGTGGATTGTCTAAAGAAAGCATATTTTCTATACCTCTTTTTCTCTTTTCATCAACTGCAATTATTGCCTCCGGATATTTTTTCTTAATCTGTAATGATTCATCACCGATTTCGAGACTTGTAGATTCAGTAGTTGCCAACACAAATCCCTTTGTTTTGCGTTTATATCCTCTACTCAATACCCCTACCCTGTACTTATCCTTCAGTATTTTGATAAGATATTCGGTATGCGGAGTCTTTCCTGTTCCTCCTACAGTTATATTACCTATACAAATCACAGGAACATCAAATTCTGCGTGTTTCAATATTCCCCAGTCGAAAAACTTGTTGCGTATATATACAATAAGCCCGTACAACCATGAAAACGGGAGTAACCAGTTGTTGATACGTACGGGCTGAGTTCTTATCATTATTATTTAATTTATTATTATTTAATTTCTATATCGTATGGCATACGTGCCTGTACAAAATCCTGTTCTTTAATTTCTTTCAGCGTTTTAAAATATTGGTAATCGCTACCAAGATATTCTTTCATCGCTTTAGTTGTCAATTCTTCTTTCTGATTAGAGAAGAAGCTTTCGAAAAAATCTGTCTTTCTAGGAAAACTGCGTAACGAGTAATCTTCTATCGAGGCAAGTTTAGCGGCCTCTTCCACAGCCATATCCATATCACCAATAGCATCTATGAGCCCTATCTTCAACGCTTGGTTTCCTGTCCATACACGTCCCTGAGCAATATGATCAAGAGAATCTTTAGAGATTCCGCGACCATCCGAGCAGCGTGTAAGAAACAAATCGTATCCGCTTTCTATATATTGCTGCAACACTGCTTTTTCGTCATCTCGCATAGGACGTGTATAACTACCAAAGTCAGCATATTTATTTGTTTTCACTACATCATAAGAAAGACCTACTTTCTTTGTCAGACCTTCAATATTAGGAAACATGCCGAAGATACCTATCGATCCTGTCAATGTATTTGGCTGAGCTATAATTTTTGATGCGTTGCAAGCTATATAGTATCCTCCCGATGCAGCATAGTCTCCCATAGACACTACAACAGGTTTTTTCTCTTTCAACTCTCCTATTGCTTTCCATATCTGCTCAGAAGCATAAGCACTACCCCCACCTGAGTTAACACGGAATACAACAGCTTTCACTTTATCATTGTCTTTTAATTTTTCTATTTCTTTTACATATCTTTTGCTTGTGATACCATCTTTTCCCGAACCATCAGTTATAGTACCTTCTGCGTATAATACCGCAACAATATCTTTCGATTTACTTTCTTCCAAAAACGGTACAGTAGTCATATCTTTTATAGAAGCAGTCTTTATATCTTTTACGTCTTCTACTTCTACCAGGCCTTTAAGGTATTCTTTTACATCTGTTTCATACATCAAAGTATCTGCTAATCCTACTTCTACTATCTCATCGGCTTTTTTAAATAATACCATTTCGTCGGCATATTGATTTAGCTTTTCAACAGAAACATTTCTCGAACCGGATATTTCACTTGTTAATGTTCCCCACATATCGTTTATATATGAAGATACTTGCTCTCTGTTGGCATCGCTCATTTTATCGAGCATAAAAGGCTCAACAGCAGATTTGAATGTACCCACTTTGAAAATTTGCATTTCGATACCTATCTTATCAAGCAAACCTTTATAAAAAACCGGTTGTGCAGCGTATCCGTGCAAGTCGAGATGTCCCTGAGGGTTCAATATTACTTTGTCAGAAACAGATGACAGGTAATAACAACCCTGAGTATATACGTCTGCATAAGAGATAATAAATTTTCCACTCTTCTTGAAGTCGATAAGTTGATCCCTTATTTCTTTCAACGAAGCGCTTGAAGCAGCAAATGCGCTGGCATTAATGTAAATCCCTTTTATCTTATCATTCTCTTTAGCTTTTTGGATAGATGATAATACATCGTCCAATCCCAATTCGGCATCATTATTTTGTCCTAATAGAGCGAGTAAGGGATTAGATTCTTGAATTCTGTCATATAAAACTCCTTCGAGTTTCAATGTTAATACAGTATTATCACTTAATATGAATTTTTCTGTCGAACTGAACGACATCATTGCTGCCAATGATACAAAGCATATCAAAAAAAACAATCCTAGTACTATAAAACAGCCTAGAATTGAGGCAAATAAACTTTTAAGAAAATCTTTCATCTTGTAGTTTCTATTTTAATTAAATAACAAAATTACATATTTATCTGATAATTACAGTATTTATACAGTTCAAATGTCCCAAAACCGTGTTTCCATCACGAACATTTAATAAATTGTTGATAAGCTGTTGAAAACTGTTGAAACATTTTTTACAAAACACCATACATTTATTCAGACTAAATAACATATATGAAATAAGTCGTAAATAACAATTAAAAATCACAAAAACTTCTAAGTAATATATCAAAGCTTTATTAACAACAACCGGCGAAAAATAAAAAGATTAATTTTGAACAATAATAGTTATTAACAACATTTTAATAAAGTTCATAATAAGCTATATATAAATAATTTGTATAATTTTACAATGGTTAATAACTCATATTTATGAATAAATAGATTTTTAATAACCAAAAATACAAGCTTTCACATAAAAAAGAATAAACAGAATTAACAGGCAATAATCATCAACATATTTTTTTTGAAAGAATTAAATAAAAAGAATAATATAATATTATTTGATAATAACATTTAGTTAAACGTTGAGCTTAATATGACTAAAAGGAAACTATTTATTACTGTCTTTATTATATCTCTTATAATCAATATCGTAACTATAGGTTATATAGGAATAGACTATTACAAGAATAAGCGGAATAAAGATATATTCAAACTTAATGCTTACTCGTGGGCTAATAGCCAGTTGAAAACACCTGCAGCTGATGAAGACAGAGTAGTATTTATAGGTAATTCTATAACTGAAAACTGGGTACATCTCAGATATCGTTTCTTTGTTGACAACAATTATGTATGCAGGGGTAGGGGAGGACAGACCAGTTCGCTGATTCTGCTGCGATTCCGTAGCGATGTTATAGATCTGAAGCCTAAAATAGTGGTCATTGGTGCCGGCATTAATGATATAGCTGAAAACACAGGAGAATATGACATAGACTTTACAATAGACAACATTAAGTCGATGTGCGAATTGGCAGAAGCTAACGGCATAAAAGTAATTATTACAGCATTGTTGCCCTGTGCCGGACATGGGTGGAAGGGACATATAGGAAATGTGCCACAAAAAATAGATGAATTGAACAGTAGGATAAAAAACTATGCTTCTGATAAAAATTATTATTATCTAGATTATAATACGCCTATGCGTGACGAGAAAGGAGGGCTTAAGATGAATTTGACTTTCGACGCCTTGCATCCCAATGTAGAAGGATATAAGGTAATGGAACCTCTTGTACAGAAAGCTATAAATGAATTATTAGAATAAAAAGAACAAATATGAAAAAGATAATCTTAACATTTTCTCTACTATTTGCTATAAGTATTAGCAGTTATTCCCAGATATATGTGGATAATCAGGGAAATGTGTACGACCAGCGGAAAAAAGTTACTATGAGTAATAGTCAAACTACAAAAAGTGTAAGTAAATCGTCAGGCTCTTCATTCGATATGTCTAGACTATCGGTAGGAGGTAATTTTAGTCTTCAATTTGGAGATTATACTGTTATAGGTATTTCGCCACAAGTAGGATATGATTTTTCCAAATATTTTACAGCAGGCGCCGGATTGGGATATACCTATTATAAGAATAAATTTTATAGTGGTAAATGGAATAGCAGCTATCTAAGCTTTGATGTATTCGGACGATTTTATCCTATCGAATATGTTGTGCTCGGTATACAGCCTGAGATAAGTAGGATGTGGCAAAATTTTGAATACAATGATGGAACTAAATATAACGAAAGTAAATTTGTTCCTTCATTTCTTGTCGGTGGAGGGTTACGCCTCGGTAGTATGATAGCTATGATTCAGTATGATGTGGTACAAGATAAGAATTCTCCTTATGGTAATAATATTGTTTATAGTGTAGGATACACTTTCCGCTTTTAAACAACTTGTAAGGATAAAAATTCTATATTTGCATTAGAATTTAAAAGACCTATTACTAACAAATACCATGTTACCATCATGAAAAAAATTGTTTTATTTATGTCATTTATATCTTTTTTCAGTCTTTTCGCTTCTTCACAAGAATTTAATGAAAGAATAAATTTGAAGAGGTACGAGAAGGATAATGCAGAATTGCTTCCACCTACTAAGAAAGAAAAAAGAGTAGTTTTTATAGGAAATTCCATCACTGAAGGTTGGGTGCGTAATAGTCCCGATTTTTTCAAATCCAATAATTATATAGGCAGAGGTATAAGCGGACAAACAAGCCCTCAATTGTTGTCCCGCTTTCGTCAGGATGTGATAAATCTTAAACCTAAAGCAGTTGTAATTAATATTGGTACCAATGATATAGCGGGAAATACAGGACCTTATAATTTTGAATTTACATTGGGTAATATAAAGTCTATGGCTGAATTGGCTAAGGCTAATGGAATAAAAGTTATACTTTCGTCTGTGACTCCTGCAGGTGAATATCCGTGGAGAAAGGAAATAAAAGATGTGCCTGAAAAGATAATGACTTTGAACGAAGCAATAAAAGTGTATGCTAAAGAGCATAAATTTGCTTATATAGATTACTTTGAAAAGATGCACGATGATAATAATGCTTTGATAGGTAGTTATGGTACTGATGGTGTTCATCCTAATGTAGAAGGATATGCCGTTATGGAAGAAATAGCTAAGAAGGTAATTGATAAAGTAGCGAAATAATAAAGGTAACATCAGAATATATAAGAACCTTTGACATATTAAATTGTCAGAGGTTTTTTATTTTGATTGATTATCTGACTTTAAAAGGTAAACCTTAGATTGTTTTTCTTATATATTACTAACCAAAAAGTCCTATCTTTGTACCCGAAAAAATAATTTTAAAGAAATAGAATGGCATTACAATGTGGTATAGTGGGACTTCCCAATGTAGGTAAATCCACCCTTTTTAACTGTTTGTCGAATGCTAAAGCGCAATCGGCCAACTTTCCTTTTTGTACGATAGAACCTAATGTAGGAGTTATTACTGTACCGGACGAACGTATGAATAAACTTGCAGAATTTGTAAAACCAAATAGGATTGTACCTACTACTGTAGAGATAGTAGATATAGCCGGATTGGTAAAAGGAGCAAGCAAAGGTGAAGGATTGGGTAATAAATTCCTTGCCAATATACGCGAAACAGATGCCATACTACATGTATTACGTTGTTTCGATGATGATAATATCACCCATGTAGATGGAAGTATAAATCCTATTCGAGACAAAGAAATTATTGATATAGAATTACAGTTAAAAGATTTAGAAACTGTACAATCGCGTATTCAGAAAGTAGAGAAACAAGCTAAAACGGGTGGCGATAAAGATGCTAAACGTGCCTATGAAATATTAGTACAGTTCAAAGATGCTCTCGAACAGGGTAAATCTGCCCGTACAGTTAAATTTGATAACAAAGAAGATGAAAAAATGGCTAAGGAGCTATATCTTCTTACATATAAGCCTGTACTTTATGTTTGTAATGTAGACGAAGCAAGCGCAGTATCAGGGAATAATTATGTAGAGCAAGTGCGCGAAGCTATAAAGGATGAAGATGCAGAAATATTGATAGTGGCTGCGAAAATTGAATCTGAAATAGCTGAATTTGAAACTTATGAGGAACGTCAGATGTTTCTTTCAGAGCTTGGGCTTGAAGAATCGGGTGTAGCTCGTTTGATAAAATCTGCATATAAACTTCTTGGATTACAGACATACTTTACTGCTGGTGTTCAGGAAGTTCGTGCATGGACATTTATTGCCGGATGGAAAGCTCCTCAATGCGCAGGAGTGATACATACCGACTTCGAAAAAGGATTTATCCGCGCCGAAGTTATCAAGTATGAAGACTTTGTAGCATTAGGATCGGAATCTGCTGTAAAAGAAGCGGGTAAAATGAGTGTGGAAGGCAAGGAGTATGTTGTACAGGATGGAGATATAATGCATTTCAGATTTAATGTATAATGATTATTAATTACGATTCTCCGGGTCAGTTGTGCAATAGGATATGGTCATTGGTACCATCGATTGCATATGGATTGGAACACCGTGAGAAAGTATTTCTAGTCAATTTTTATGAGTATTTAGACTATTTTGAGGATCTTAATAAACATAAACTTGTATCTTTTACGTCTAAGATAATATTTAAAAGAATTATCCATTCCTTAAAAGTAAGGGGATATATAGAAAATGGAAGACCTAACATATTTTCCAGATTATTGCGTTGGAATATGATAGAAGGCTGGACAGTTCGTTTAGATAATTCCGAAAATGTACAAAAACAAGCTGACATAATTCGCGATATTTTTCGATTCAATAATAAAATAACAAGTTCGGTAGACAAGATATTTTCATCGTTAGAAGATACGATAGTTATAGGAGTTCATATCCGCAGAGGTGATTATAGGACATGGCGCGAGGGTATTTATTTTTATAGTGATGAAAATTACATATCTTTGATGCGGCAATTAAAAAAGCAATTGGCAATAAATGGGAGAGATGTGAAATTCCTTTTATGTTCGAATGAACTTATCGATTTAGCTAATTTCAGAGAATTAGATTGTTTCGTAATCCCTGAGTCGTCAGGAGAAAAAGACTTATATGCTTTATCAAAATGTTCATATATAATCGGGCCTCCGAGTACATATTCGCAATGGGCTTCTTTTACAGGTAAAGTACCCATGAAATTTATAATGTCGCCCGAAGAAGAAATAAAATTGTCGGATTTATCACTAGTATTGTCATTAGACAGATTTGATAATAACAAAGAATTTAGTTTCTAATAATTAAATTATAAAGAAATGATTCGTTCTGCTAACAAAGAAGATTATCCTATTTTGATAGATATTTGGGAGAGTGCCGTAAAAGCTACTCATGATTTTCTGTCGGATGAAGATTTTGAATTTTATAAAGCACATATACCTATTTACTTTAAACACGTATCGTTATATAAATATATGGATGATGATGGTGTTATAAAAGGTTTTTTAGGTATTGAGGATGATGGTATCGAAATGTTATTTGTAGATAATGAGAGCAGAGGCACCGGTATAGGTAAAGTATTGCTCGATTATGCTATAAATGAACTGAATGCCAGAAAGGTAGATGTAAACGAACAAAATAAGCAAGCATTAAAATTCTACTATCATTTTGGATTTAAAGAAGTAGACAGATCCGAATATGATGGGGAAGGAAAAGCGTATCCGATATTACATTTAATGAAAACTTGCGACTGAAATAGAAAAGGGAAACACAACAAAAGTTTCCCTTCTTTGTTACAAATAAGCGAGTGAATATTAATATATTGATTTCTGTTTTAAATATTTAATACTCGAAATATGACTAAGAATACCAAAATCACTACAGTTCTCTTTGGTTTGGATGGGGTTGTTGTTGATACAGAACGCGAATATGATAAATTCTGGAGTAAGATAGCAACAGATAATAGACTGAAGATAAATAATTTTTCATCTGTAATTAAGGGAATGACTATAAGTTCTGTTATAGAGCTTTATTTTAGTATATCCAGTCCCGAAGAAAAGCAGGCTATTAGAAAAGCTTGTTTCGATATGGAGCAAACAATAGATTATAAGAAAATAATTATTCCGGGTATTTTGGATTTTATAGATTATCTGAGAGATAATGGTTATAAAATAGGACTTGTTACCAGCTCACCATCGACTAAGGTAAAGGTTGTATTGGATCAATTATCATTGACAGATATCTTCGATACAGTTATTACTTCCGATAGTATAAAAAAAGGCAAACCTGACCCTATGGGATATGTTTTGGCTAAAACTAATCTTGGTGTACAATCGTCTGAATGCGTAGTTTTTGAAGATACATTTACGGGTATCAAAGCAGCTACTTATGCCTTTATGCGTGTTATAGGAGTAGCTACTACTTTGACAACCGATTTTATGAAAGATTATACATATGGGGTTGTTGCCGATTTTTCGGATCTAGAAAAGATAAAATCGTTTTTGAATTGAAATAAAAACCATTAAATATATATAGAAGGGGTATCTAATTAGGTACTCTTTTTTATTTTTATATACTGCAAACTATTACAGATTTTAGTAAATAGGAGGGAGGTACTTTAAAATATAGAAACAGTAGGTAAATATAACGAATAGCTTTCTATAATATTTAATTCTATAACCGTATCTATAGTGATTTATTATATTGTTTTTGTTATGGATTAATATTCTTATTCTGAGTATCAATTCGATATGGCATTATAACAAATTATATAATGATTCTTATTACGATATTTAATAGAGAAATCCCTTATTTAATAAGAATACCCGAGAATTTATCTTTAAATAATAAGATAATCTCGGGTATAATTCTTTAAATACAGTTTTATAATTATTGTCTATCAATAACTGTTTAATCTTTGATGTTCAACGTTAAACATTATAGCGTATCGATGTAAAATAATTTTTAATAGGTACCCTTCGCAATAAGATAAACAATAATGTTTTCAGATTTGTTAAATACAATTTATAGAGCCCGAGATGCCATCCAGTGTATTTGGAAATAACTCATATGCTAAACAATATTTATCTGGCACTCCATTTGTATTTTTTATTCCATATTTTACCGATTCCGAAAATCCGAACCTTCCGTAGTAGTCAGGATCACCACATAGAAATACTACCTTATAGCCCATTTTCTGTGCAAGCCGGAAACTTTCATTTATAAGCCCCGAACCAACTCCATTATTTCTGTATTTGAGCAGAACGGAAAGTGGTGCAAGCATTAAAGCTTCGAAATCATTTCCATCAGGTTGTTCGATAAATAAAGTAGTCAGCATTATGTGTCCTATCAATTTACCATCTTGTTCCGCCACTAAAGCCAGTTCAGGAATATAACGATTGCTATTCCGTAGATTCAGGGCAAAATCTTGTTCATCCCCATCTTTTACTTTGGCTGTTTCGAATACAGTTTTGATTAATTTATATATTTCTAAATGGTCTTCCGCTTTTTCTTGCCTTATTACTATAGTCTTCTCTTTTAATTTAGAATTCATCCTCCACCAGAAGCAATCATCAGTTTCTTTATACATTGTCATTTTGCAATTCCACAATACATTCTGAGAAGCAATATTCTCTTTTTCTGTTTCGGCAATTACATATTTAATATTTGGTTGATCTAAAGCCCAGTTGCATATTGCACTTAGTACTTCTGTCATGAATCTTTTGTTTCTATAGTCGAGATTTATACCATAACCTATTTCAACATAACCATTTTCATCTGGGAGATTCTTAAAATTGCAGCTCCCTATCGATTTATTTTCCGATTTCAATATGATTTGCCAGTTAGTCAACCATATGTATTCATCACTATGTTTCGATGCTTCGTTATACATGAATTCCATTGCTTGTTGCAGGTGATCATCCATAACTTCGTTAGAAGGTGTAAGAAGCATTTCTTTTTCTAATATATTGATTCCCTCCAATAAAAGAGAAAATTGCTTTAAATCGAGCGGAATCAGCTTTAATCTTTCTGTTTCTATAATCATAACTATTGATTTTTTCGACCTATATAAAATACATAACCATAATACTCTTTGTACTTTTTGTACAATTCTATCTCATTCTTTAGCATTGCGATAAATTGTTTGGCTACTTCGCTGTAATTATGTTGTTCCAAGAACTTTTCCATAATGGGAGGCATAGGATTAAAAAAATATTCGAGCCAGCAATCTTCCGTTAGTGTGAAATGTGCTACAGGTATATATCCGGCTTGTTCCATTATTTTTATCTTATTCGGTATAGTATCTATTCCTGGATAATTTCCATGCCAGAATTCTTCTATTTCGGCGGGGCGTTCTACTGTGAACCACGATACTTCGGTAACTGCTATATATCCATTGTCTTTCAAATATTTTCTCCATTCGCAAAGGCCTTTTTCGAAACCTATGTTATAAATAGAGCCTTCTGCCCAGATTAAGTCAAATTCTTTTTCGGCGAAGGGAAGGTTTTCCATAGAGCCTTGAATGGCTTCAATTCTGTTTTCGTATCCGGTATATTTTATCTTACTTATCAAGGAATTAATAAAATCAGGTAATAAATCCAATGCCTTGATATGTCCTTTGGTATTATCGGCGAGCATAATAGTCTGCCCTCCCGAACCGCAGCCTATATCGGCAATACGGGCATCATCGGGCAAATTTTCAATAAAGCTTAATGCTTTTTTTGTTGCTTCAAGGCTGCCGGGCCCTTGTCTATCTAATTGTTTGAAATAATCGCTGATAAGTTGAAAATCGAATTCTATGATAAATTTGTTCTCTTTATTCATTGCTGTAAATTTATACATGTGATGTATCATCGCATAAGGATATAAGTATCCCGTAGATGGAAACATCACGTAATAATTAATAAAAATATAAATAGATAATACACCCGAAAAGAGATTTCGGGGTAAACGGGGGATAGCCTGTAATTAAACTAGATGAATTACGGGCTATTTACAGCACCAATATATTCTTAACTTTAGAGAACATAAATTTTTTTGTTGAGTACAAAGGTAGAGGTTTTATTAAGAATATCAATTTCTAATCTGTAAATATGATTATAAATGCTTAATCACTTTACATGGGCTACCTACTGCCAGACAATTGGCAGGTATAGATCTAGTGACCAGGCTTCCTGCGCCTATGGTTGTATTATCTCCGATTGTTACTCCGGGAAGAATAATCGAACCTCCGCCTATCCATACATTGGTACCGATGGTTACAGGAGCTGTGTATGATTTCCAGAAGGGAAAAGATCCTTTTTCGTCATTGTAGTTAAGACGTTCTTTAGGATCGACAGGATGCGTGACGGCGTATATCTGTACATTGGGGCCTATACCGCAATTATCGCCGATTGTGATTTTATTGCAATCCAGAAATACGCAATTCATATTGATTTCGCAATTGTTGCCAATATAGATATTTTCACCATAATCTACATAGAAAGGGGCCGATATCCATACGTTATCACCTTTCGAACCAAGCAACTGAGTGAGGTAGCCATCCAGCATTTCGCGATTGGTAGTATCTGTTTTGTTATACTCCTTCATCAATTTTTTTGCCAGATGCCAGCGGGTTATCAGTTCCTTATCTCCCGGATCATACATTTCGCCGGCTAGCATTCTTTCCTTCTCTGTTTTCATATTTGCTTCTTTTGAGATTGAAATCTGAAATTAACACATTTAATTGAGAGTATGGAATAATTGGGGGTAAAAAGAAGAAGAATATTTATAAATTCTTACTTGTTGACTTAACTTGAATCTTTTACTTGATAGTCTTTATCTTATATTATAAAAAAAACGTTCTTTTCTGAATCTATAGCCATCTTCTTCATTTATGGAAAAGAGGACTCTATTTATTTTCCCAACAATATTTTTTTCGGGAATATATCCATAGTCGCGGCTATCGCTCGAATTATTGTAATTATCTCCTATCATATAATAGTAATTTTGTGGGACAATGTAATAAGGAGAATGGCTATTGTTAATAAAAACATATTCCTCCGATAAATTCCGACTTTTACCTTCTTTTAATAAAATATCTTTCAGTAAATCATGGCTTTCTTTGTTATTAGTGATGATTGAATCACCTTTGCTAATTATTGTTTTTATCCTCTTTACTAATAAGCCTCCTTTGTTATCGGGATTGCGAAAAACGACAACATCTCCAATAGAAGGTTCTGAAAATGAATAGAATCTATGATAACCCCAATTGTTTTTTAAATCGGCTTTACGCAAAAAAGGAATCAACGTGAAAATATTAATTAGAGGAATATCTGCAAAACGAGTGGGTAGAATTCCTCCATAGGTGGTCTTATCAATCCAAAGCCAATCTCCAGACATTATTGTGGGCTCCATACTCGCTGAGGGTACTTGACAGGGCTCTCCGATGAAAATTCTAAGGGAGACAACAAGTATTATAAAAAGGATAAAAACAGTTAATAATTTCTTCTTATTTTTCATCTAAAAATCGTTTTGCTGCTTCTAAACATTGAGTTATATATTTAGCGTTTTCAGTGGGGTTCAGTTCTATTTTTTTAGTTTTAATTTAAATAAAATCGGATTATCATCTGGTCGTGTTGTATTGAATAAATTTTCAAATTCTTTTCTCTTTTTATCATTAATAAATCTTTCCTTACTATATATATATTCCCATCCTTGATGAAACATACTAGCTTCTGATATGACAATAAGCTCATTATAATTGTTAACCATATACGGTTTGACGTATAGATCGCCAAATTTGGAAATTATCATTCCATTGCCAATATGATATTTTAAACTTTCTTTTTCTATCATAAGAGTTTTTACTTCTTCTCCATCGACAAAATCTCCCCAAAAATAATCTCTTGAATTAAGGATATTTATTAAACCTTTAATATATCCCTCTTTGCTAGATGTTTCCATGATAGTCTGAATGTCTTTTTCCAATAAATATGATGGTAATGCACGTTTGGTAAATAAAATATTATATTTCGCTTTAACCTGATCTTTAGTAACTTCGTAGATTATATTGTCTCTAGGATATATGAGTAATGCCTCATTTTTCCATTTACTAGAATAGGTAATTAGTCCCCATGCTAAGGATTTATCTGATATTTTTTGATCAAATTGCAAATATTTATTGATTTTATTCGTATTCAAATCGATCCGAAACAAGTTGTAATTTCCTGATTTAGAAGGTATATAATTTATCACATAGTAAAGAACTTTATCGAAAGCAATAAATTCATTTATGAGGTAATCATTCTGATATTGCCTATATCCTTTATCTTTTATGCTGTAAATTACAATTTTACTTCCGTACATATCATCGATATATAAAGAATCATCAATTACTGTAAAATCACCTAGTTTAACATATTCACCCGGACCTTGTCCTTCTTGACCTATTGATTTTATAAATTTTCCATTTTTATCAAATTGAAATATTGTAGGATTTGTATTATCTTTTATGAAAATATGATCTTCTGTAAACTCTATTTTGTTGATATCTGATATTAGACAATCATCTAACGTTTCAAGTTTAATTACGACAACAGTATCTTCTATAAACGAACTTAAATCAATGTGTGCATCGGTATTGTCAGGATCAATATGGAGAGTTATTTCGGAAATCATTTTTTGAGATTCTTCACACCCAATAAGCAGAAACCCTATTGTTAATAAAGTTATTATTGTTTTCATATTTAAATTTTATAAATTAGTGGTATGGGAATTTGTATTCCCATACTACAGATTTTTATTGAGCTAGAGAACATGAAACTCTATTACATGAATAACTCCAGCTACCTATACATGCATCTTGTTTTCCTGATAATTCTTTCTATCCATATTTCTGAGTCTCTTGTTTGAAAACCCAAGCAGTAATGGTACAATCTTCTCTAACTTCTTTACGGAACAATGGATGCTTCCCAGTAGACATTCCGTCACTACTATCTCCACCACTTTCACTTCCAAAACTACTTCCACCTCCAGATATAGAGGCCTGTGCCGTTACATGAAAAGACAATGTATTCTTTAGTACTCCTAGTAACTTGGAGCACAGCGAAATTATTGATTGTAATATCTTTTTTTTATCATTTTTAAGTACTGATCTAAATATTCTGGATAATTGGGATTAGGCGTAAAAACATGCATGATCATGTTGTTTTTAATTATGTATAAAAATGGTATATTTGTATCTTCCAGAGGGATATTTAGTTTAATTACTCCAATATTTATAGCTTCTTCAAATCCAAGATCTGCATTTTTTTTGTAATTCGCAGCAAATAATATAATATTTTCTTTTATAGGAAAATACTCGTCTAATTTATTTTTAGCAAATTCTATACAAGGATTACAATTTAAAGATGAATAGTGAAAAACGAGAATTGTTTTTGTCGTGTCAATATTATATATATTATTATCTCTGATTTTTTCAACAAATTCTTTTATTTCAATATTATCGTTTAATAAAAATTCTACGAAGGTATTTTCCAAATAATAATTTTTTAGAACCGCATCTTGTTCTTTTTCGCTTTCGTATTCATTTGCTTTTTTTGAATTTATATTTAAAAATGAAAAATAGATTAATACAGCATTCATAAGAATGATAATAGCTAGAAGTGGAATCGTATAAGAGGATTTATTATTCATCTTTAGTATATTTATTTTAGTTTATACTTGATAAGTATTGGATTGTCAGATTCATTTATAGAATCAAATTTTTTTCGATTTTCTTCATTTAGTATATCTGGGTTAAAATATTTATCAATTCGGTTTGCATCAAAGAAGAAATAAAACGTATTTTTATCTATCTTTTGAACTAGCAGCATTAGATTTTCTTTAAATTTATCTATTATCATAGTTTTCTTATTATTTTTATCATAAATCACCCCGATATGTTTATTTCTAAATCTAAATGATGAAATATAATATTTGTTGTTTTCAGCATTTACACCTACAGCCATTGCATATTTAGAATTTGCCATAGAGGTAAATTTTATATAATAGTCCATAGTTTCATTTTCTGGTAAAATCGACATATCAAACGTGTATTCTCCCATATCCCAGCAATATTTTGTTTTAAATGATAGATCTTTGTCGATTTCGAAAACTCGACCGGTATGATCTTCCAGAAAAAAGACACTATCATTATAGAGATAAAAAGGAGATAAATACGGACTAGGCATTTCTGATGCAGACTCTGGTACTTTATATGTGTCAGCAAGTACTTTTCCGATTGATTTGGAATAGAAGAACACCTTTTTCTCCTTTCGATATTTATTATAAAAAATATATATATCTTCTGTTAGATTTTCCATATTGTGAATTATACCTTCTTCATTGGGTAAATAAATTTTTTCTTTAAATTCTACACCAAGTGAATCATATATATTAATGGTACTAAAAGCAGACATTAATTCTAAATTTCCTGTAAATCTATTGATTGTAAAATCATCTAAAGAAGTATACTCTCCCGGCCCTTGCCCCTCTTTCTTTATTTTTTTTATAAATTTACCATTTTCATCAAATATGAAAATTGCTTTTTGCTTTTCGTCGAGGCAATAATATCTATTGTTATGCAGTATAAACTTAGTGGGTGAGTATCCCATTACGCATTCATCTGTTGTTTCCAGAGGTATTATTTCAATATCTGTGAAATAATCGAAAAATGAGGGAGATTTAACATTTTCTAAATCAATCTTTATTGTATTGGGCTTATGTTCTCGTTTTTCAGAACAATTTGTATGTCTTCAAACTAAAGTGCACCACTAGTGCTTAAGTGTTTTACATTTCAAACATAGTTAAATTGATTCATATTTTCGGTTTTCAAGTCCTCTATTTTTTTGGGGAGGACGTTCAAAACGAAAAATATTTAGTTTTGTGTAATTGACTCCAATATTTTTTCGGATTCATATCTGTTTCTACGTTGTTTGATTGTCTTTTCTTTGATCTTTTTTCTTTGTTTTAATATTTGTTCGCCCCGCCCCAGATA
>JBKEBA010000064.1:0-12012 GCA_047972895.1 Dysgonomonas sp.
CAAATCAGAAAGATTGGAAGCCCATCTTTGCTCCATTTGCTAAGGCCAGGAAAAGAATTGAAACCATCTTCTCGCAATTGTGTGACCAGTTTATGATTGTTAGAAACTATGCTAAACAGACGGATGGCATATTTGCTAGAATAATCGGTAAGATTAGTGCACTTACCATATTACAATATATCAACAAAATGAACAATAAACCCATTGGCCAGATTAAATATGCACTAATTTAATTCCGCCAACGGGTTCATTATCAATATATATCATCAAAAAGGTAACAAAAGTTACAATTCTTTAGTTTTTCTATAGTTGTTACGATTCACTCGAAAGAATTGACAAACTTGACATTTTTTCTTTATTGCTTTCTTTTTCCGAAATAATGAAAAAGTAACAAACGTAACACATTTTGCTATTTCTTTCTACAGCTTTTACTTTCTACTTTCAATATCCTAATAATAGATAAATTACTTTCCAAATAATCCTTTGGTCACGTACCATCTGAATTGTAATAGTTTCCATCCTTTGTGCGGACTCAAAGCAAGAACATAACCTAAAAATAAAGCTATAGAACCAATCCACTTTTTACATTCAGCAAAAATCCGCTCCTTGTAAGCCTTTTCTGAAACCGCCTTTGTTCTTATCCGCTCACTTTTACCTATAGAATAGGTCAACTCTCTGAAATGCGTTTCTGACAGTTTCTTTTCGGGAATATAATGATAAATACCCATTTGAGGAAGATAGTAAAATACTTCATTTCCTCGTGTCAACCTATTATACAAGTCCTTCTCTTCTGCCCCTATCAGTCCTGTACCTTTACGACCAAGGTCAACATTAAACAGACCATATTTCTCAAATATCTCTTTTCTGAATGCCGAATTCCCTCCACCAGGATATTTTCCATTTTTAAAGGGTTTCAATTTCTCACCCTTATACAAAGCACCACCAATAAGTTGCTCGGTATAATGAGACAACCATTTCGGTTTTTCCGCTTCATAAACAGGGACAATAGGCCCTCCGCAAGCACTGACCTCAGGATGACTTTCAAAAAACAAATCAATAGATGAAAGATAAGAATCGAAAGCAGTAGCATCGTCATCTACAAAAACAAGAATATCTCCCCTACTCTCCCTCACACCCCTGTTGCGAGCATAAGACAAGCCCTGATTCGTTTCTACGAAATAACGAAATGTAACAGCAGGAAAGTCGGTTTGAAACACCTTACAGATGCTTTCCGTACTATCCGTGCTATTATTATTTACCAATACTATTTCATAGTCTTGCACCGAAAAATTCTGCTCTACAATACTTTTCAGAGCATTGTATATATATTTTTCCCGATTATAAGTACAGAAAATTACAGAAAGTTTCATTATCTATTCATTTACAACCTTTACTGAATCTACTCCATAATAATTAGAATAACCTTGATTCAACCAATTAAATGGATCGTTAGATAGATCCCATATATCGTATCTTGATGGCATTGAGACATTACCTTTAAATATTATATATTTATTCCCCAACTGTTTTTGCTCCTGTAAATACAATTCTCTCTTCGAAAACTCTTCAGATAAATAATTAATATTTTTATAATCGATTGTATAATTTATAACAAACAAAATGATAAGAGCAGATAAAACAATCGCTTTTATCTTTTTCATTTTAAAAGTTTCGATGTTTAAGTTAGCACACAATATACCGATCGCAGTAACAATAAATACCATAATTCCAAAAATCGCCCTTGGTGGGAATATATAGGATGCCAACATAGCAAAGCAAGCCAAATGCCCCGAAACCAAAAACAATAACGAGCCAAATAATACTTTTTGTTTATTTATTGAAACTGCATATTTTCTATAAAAATAAAATATAGCAAAATATATCACGACGGAAGGAAGTATATATAATACATAACGATATCCGACTTTCATCACTCTGTAGTAGATAAGCTTTATAAGTGATGTATCAACCAAATCTAAATTGGTTTTTATAACCTCTGACCGAATATAATTCCCTGGAGCTGCAATCATAAACAGTCCACCGATACACACACCTATTAAACCTGCTATTGCCCAAGCTGGAATAGATACCCTTTCTTTCCTAAGAAGAAATAATAAACATACGATGAAGAATACCTGCGCGACAAACATATTCTCATTTGTCCATCCGGATATAACACCCGCAAGCAGGAAGAATATGACATATAACCAGCCCTTTTTCTCCTTCCCCCCCATATAACAGGAATAGTAAGCCGACAAAAAAAGTATAACAATCAGGGCGCCCCACATATAGTTAGCAGCACCTACAAGCCACAAAACAGTACTACTAAATGCAGGCATTGCAAGCCACAGGTACAACCCGATAAATAAGAATAGCAGGGAATTAACTCGATTACCCTTATTACTAATACGGTAAATTACATAAAGGAGAAAAACGAATACCAAACTATTTATAAGATCACTAATTCCAACTCCCAGCCACGACAATAAATGTGCTATAGCATGTACAACTGTACGTCCTCCCCATGCAAAATACTGATGGTATAATTTTTTGAATGAGTAGCTTGCTGCTTCTGTAAAAGATTTTCCCGAGTAGATATAACCCCAATCATCAGCATATAAAGGGTAAAGCTTATTTAATATAAATACTAAACAAAAGAAAATTAATAAAAAAAGGCCAAAAAATATACATTGTTTCTTATTATCCTTTAGTTCTTGTATCCAACTATTTACTTTTACCATTCCGTCTGTTAATTAAAATTATCTACTTATATTTCTTTAATATTATCTTCTTCTTTTTTCCTCACAAATGGCAAAACAATCACACCGATAAGTAATAAGATAAGTATAGCTGACGAAGCTGTAACAATTGTCCGGCTCATGTAATAATCGTTAGCTTCGAATACAAATTCTATCTGATGTTCACCCGCAGGAACGCGCAAAGCTCTAAGCGTCCAATCGACACGGAAATGCGGAACCTTCTCTCCATCGATATACGCCTGCCATCCGTCCGAAAAATAAGTTTCGGAGAATACGGCTAATTGCTCACTACCTGCTTTCGATTTATATTTCAGTTTATTCGGTTTATATTCAGTCAGCTCTATTGTAGCTGTAGAATCTGCTAAGATATTCAATCCCGCCAATTCCGCTTCGAACCGTTTATCAACAATAGCCGTTTGCTTAGGATTCCAGAATGAGGTGATTTCCGCTATTTCCTCATCTGCATTATTTACAAGCTTATACTCGTTCACAAACCATGCGTTACCCAATGCACTCTCATTTACTAATGCTGGGAATTCAGGATGGAAGATTATATATTTGGCGTTCAGCATATTCAATGCAGCCATATCTTTAAAAGACGATTCGATACTGTCTTGCACAGCCGAAATAAGCATCGCCTGAGGATTCTGCCCCTCTGTCAAAGTTGCAGATTGGAGGCGGGTATATTCTTTTTGTATATATCCGTTAATCCGTTGCCCTACTTCCTGAATCTCCCCACTCAAACGATTTTCTATCAATTCCTGATAACGCTTTAGCTTAGCTGCATGGTAACCTCCTATCGATTTATGAAGATAAGATGTATTTGCATCATTGAAAGGGTCATTCAAATTCAATACTCTATATGAAGGATGTTTATCCAACAAAATAGATTCATCTGCTATAGTTTGCTTGAAAGCCTCTGCCTTATAGGTATCTTTTTTAACAAAAGTACTTTCATTCAAATAACGCTTATCCACAGTCCACAAATCAGCTAGCACTAATACGACAAGAGCCAATGTAGCATATAATGCCACCTTTTGCTTATCTGCCTTCGTACGCAGTGTGAAATATAATATACCACCTGCAAACAAAACAAACACCAACGAGCGGAAAGCATCGGCTGTGAGCAAATCTTTGCGTTGCTCCAAAATAGCCTGATAGTATTGAGGAACAGAAGTTAACCCCCTCTGTTCATCCAATACGGAAGTAAAATTGAAGAATGCTCCCGGCATAATCCAGAATAAGAAACAAAGTCCTCCAACAACACCGAACGATATATAAAGTGCTTTTTTCAGTTTTTGGGTGTCGATTTCACCGGAGAAGAATTCTTTTACTCCCCATACGGCAATCACTACCATAGACAAAGCAGGAACCACCAAAGCTGTAGAAACCGCCCTAAATTTATTGTATAACGGGAAGTGATAGAAAAACAGGTCGTTGAACCATTCCAGATTTTTTCCCCATGACAGGAATATGAACAAAACAGTCGCTGCCAGAAAGCCCCATTTCAGCTTGTTGCGAATAATAATCATTCCTAGAAGAAAAAGGAAACATATTATCACCCCGAAATAAACAGTACCCTGTGTAAAAGGCATATCTCCCCAATATTGAGAACCACCACCATATAGTCTGTTTGCATCTTGTTCTGAGATTTGCTTATTCTGAAGAAGATTAAACAGTATTTTATAGCTTTCCGAATTTTCGTCAAATGCAGATGATTGTCCTCCATAAACATTCGGTACCATCAGAGAGAATGTTTCACCCTTTCCATAGCTCCACGCAAAGGCGTAATCTTTATCCAAGCCTGATGATTGCTTTTCAGCTGTGCTCGGTGTGGATAGTTCCGATTTCCCCCTCGTACTTTCTCTTGCCATTTCGAGATTACCATATATATTTCCCAGATTACACATAGCAGCAAACGCCAGTGCTACAACCATTATACCCGAGGCCTTTAATAATGATTTTATATCCTTCTGGGAAATTTTTTCTATAGTATAAACGACAAAGAGTATAAAACAGAATATTCCTGTATAATAGGTCATCTGTAAGTGATTATTCTTTATTTGCAACGCCAAACCTAAGGCGACCAGCAATCCTGCAAGAAGGATTTTATTTTTGAATAGAGCCATTATACCCGCCACAATCAAAGGCATATAGGCCAGAGCCCAAGCTTTGGTAACGTGTCCGGCTTCGAGAATCACGATATTATAGGATGATAAAGAATAAGCGATTGCCCCCAATATGGAAACAACAGGGCTGAAACCCATCAGGCAAAACAGAATATAAGCCATCAGCATACCAGTAAATACAGCACCTGCACTATTGCTACCCAATGCTTTTAATGGAGCTTCGAGATAGTCGAGAAAGTTAGAACTTCCTCCCCACACACCAATCTGATAAGATGGCATCCCAGAAAACATAGAACCTGTCCATGCCGAAGATTCACCTTCATTATCATAGTACTCCTTCAATTCCTGAGCAGAACCCTGAAAATGCTTTACGTCTCCTTGTAACAATGTTTTACCATCAATCAACGGACTGAAATAAATCATCGTTATTGCCAGGAATGCAATTATTGCAACGATATGAGGTAAAAACTGTTTCACCAATGATTGTTCTTTCTTAATCATCTTATTTTTGTTTTTTGATTATTTCTTTCTCAGTATATAAATCAACGAACTACACTTCTTCTTATTTCCCAAGCTTCTTAAAAAGAAAATTCCGCCTTTTATAAGACCGACCAGACTACCCAGAGAGGTCGCTTTATTTTTTTCACTAAGCATCGATATATAAAAAGCATCCAGATGCATCGGTTTTATATCCACCACGTTGAAGTGATGTCTATTGGCAAGATGTATAAAATCTGAGGGTGAAAAATGCCATAAATGACGAGGCACATCATAAGCAGCCCAACATTGTTTGTAATGAGCAGCATCGAAAGAATCTTTGTTTGGCAGTGCTATAACAACTGTTCCATCATCTTTAATAATCTTATGCAATCGTTCCATTACAGTATTCAGATGTTCGAGATGCTCTAATACGTGCCACATGGTCACTACATCTTTCGTCTTAGCCGAAACTTCATAAAGATATTCTGAATTCTGACAATTTATATCAAATTTCTGCTTGGCATACATCCTGGCAGCATCAGATTTCTCAATTCCGGTAACAATCCATTTCTTCTCCTTCATCTTATCGAGAAAATATCCCGTACCTGAACCAATATCCAATAACATACCGGTTTTTACAGAAGCATATTTCAATACAATTTTCGCCTTCGATCTCAAAGCTATTTTTCTCGCTAAATGATACAACGTGTTTATTATGCCTTTCTGCGTATCGGAATGCGAGACATATTCAGGAGC
Organism: Dysgonomonas sp.; assembly: GCA_047972895.1. Classification (GTDB taxonomy): domain Bacteria; phylum Bacteroidota; class Bacteroidia; order Bacteroidales; family Dysgonomonadaceae; genus Dysgonomonas. Next base: position 6,125 of record JBKEBA010000064.1, read on the forward strand.
ATCATAGTATCTCCCAATAATATCTTCGGACGGAAAATCTTGTGTAAGAGCAAAACTACATGTTTTACAACGTATTATTTCGAATATTTCTTGTGTTGCCAGATAGTCTTTACAGGTTAAAAAAGAAGTAAGTTCTACATTCCCACAAACGGGGCATATATTTGTATGTATTTTTCTTGCCGGACTTTCCATTTCTCAATATTTGAATTGTGCTCTATCTACCTCATCAAAACTTTTTATTATCTGACAATCTGACCAATCGGTATAATCATCATCGTTGGAGTTGACTACAATAATCTTACCTGCACAAGCATTCTTCGCGGATTGCAAACCTGCTACTGCATCCTCAAAAACAATCACTTCTTCAGGGTTCTTATCTATTACAGTCATTGCCAATTGATATATCTGCGGATCGGGCTTCCCTTTTATTTTCCCATTATTATATATTACCTTATCGTAGTCGAACCAATTGGTAAGCGGTAGATGTTGGAAATAAAAGTCTAGGTTTTCTTTTCCCGAAGCCGTAGCTATCGTAAAAGGTATTTTATTTTGTTTCAAGAAGTCAAGAAAATCTGTTAATCCGGGAGCTAAAGTCATATCAGTTTGTAAACAGAGTTCCTGATAAAGCCCTTCTTTCTCCAAGGTATAGTCAAGTATCTCTTCTTCCGTTAACGATTTGTTAAATAAAGATATAAATAGATCTCGGTTATTCTTTCCATGCATTTTCTGGAATTTATCTTCATCTGATAGAAAAAGGTTATGTCTGGTCAGGAATATATCCCACGCCTTGTTATGCAATTTAGTATCCCAAAATAATGTCCCGTTAAAATCGAAAATAACTCCTGAGAAAAACATAGAAAATTTATTATATTTAGCCACAAATGTACGAAATACTTAGATATATAGATATTTGAAGAGATAACTATTATTATTTTTATATTTATTACAAAAACTTTTCAAGTCATGCAGCGTTAGATTTATTAAACAAGCTATAATAATTAACATAAAAAAGAAATTATGGAAAAAGATTTAAAAAAGGCTATTGAAGGCCGTAGAACTTATTACACTATCAACAGTGAAAGCCCCATTTCAGACAAAGAAATAAAAGAAATCATAGATTTCTCAGTATTAAACGTACCGTCTGCATTCAACTCACAGTCGACACGAGTTGTTCTTCTATTAGGTGAACACCACAAGAAACTATGGAATATAGTAAAAGACGTTTTGAAGAAAATTGTTCCTGCTAAAGATTTTGGAGCGACAGAGAGCAAAATAGACAACGCATTTGCCGCAGGTCACGGAACTGTACTTTTCTACGAAGATCAAGCTGTTGTTGAAGGTTTACAAAAATCTTTCCCGTCTTATGCAGACAATTTCCCTGTATGGTCACAACATACTTCGGCTATGCATCAGTTTACAATCTGGACACTTCTCGAAGAAGCAGGGCTAGGCGCTTCTTTGCAGCATTACAATCCTATAATTGATGAAGAAGTAGCAAAGGCATTCAAGATAGATGCAAAATGGAAACTTGTAGCACAGATGCCATTCGGGACACCTACCGACAAACCGGGAAAGAAGGAGTTTCAACCATTGGATAACAGAGTCATCGTTTTTAAATAAATGAACCGAATATATAAATAGAGGGGTTGTTTTTTTGACAAACAACCCCTTTGTTTTATGTAAAAGCTATCTCTTGTTCTTTACTATCTTCATCGACCTGTCTACTAAATCATCTACCTGAGCTACGGACTCTACCCCAATTGTCATACAATGAATATAGGAATCCTTTATAGCAAAGCGTAAAGAACTGTTACGTTCTTCATCCGTTGTATTCTTCCCCTCACCGAATATTTTCATTCCGATAACGCCTTTTCCATTCTTTCTTGCTTTTTTCAACAATTCATTCACACCTTCAGGAGAGCCATCCATATGAGTAGTAAACGGGTTTATACGAGCCAATATAACATCCACCCACGGATTGTCAACAGCTGCTACCATAGCATCCCAATTGTGGCAAGAGACACCTACCGTTTTGATTATGCCATCCTGCTTAGCCTTGGACAAAGCATCCATATAATATTTACGTGTTTCAGGCCAGTTACCTTCCATCAGGCAGTGCATAAGGAGTATATCAATATAATCTGTATCCAAATCTTTTCTGAAACGATCTAATGTTTTTTCCACAGGCTCTATTTTGTCCGAACCTATAGGATGAGTCCAGATTTTTGTACATAAAGTAACCTTCTCTCTGGGTAATCCTTTGATGGCGGCTCCTACATACGGATGCGAGCCATACGACTCGGCCATATCAAAGTAGCTCATCCCTCTATCGTAAGCATGACGAGCTATTTTCGCAAAACCTTCCATACCTAAACGAGTCTGATTAGAGCCATGGTTGTATCCGATAGTACCCGTCCCCATTCCGATACGCGATATGGATAGACCAGTCTTCCCCAGCTTAACTTTATCCACTGTTAAGTCATCTAAAAAAAGACCATCTATATTGGGCATCGCATTCAAACTTGATAAAGAAAGCCCAGCAACTCCGACAATCCCCGCCTTGATAAATTTACGCCTGTCCATTTTTTCCATGGTAAATTAATTTTTGAACAGCGTAATATAGTAATTTTCTCAATAAAAATGAGTTAATTGCAGATAATATTATAGTTTGCAATTAATTAACCGATATATCATGATAAAAAATACAATTCTACTTAGCCTATTTATATTTTCAATACCTATGGCAATATTCAGCCAGCAGAAGAAGAGCATCATTGCACCAGGGGCTAAAGTAGAAAAACTCGCCAATGGTTTTAGTTTCACAGAAGGGCCTGCTATGGATAGAAAAGGAAACGTATATTTCACTGATCAACCTAATAATAAAATATTGAAGTGGTCTACAGACGGGAAACTATCTGTATTCATGGAAAATAGCGGTAGGGCAAATGGTCTCTATTTTGACAGAAAAGGAAATTTAATTTCATGCTCTGATATGGATAATGAGCTTTGGAGCATTGACAACAAAGGCAATCATAAGGCTCTAGTAACAGACTTTGATAAAAAAAAGCTGAATGGCCCAAACGACTTATGGATACACCCAAAAGGAGATATATACTTTACCGATCCCCTATATAAACGTGATTATTGGACACGCGACCCTGAAATGCAACAAGATGGAGAATATGTATATTTTCTTTCTCCCGATGGCAAGTCGATCACAAAAGTCGAAACCGAGTTGGAAAAGCCAAACGGAATAATCGGCTCTCCCGATGGAAAACTATTATATGTCGCCGATATTAAAGCTAACAAAACATATGTATATGATATTCTTCCCGATGGAACTCTGTCTAATAAAAGATTATTCACAGCATTAGGTTCAGATGGCATGACCATTGACAATGAAGGAAATATTTATCTTACGGGAAAAGGTGTAACTGTATTCAATCCGAGAGGAGAGCAAATAGAACACATTCCAATAGAAGTTAATTGGACTGCAAATGTATGCTTTGGAGGCAAAGACATGAAAACGCTCTTTATAACTGCATCACAGAATCTATATGGATTGCGAATGAACGTAAAAGGAGTAAAGTAAAATTCCCTTATTATTAATCTATTACAATACATAACGAATATTAATCTAAATAGTAAGTTAATTAAAATAGTTTCAAAACAAACTATTTCTTTATTTTTCATTACTTTCGTAAACGAATAACTGATTAAACATATTACAATGAAATTAAAACTTATATTATTGTCCTGCCTATTGATATCAATGCTTACAGCAAATGCACAAACCGTTCTTGGCAAATGGAAAACATTCGATGATGAAACCAAGGAGGCTAAATCGATAGTCGAAATCACCGAACGAAATGGAAAAATCTATGGAAAAGTGGTTGAAATACTCAATCCGGCAAAAAAAGACATTAAATGTATGAATTGTACAGGATCTGATAAAGATAAACCTGTACTGGGGCTTGAAATTATAAAAGGTCTATCAAAAGACAAAGATGAATATAACGACGGTAAAATCTTAGATCCATCAAACGGAAAATTGTATAAATGTATAGTAAAACTTGACGGAAACGACACGCTAAAAGTTAGGGGATATATCGGTATTTCGGCATTTGGCAGAACACAAGTTTGGACAAGGGTTAAATAAAATATATCCTTATGTTTACATCCAAATATATAAAGCCATTGATATTAATATATCTGTGGCTTTTATTTTTCTCGTTCCATACTCAGATCTTAAATTTAAAAATCATTCCAACACCATTATTATCAGATTATATATTATTAGTAATGCATGAAAATAAAACTATAAGTTTAATAAGCTAAAAGGTTAAGCACATCTAAAATTCAGAATACTCCTATAACCCTATTGCAGCATTAACAATATATTTTTAACTAAAAATAATTGAACTAGGGTTCAACATATTATCACTGAACATTGTTCTAACACAAGCTATAATAAATAGAGCTGTAGCAAAAGGAAAAAATTCATTTTTTAAAAATTCTTAATTCAACTATTTATAAATCATACGCTTTTAATTAACTTTGTCTAACTTCCATTTATCGAAGCGTCGATATTGGAGGTATTTATCAATATGAGTGTTAAAGATATTATCCTATATTCAGAAAATCGCCAAATTTTAATCGCATAAGGATAATAGCAATTGACTCTCACGTTCATTTGGTTTGTACATGTTTTTTGTATAAATTATATATGAGCGTGGGTACAGTTGTCTATTTATGTGGTGGGTGTTTGGCGATACCTCTGAATATGATAGTTCGGCTGATTCCCACGCTTCTATATATTTATATAAACCGTCTTTTACCGGGAATAGAAAGACATAAACAAGACAATTATGGATATAAAAAACGAATTTTTTCCCTGCTTACTAGAAAAAGGACTAATCCCTGAGTATCATATCAATCGTCTTATTACTTTTACCTACAAAGAAAATACATTCAGTATTCGCCCGCTTCAAAACATAGTCAGGTCAGACACCGAAAGTATTGTTACCTTGTCCTTGGAATCTACACTATTCACAATAATTCTTTACAATATACATAGCTATGATATACCTAATACCAAGAGAGACCAAATGCTCACTATAGCAGCGAATATAAATTTAAAATACAGAGGAATAAAAACCATTATAAGCATTGAGAATGATTATCATGCCGAAATTCATTTAGAATTATTAAATAGCTCCTTCCTGGAATTAGAGAATAATTTGGAAAAATATCTAGACATTATGATATTAGCAAATAACGAAATCTCTACGCTACTATAAAAGAATAATACACATAGTCGAGAGGCAAATAGATTTTCATTAGGAAAATCTGTAATAAATGGCAATAGGCATAGAATATATTTGCCGTTTCAGTATGATAATAAATGACATTAATATTAACAAAAATACATCGTGGATAAAATGCCCCTATCAATATGAATTTATACTATAAAAAAACAGCTACATATAGTATAACTGTTTACTTCAGCGGAAAGGAAGAGATTCGAACTCTCGATACCCTTTAGGGGTATACACGCTTTCCAGGCGTGCCTCTTCAACCACTCGAGCACCTTTCCTTTTATTTGTGGGACAAAGATACAAGATATTTTTGGATATGCAATAAGTGGGGTAAAATAGGTTAGGTAACATAAAAGAGAACACTTGGTGTTACCTAAAATGTTACCCAAAAATGAGAACCTCAATCAATGTAATGTTGTACACCTACAAAGTATTATCAAATGGAGAAAGTCCTCTTGTAATAAGGCTTACACAGAACAAAAAGAGAAAATATGTAAGATTAAATATAACTCTTAGTCCAGAATATTGGGATAGTAAAAGGGATAAATTAAAATCTAGTTGCCCTAATAA
>JBKEBA010000022.1:0-14645 GCA_047972895.1 Dysgonomonas sp.
AAGGACATTAACAACAGAATAGAGAGAGATGAAAAAATCAACAAACAATAAATAGGTGTAAACAATCAGTTATATAACTGAGTAAATAGATTGAACGAAGAGTTTGATCCTGGCTCAGGATGAACGCTGACAGAATGCTTAACACATGCAAGTCTACTTGATCCTTCGGGTGAAGGTGGCGGACGGGTGAGTAACGCGTAAAGAACTTGCCTTACAGACTGGGACAACATTTGGAAACGAATGCTAATACCGGATATTATGATTGGGTCGCATGATCTGATTATGAAAGCTATATGCGCTGTGAGAGAGCTTTGCGTCCCATTAGTTAGTTGGTGAGGTAACGGCTCACCAAGACGATGATGGGTAGCCGGCCTGAGAGGGTGAACGGCCACAAGGGGACTGAGACACGGCCCTTACTCCTACGGGAGGCAGCAGTGGGGAATATTGGACAATGGACCAAAAGTCTGATCCAGCAATTCTGTGTGCACGATGAAGTTTTTCGGAATGTAAAGTGCTTTCAGTTGGGAAGAAGTCAGTGACGGTACCAACAGAAGAAGCGACGGCTAAATACGTGCCAGCAGCCGCGGTAATACGTATGTCGCAAGCGTTATCCGGATTTATTGGGCGTAAAGCGCGTCTAGGCGGCTTAGTAAGTCTGATGTGAAAATGCGGGGCTCAACCCCGTATTGCGTTGGAAACTGCTAAACTAGAGTACTGGAGAGGTAGGCGGAACTACAAGTGTAGAGGTGAAATTCGTAGATATTTGTAGGAATGCCGATGGGGAAGCCAGCCTACTGGACAGATACTGACGCTAAAGCGCGAAAGCGTGGGTAGCAAACAGGATTAGATACCCTGGTAGTCCACGCCGTAAACGATGATTACTAGGTGTTGGGGGTCGAACCTCAGCGCCCAAGCTAACGCGATAAGTAATCCGCCTGGGGAGTACGTACGCAAGTATGAAACTCAAAGGAATTGACGGGGACCCGCACAAGCGGTGGAGCATGTGGTTTAATTCGACGCAACGCGAGGAACCTTACCAGCGTTTGACATCCCAAGAAGTTAACAGAGATGTTTTCGTGCCTCTTCGGAGGAACTTGGTGACAGGTGGTGCATGGCTGTCGTCAGCTCGTGTCGTTAGATGTTGGGTTAAGTCCCGAAACGAGCGCAACCCCTTTCGTATGTTACCATCATTAAGTTGGGGACTCATGCGAGACTGCCTGCGATGAGCAGGAGGAAGGTGGGGATGACGTCAAGTCATCATGCCCCTTATACGCTGGGCTACACACGTGCTACAATGGGTAGTACAGAGAGCTGCAAACCTGCGAGGGTAAGCTAATCTCATAAAACTATTCTTAGTTCGGATTGTACTCTGCAACTCGAGTACATGAAGTTGGAATCGCTAGTAATCGCAAATCAGCTATGTTGCGGTGAATACGTTCTCGGGTCTTGTACACACCGCCCGTCACACCACGAGAGTTGGTTGCACCTGAAGTAACAGGCCTAACCGTAAGGAGGGATGTTCCGAGGGTGTGATTAGCGATTGGGGTGAAGTCGTAACAAGGTATCCGTACGGGAACGTGCGGATGGATCACCTCCTTTCTAAGGAGATCATTTCTCTTTCTCTATTCTATTGATAATGTTCTTACAGCGTATTAAGCGCTGGATAACTTATCAAATGGACATTGGAAACTATATAGTAAATTAAATACAATTTTAACTCTTGTTTATATAAACAGAGTTAGCTGTCAATCAAATTAAACAAAAACAAAATAGGTTAAAATAATTAAGGGCACACAGGGAATGCCTAGGTAGTAAGAGCCGATGAAGGACGTGGTAAGCTGCGATAAGCTTGGGTTAGCTGCAAACGAGCGCCAACCCCAAGATTTCCGAATGGAGCAATCTGCTAAGATGGAGTCTTAGCACGAAAGAGGGTACCGAGTGAACTGAAACATCTAAGTAACTCGAGGAAAAGAAAGTAAAAACGATTCCCCAAGTAGCGGCGAGCGAACGGGGATGAGCCTAAACCATATAAGTGTCAAGGATACAGCCGTTGCTTATATGGGGTTGTGGGAAGAACGTTTGAAGAACTGTAAGATATTCAACATATCTAATGACCGAACTGGAACTAGTTGGAAAGCTAGATCGTAGAAGGTGATAATCCTGTACAGGTAAACTCATTAGAATGTATGTTCTCTCCCAAGTAACATGGAACACGAGGAATTCTGTGTGAATCTGCGAGGACCATATCTCGTAAGGCTAAATACTCTTACTAACCGATAGCGTATAGTACCGTGAGGGAAAGGTGAAAAGAACCCCGGGAGGGGAGTGAAATAGAACCTGAAACTGTGTGCTTACAAGCGGTCAGAGCTCTTCGGAGTGATGGCGTGCCTTTTGGAGAATGATCCTGCGAGTTACGTTCAGTGGCGAGGTTAAGTATAACGGAGCCGAAGGGAAACCGAGTCTGAACAGGGCGACATAGTCGCTGGGCGTAGACGCGAAACCTGGTGATCTAAGCCTGTCCAGGGTGAAGCTGTGGTAAGACACAGTGGAGGCCCGAACTCACCGCCGTTGAAAAGTTGGGAGATGAGGTAGGTTTAGGGGTGAAAAGCCAATCGAACTAGGAGATAGCTCGTTCTCTCCGAAATGCATTTAGGTGCAGCCTTGAGTGTTTAATTATGGGGGTAGAGCACTGAATGAACTAGGGGGCATATTGCTTACTGAATTCAATCAAACTCCGAATACCATAATTCAAAGCTCAGGAGTGAGACTATGGGAATTAACTTCCATTGTCAAAAGGGAAACAACCCAGACCACCAGCTAAGGTCCCTAATTATAACTAAGTGGGAAAGGAGGTGGAGATTCACAAACAACCAGGAGGTTGGCTTAGAAGCAGCCATACCTTTAAAGAGTGCGTAATAGCTCACTGGTCGAGAGTCTCTGCGCCGACAATGTAACGGGGCTAAGTTATAAACCGAAGCTGTGGAATTGCGTAAGCAATTGGTAGGAGAGCGTTCTGTAGGCCGTTGAAGGAGAAGCGTAAGCAACTCTGGAGGTATCAGAAGTGAGAATGCAGGAATAAGTAGCGAGAAAGGGGGCGAGAATCCCCCTCGCCGGAAGACCAAGGTTTTCAGGGTAAAGCTTGTCTTCCCTGAGTAAGCCGGGACCTAAGCCGAGGCTAAAATGCGTAGGCGAATGGAAAACAGATTAATATTTCTGTGCCAGTTATATTTTGTGATGGAGGGACGCAGAAGGGTATGTGCGCGGGAGAACGGAAGTTCCCGTAAAAGCATGTAGAGTGGTCTAGTAGGAAAATCCGCTAGATTAGACTTGAGGTGTGATATATAGTCGTAAGATGAATGCACAAATCCCACGCTGCCGAGAAAAGCTTCTAACGTTAAGGTATAACTGCCCGTACCCGAAACCGACACAGGTGGTCAGGATGAGAAATCTAAGGCGGACAGGCTAACTCTCGTTAAGGAACTCTGCAAAATTGCCCCGTAACTTTGGGAGAAGGGGTGCCCCTGGATGTTAACAGCTACGCGCTGTAAAGCATTTGGGGGTCGCAGTGAAGAGGCTCAAGCAACTGTTTAACAAAAACACAGGTCTATGCTAAGCTGTAAGGCGATGTATATGGGCTGACACCTGCCCAGTGCCGGAAGGTTAAGAGGAGGAGTGAGAGCTCCGAATTGAAGCCCCGGTGAACGGCGGCCGTAACTATAACGGTCCTAAGGTAGCGAAATTCCTTGTCGGGTAAGTTCCGACCTGCACGAATGGTGTAATGATTTGAGCGCTGTCTTGACGGGAGGCCTGGTGAAATTGTACTACCGGTGAAGATACCGGTTACCTACAGTAGGACGGAAAGACCCCATGGAGCTTTACTGTAGCTTGGTATTGGGTTTTGGCATTGCATGTATAGGATAGTTGGGAAACTATGAAGATATGGCGCTAGCTGTATTGGAGTTGTCGGTGGAATACCAACCATTCAATGTCGAAATTCTAATCTGTGGTTTGTAGCCACGGAAACAGTGCTAGGTGGGCAGTTTGACTGGGGCGGTCGCCTCCGAAAGAGTAACGGAGGCGCTCAAAGGTCATCTCAGAATGATTGGAAACCATTCGAAGAGTGCAAAGGCACAAGAGGGCTTGACTGCGAGAGCGACGGTTCGAGCAGGTACGAAAGTAGGACTTAGTGATCCTGTGGTAATAAGTGGGAATGCCATCGCTCAACGGATAAAAGCTACCCTGGGGATAACAGGCTGATTTTGCCCGAGAGTCCATATCGACGGCAAAGTTTGGCACCTCGATGTCGGCTCATCGCATCCTGGGGCTGGAGAAGGTCCCAAGGGTTGGGCTGTTCGCCCATTAAAGCGGTACGTGAGCTGGGTTCAGAACGTCGTGAGACAGTTCGGTCCCTATCCACTGTAGGCGTTAGAATATTGAGAAGATCTGTCCTTAGTACGAGAGGACCGGGATGGACAAACCTCTGATGTACCAGTTGTCACGCCAGTGGCACAGCTGGGTAGTCACGTTTGGAACGGATAACCGCTGAAAGCATCTAAGCGGGAAACCAGCTTCAAGATAAGTATTCTTTAAGACTCCTTCGAGACTAGAAGGTTGATAGGTTGGGGGTGTAAGAGCTGCGAGGCTTTTAGCTGACCAATACTAATAAGTCAAAGTTTTAACCTAAAGATTGAAAGCGCGAAAGCGTATGCTACTATATAGTTTCAAGTGTCTATTAGAAATAATACACACACAGCTTGGTAAGAATAGCTGCGGGGGTACACCTGGTCCCATTCCGAACCCAGAAGTTAAGCCCGTAAACGCTGAAAGTACTTGGAGGGAAGCCTCCCGGGAGGATAGGAACTTGCCAAGCCCAAATGTGTGCTTCCTTAGCTCAGTCGGTAGAGCATGCGGCTGTTAACCGCAGTGTCAATGGTTCAAGTCCATTAGGAAGCGCCATTTTTTTATTTTTTGGAAAATTTTTTCAGGAGGTCATTATGAAGAAAACTAATGCAATGAGAGAGCTGGATAAAAATAAAATAAAATATGATTTTGTAGAATATGAAGTAGATGAAGATGATCTAAGTGCAATATCAGTATCAATAAAAACAGGACAAGATATAACAAAAATATTTAAAACTTTGATACTTTTAAATGAAAAAAGAGAGATGTTAGTAGCTTGTATTCCTGGAAGTGATAATATAGATCTAAAAAAATTGGCAAAACTTTCTGGAGATAAAAAAGTAGAAATGCTTGAAATGAAAGAACTTTTTAATATGACTGGATATATTAGGGGAGGATGTTCTCCTGTTGGTATAAAAAAGAGGCATAAGGCATTTATGCACCAATCAGCTTTAACTAAAGATACAATATTTGTAAGCGGAGGAATGAGAGGCATTCAGATTATAATATCTCCAACAGACTTAATAAAATATTTAAATATGACAGTAGGAGACATAATAGTTTAGAAATTTTTTCTTTTATATGGTAAAATTCTATTATAAAGCTCAAGGGGTGGTTATATGGAATATTTTATCAGAGATATGAAAGATGGAGATTGGAAAGATGTAGCAAGAATATATGAACAGGGAATAGAATCAGGAATAGCTACTTTCAGAAAAGATTTGCCTGATCAAGAGTCATGGAAAAAAGCACATTTAGAAATATGCAGATTTACATTATGTAATAAAGATGGTAAAATAATTGGATGGACAGCAATAAGTCCAACATCAAGCAGGATAGATTATTGTGGGGTAACCGAAGTAAGTATATATATTGATAAAGCTCATCAAGGAAAATAACTTGGTGAATTTCTTTTAAATAAGGTAAAAGAAGAAGCTGAAAAAAATGGAATATGGACTTTACAGTCTTCTATATTTCAAGTGAATAAAGCAAGTGTGAAACTTCATAAAAAATGTGGATTTCGTGAAGTAGGCTACAGAGAAAAGATAGCAAAAGATAGAAATAATGTTTGGCAGAATACAGTTTTGATGGAATACAGAAGTCAAACTATATATTAAACTATATGTATATGGATAAAAATAAAATATAGTAATAAAATTTTGTAATAGTGGGGGACATTATGGCACAAAATGATTTATATATAAAGATGACAGAAACAAAAATATCAAAACTGATACCAAAACTAGCAATACCTACAATAATAAGCATGTTGGTAACTTCTGTTTATAATATGGCAGATACATTCTTTGTAAGCCAGATAGGAACATCTGCATCAGCAGCAGTTGGAATAAATTTTTCCGTAATGGCAATGATACAGGCTATTGGATTTACTTTGGGAATGGGAAGTGGAAACTATATATCAAGAAGTCTAGGAAGGCATGATAGAGAAGGTGCTCATGAAGCAGCAGCTACAGCATTTTTTACAGCATTGATATTAGGAGCCCTTTTAGCGATTCTAGGTCTGATGTTTTTAGATAAGTTTGTAAGAATGCTTGGAGCTACAGAAACAATTGCTCCCTATGCAAAAGATTATGCTAAATATATTCTTATAGCTACACCATATATGTGCTGTTCTTTTGTTTTGAACAATATAATTCGTTCTCAAGGAAATGCTTTTTATTCAATGATAGGAATAGGAACTGGTGGAATACTTAACATGGTTCTTGATCCAGTATTTATATTTAAATTTAATTTAGGAATATCAGGAGCAGCTTTGGCAACTATAGTGAGCCAGTTTATAAGTTTCTTAATATTAATGTATATGTGTAATAGAAATAAGGAACATGTAACAATAAAATTAAGTAGTTTTAAATTCAGACTTACCATGTATAAAGAAATACTACGTGCAGGACTTCCTACACTTTCAAGGCAGGGGCTTGCCAGTATGGCAGCTGTTGCATTAAATGTATGTGCTTCTCCTTTTGGAGATGCAGCTATTGCAGCAATGTCAATAGTATCAAGAATAATGATGTTTATAAACTCAAGTCTGATGGGATTTGGGCAAGGATTTCAACCAGTATGTGGTTTTAATTATGGAGCTAAAAGATATGATAGAGTATTGGAAGCTTACCATTTTTGCTTAAAAGTGGCAGTAATTCTTTTAACAACTTTGGGAATTATATGCTTCATATTTGCTCCAGATATTTTAGCTTTGTTTAGGAAGACAGATCTTGAAGTTATAGAGATAGGAGCTCTTGCGTTGAGATTTCAGTGTATGACTCTTCCAATACAGGCGTGTATAATAATGGCAAATATGCTTACTCAATCTATTGGCTATGGATTTATGGCTACTCTTGTGGCAATGGGAAGACAGGGAATATTTCTTATTCCAGTACTGTTCATATTTCCAAAAGTTGGAGGAATAAAAGGATTACAGCTATGCCAGCCTTTTGCTGATGTATGTACTTTTATACTTGGAACTATAATAGCATTTAAAGTAGTGAAAGATTTAAAACTTCGTATGCTTAAACAGGAAGAAAAGAGTGAAGAGAAATATCAATAAATAATAATGAAAAAAGAATAATAGCAAATAATGAATGAAAATTCACATGCTGGCTTTATAGTAGAGAGACAATGATCTATTATGAAGGCAGCATTTTTTTATGGAAATTTATATTTCTTTTTTCTATTTTTATATATTTAAGAATATAGATTTTAATATAAAAGTAAAAAGTTCTTTAATTATATAAAAATTATAATATATTGTTTGCTGTTTTTTTTAAAGAAGAGACTTGTTAGTGGAATTATATTAAATATTTTTATATAAAAAAGAGGAAGTATTTATACTTCCTCTTAATAATCGCAGTAAAATTATATTTGTATGCCATTGATTATAAAATAATTATACACTATAAAACAAAATATATCAACTATTTTTTTAAATATTTTGTAAATATTTTTGTATGTAAAATTAAATTTAATTAAAATGTGAAATTAAGATATAAATTAAAATTTAATAAATATAAAAAAATATTAAATTATACTAAAAAAAATATAAAAATTAAAAAATAAACTTTTTTTTGAAAATATTTTTATTTTTGATGTTTTTGTGTTTTTATTGTGATTAAAAAATATTTTTTTTATTTTAATTTGAATATTATCTTTTGAACTGCTGTTAATAGTATTTATAAAAGAAAAAAATATAAATTTATATATAAAATTAATAAAAAATATAAAATATGGACTTTAATAACTAAATAGTGTATATTAAAATAGAAATATATTTTATTTTTATTTAAAGTAAAATAGAAAAATATAAACTATGGGGAGGAATTTATGTTTTTAGGCTTAGGAGTTTCTTTGATTATTTTCTTAGGAGTTATATTGATAGGTGGAGCAGTTCTTATATATCGGAAATGTCCCAATGATGTTATTCTTGTAAAGTATGGACTTGGTGGAAATAAGATAATAACATCTAATGGTACATTTATACTGCCAATAGTTCAGGGATGTAAAAAACTAAATTTAAAACCTATGAATATAGATATAGATTTGAGAGAAGACTCAAATGTAGTATCTAATGATAAAATTAGAGTGGTAGTAGAAGCAGATGCAACTTTTGCTATATCAAGTTCACCAGAAGAAAGAATTATAGCTTCACATAGACTATTAAGTTTCAACGATAATGAAATATGTGCATTAGCTAAAGAAATACTTACTGGACAGACAAGAACAATTATATCAGAAATGGAATTTGAAGATTTGCTACAGGATAGAGTTCTATTGATGACAAAAGTTAGTGAAAATGCTGAAAAAGAGTTGAGTAAATTAGGACTTGATTTGATTAACTATAATATTAAGATGATAAAAGATATGGATGGAATTACAGAAATGCTTGGTAAAAAAGCATCAGCTCTTGCAACTTCAGATGCACAAATAGCTGTGGCAGAACAACAGAGAAAATCTGATGTAGGGGTAGCAGAAGCTAATGCTCAAAGAGATATAGCTGTAACTGAACAGGATAAAATAAGACAGATACAGGTATCGAAAACTAAAGCAGTGATAACAGAAGAAACAATCAAAGCTGAACTTATCCAAACAAATGCTACTCAAAATAAAATGGCTGAAGAAAAAAGAATGGAGTCTGAGTCTCAAAAAGCTCAAAATCTTTATAGAATAGAAACTGAAAAATCGATTAATTTAAAAGAATTGGATAAAGAAAAAGAGATTAAGCTTCAAGAGGAAAGTTTAAAGCAGGAGATAGCAGATAAATCTAAAGAAACTGTTAAGAAACAGGCAGAAGTTGCACTAGAAACTCAGAGAGCAAAAGAAATAGTTGAAACAAAAGTATATAATGAAAAACTTGAAATAGAAAAAATTACAGAACTTAAATTAAAAAAACTTGAAGCAGATAATCAATTGGAAATAGCTAAAATAAAAGCAGATGCAATATTAATAGAAGCAAGGGCGGAAGCAGACAAATTAAAAGCATTAGCAGAAGCAGATGCAATCAAAGTAGCATTACCTATTGAGAAAAAAGCTGAAGCGGAGAAAAAACTTTTAGAAGTATATGGACAATCTGGAATTATGGGGCTTAAACTTATTGAAATACTTCCACAACTGGCTAAAGCACAGGCAGATGCAGTGGCTAATATAGATATCAACAGCTTGAATATAATAGCTGGTGATGGGGGATCAGGGTCAACAGATGGAAGTAATGGAGCAGGAAATCAAATAGCAGGAATAGTAACAGATATAACAAGAGCTATACCAGCTTTCAAAATGGCAAATGATATAGCGAAATCTATAAATATGCCAGAACTTTCAATAACTGGAGATAATTCAAAAAAAGAAAAATAATAAAATTGGAGGATGAGGATTCATTCTCCAATTTTATTATTTTTTATAAAACTTTTATTTTATAACTAATATTTCTTTAAATTCTTTTATGTTATTTCTGCTGACAGGAACCTTAAATTTTAAATCTTGTATTTTTAAGACATAAGTTCCATTAAACCAAGGTTCAACCTCTGTTATTTTATCAAGATTTATCATATATGATCTGTGGGTTCTATAAAATTTGTTTTTAGGTAACATTTCTTCCCATTTTGAAATTTTTATTTTTGAAGAATAAGAATTATCTTTGGTATAAATCATACTTTCTTTTTCTCCTGCTTCAATGTAATAAATGTCATCAATAGAGATAACATACATTTTCTCATCAGAAGTAACTGTTACTTTATTGATTTTATTAGTATCTTTTATATGCTCTATTTCTTTTTCTTTTGTAAGATTATCTAAAAGCTCATTTATTCTTTTTTCAGAATAAGGTTTTAGAAGATAGTCAAAAGCTTTAATTTCAAAGGCTTCAGCAGCATATTCTTTATAGGCTGTAATAAATACTATTTTTAAATTTTCATTTAGCTTAGAAAGAATTTTTCCAAGACTCATACCATCAAGCTCAGGCATATTTATATCAAGAAAAACTATATCTGTCTTGTTTCCTTGAAGGTATTTAAGAGCATCTAAAGGGCTGTCAAATTCTTTTTCAAGTTCTATTCCACCATGTTTTTCTATAAAGAATTTCAATTCTTCTCTAGCTGGAAACTCATCTTCTATAATTACACATTTAAACATTATTTCCCCCTATTCTATATAAAAGGATATTCTAGTTCCTTTTTCTAAACTTTCAATAACTAGTCCTTTTCCATACATTAATTTTATTCTGTTGTGAACATTTTTAAGTCCAATACTTTTTTCCATTCTTCCATCTAATTCTTCTATTATTTTTGGATCAATTCCTATTCCATCATCTTCAATAGTCACAATACATCCCTTATCTTTTTTCTTGGCAGTGATATATACATGCCCTCCACCTCTTTGCCTCAGGAGACCATGTTTGATACTGTTTTCAACTAGAGGCTGAATAGTAAGACTAGGTATTTTTATATTTTCCAATCCTTCTTCTACATCATATTCTACTGAAATTTTATCCCCAAAACGAGCTTTTTCTATGTTAACATAAGCTTTTACCTGAGTGAGCTCCATATCAAGTGATACTACTTTTGAAGCATTTTCCAAATTGTAACGAAGATATGTAGATAAGTCGATTATTACTTCTTTTGCTTTTGCTGGGTCCATTCTTACAAAAAATGCAGTAGTATGAAGTGCATTAAAGAGAAAATGAGGATTAATCTGTGTTTGTAAAGCTTTTAGTTCTGCATCCCTTGCCATAGCTTTGAAGTTTTCGACAGTACTTATTTCTAATTGAGTAGATATGAGCAGTGAAAGTCCTTCAGCAAGGTATTGATTTCGGGCAGTTACATTCTCAGCTTTATCAAAATATATTTTAAGAGTCCCAGATACTATTCTTTCTCCCTGAAAAAGAGGTGATATTATACATGACTTTATTTTGCCTGTGATACAATGAAAATCTTTAATACCATTTTCTTCTCCTAGAACTAAAATTTTTCCAGTTTTCAATACCTGTTTTGTTGCTTCACTTCTTATATCAGTATGATCAATTTTAAACTCATCAGATATAGCATAGCTAGCAATTATATATTTATCATTGGTAATGACGACTGCCTTAGCATCCAGAGAATTTAAAATTATTTTACAAACTTCATTTAAAGACTCCCCTTTTCTAAAATAAGGAGGAGTTTTATTTGCTATTTCAAGAGCTAGTTTTGCCTGTTTTCCAGCTATAATCTCTTTTTCAGAAATTATATCTTGAATAATGAGAATGACTATTGAAACTCCAATAGCATTAGCCAGTATCATTGGAAAATAAATTTTGGAAACTATATCCTTTGCAAGTTCAAAATCTGATCCCAATAGAAGTATCAGCACCATACTGAGATTTTCTACAATGAATCCTCCAAGAAACCCATATAGGTAGCAGTTTTTTTCATTAGTTTTTTTGTAGAGATGAGCAGTGATAAAACCACCTGCCATAGTAGCAATAGCACATGGAACAGTAGTTATAGAACTTGCATCCACAAAAAGTCTATGAATACCAGCGATAAGTCCCACTAAAATTCCAACTTCTGGACCAACAAGGATACCTCCTACTACAACCCCGATATTTCTTACATTTACTATTGCACCACGATAATCTACCCCTGTATATGTACCAATTATAGCAAGACCTGAAAAGAATGCTGAAAGGAGAAGAATGTCCTTTTGACTGTATTTATTTCTTGTAAATATATTTTTAGCACTTTTAAACTTTGTGAAAAAGAAAGCTATAGCAATAATATATCCTAAATTGTTTAACAAATGACTGGTTAATTTTAACAATTTATATCCCCTCCCAATAATAGACATAAAAATTATACCATAAAGAATAGAATATAAAAAGTGATATTAAAGGATTTATTTTTGCATTTTAAGTATCAATTTTAACCTTTTAAAGAACAAAGCATTCTTTTTATAGGCTTTAGGTGTATTATCTAAGATGTAGAAAATTATATTATTATATCTAAATAAAATATAAATGGGAGGCAGGTTGTATGTATAGTTTTATTATTTCAATAATTGCTCTAATAGTTGGTTATATTGTTTATGGTAAGATAGTTGAAAAAATATTTGGTATTGAACCAAGCAGACTTACACCATCAAAAAAATTAAGTGATGGTGTAGACTATGTAGAGATGGGATGGAAAAAAGCATTCCTTATTCAGTTCTTGAATATAGCAGGAACAGGACCTATATTTGGAGCAGTAGCAGGAGCAATGTGGGGGCCAGCAGCATTCTTATGGATCGTATTTGGATGTATATTCGCAGGAGCTGTTCATGACTTCTTAATTGGAATGATGTCTTTAAGAAAAGATGGAGCAAGTGTTGCAGAACTAGTTGGGGAAAACCTTGGTAATGGAGCAAGAAAACTTATGGTAGTTTTCTCAATAATTCTTCTAGTATTGGTTGGAGTTGTATTTATAACAAGTCCAGCAGCTATTTTGAATGACCTTACAGGTATAGATAAAATGGTGCTTATTGCTATTATCATAGTATATTACTTAGCAGCAACTGTATTGCCAATAGATAAAATAATTGGAAGAATTTATCCTATATTTGGTATTGCATTATTAGTTATGGCAATTGGAATTGGAATCGGAATTGTTATTGAAGGATATCATATTCCAGAGATAGCTTTTGAAAATTATCATCCAGCACATCAATCAGTATTCCCTTATTTGTTTATCACAATAGCTTGTGGAGCAATCAGTGGATTCCATGCTACTCAATCTCCAATGATGGCTAGATGTCTTCAAAATGAAGTTGAAGGAAGAAAAGTGTTCTATGGTGCAATGATTTCTGAAGGAGTTGTAGCTCTAGTATGGGCAGCAGCAGCAATGAGTTTCTTTGGTGGAACTCCAGGGCTTGGAGAAGCATTGAGTCATGGTGGAGCAGCAGTTGTAGTAAATAGAATTTCTACTTCAGTATTAGGAAAAGTTGGAGGAGCTTTGGCTCTATTAGGAGTAGTTGCTTGTCCAATAACATCAGGAGATACAGCTTTTAGAAGTGCAAGACTTACAATAGCAGATGCAATTGGATATAAACAAGGTCCAATAGCAAATAGATTTTTAATTGCTATACCTTTATTTGTAGTTGGTATTGCATTATGCTTCATAGATTTCAATATTTTATGGAGATATTTCAGCTGGTCAAATCAAACATTAGCTACAATAGCTCTTTGGGCAGCAGCTAAGTACTTGAACAACCATGGTAAAAATTATTTTATTGCTCTTCTTCCAGCAATGTTTATGACTGTAGTTGTTACTGACTATATAGTTATAGCACCAGAAGGATTTGTAAGATTCTTCCATGGAACTCCAGTAGCTACAATAGAAATGGTTGGATTAGTTTGTGGATTGATACTATCAGCGGTATGTACTTTAGGATTCTTTAAAACTTTGAAAAAAGAAAAAATTTCTGAAGCACATGCATAATTTGTAAGAAAATAATTTAAAGATAAATTAAATAAAAAAAATTTTTATGACTGAATTTAGAGTTATTCTAGATTCAGTCTTTTTTTTGTCATATTTTTCTTTTTCCTTAACTTAAAAATCTTTTCTAAGTAGCCATTTACATTTTTAGAAGTTGTTATTTCTATTTTTTTGTTTATTATATATTCAAAAATTATGTACATTCTTTTATAAAAAAATAAGTGACAGTTGTTTTCTATAAAAGTAAAGAGTATAAAAAACATGTAAAAATAAAAGATTTATAATATGTTTTTATTTGTGCGCGAAATAATAATGTGCTATAATTTAGTTGATAATACTATTATGTAAACGTTTTTTATTTATAAAATCGTTGAAAAATATTCTAAAAAATTAAAATTTAGAATATTTGTTTGGCATAAAAAAGAGGGGGAATTTATTTTATTGTTTTTAATTAAACTACAACATCTTGAAAGCAATTTAATTTTAAGGAGGAAAGAGATATGAAAAAAGTAGTTACTATGTTTCTTTTTCTATCTTGTTTGACAACAGCACTTTATTCACAGGAAGTAAGTGAAAAAGAGGGGAGAAAAGTTCTTGAACAGATAAGAAAAGAAATTCAGGCTGAAGAAAAAGCAAAGCTAAAAGCTATTGAAGATGCTGAAAAAGCAAAAGCTGAAGAGGAAAAAGCCAGAATAGCAGCTGAAAAGGCAGAGGAAAAAAAGGGAAAAAAAATACTTGAAGATATCAGAAGAGATATGAATGAATCTCTTGAAGAAAAAGTATTTAGAAGTGACA
>JBKEBA010000115.1:0-11533 GCA_047972895.1 Dysgonomonas sp.
CCGGAAAAAGATTTGTACGCTGTATTATGTACAAGTTTAGAATATGCAAACTCTTATTATTCAATGTTGGCAAAAAGCATCAATACCCCAAAGCCCCGTTTTGATAATGACTTTTTGTATAATCTGGCTATAATGAGCACCGAAAAATATTTTGTTGCGCTTCTAGCTCGTTATGATTGGAATGCTTCTCATCACATGCCATTAGCCATGTATAAAGAGGCATTAGACTTTGATTCCGAACTTCCTGAATCGATAAAACAAACAGCAATTTTTGTGGGTAAGTTTGAAGCAATCTGTTCCATTGACGGTTTCGGATATCGTACACCATCACATCAAGATCTGCAAGAAATGGTAAAGGGTATTGAAGAATTAAAGCAATGGGTTGAAAAAAGAAAGGATGAAATATCATACTTATTCAGTAAATGATCAAAAATAGTTTTTCAACACTAACTTAAAAAGTACGAGATTTAAAAAAAACGAAATATTTGGACCATGTTCGATGATCCTTCTTTTGCATAAAATAAAAGAATAATTTACTTATATTTTACTAATCAAATCAATTCTTAAAAAGAGTGACTTAATTTGGTTTGGCATGTTCTATTTTCATCTATAGATTTCACCTTGTAACGACCCTATAATATTTACTGTGAATTAATGGTTTGGGCACAAATGAATTTGAAGTATTTGGCCGTGTTTTATTCCTTTCTGTTTTAAGTAGAAGATGTAAACAAAAAACATGAATACTTATATTTCAAATTCTTCTATCCACTGTGTTTTGGACTTTTGCTACATACAATGGGTAAAATAGCCATTGCATTTATTTATCTAATTTTTAAATATTGATTCGCATTACTTATTAACTAATATTTTATCACACACTATCTTACTTAATACTTCTTTTTTGCTATTATAGCTTATAGTTAAGCTACTGTCATAAGGTTCAATAGCGATAATCTTTATTTTTACACCCAGTCTCAAGTCTCGCTTGTTCAAAAATTGAAGAAACTCTTCAGAAGAATCATTTACAGCTGAAAAGACTACAGTCTGCCCCACTTTATGGCTACTTAATCTTGAATAGCCCATATCCATAATTTGACCATCATCGGTCGGAATTGGTTCGCCATGGGGATCGATCTTCGGATAATTAAGCAGTTCGTCCATCTTTTCAAAAAACAGGGAAGATTGGATATGCTCTATTTGTTCAGCGATAGGGTGTACCTGCTCCCAGCCCATACCCATCTTCTCAAACAGGAAAGTTTCTGTCAGGCGATGTTTACGCAAGACAACAGCGGCAGCTCTCCGTCCTTCATCCGTCAACTTTATGGGTTTATACCTTTCGAAATAGACTAGTCCTTTTTCTGCTAATTTTTTCATCATCCCATTAACGGTAGGCATCTTTATATTAAGCTCCAGGCTTAGCTCATTTACAGACACTTCCCCTGCCTCTTTAGAAAGAGTCAGCAGTTTCTTCAGGTAATTTTCTTCAGCTAATGATATCATGATACAAATATATCAAAAAAGAAACAACAAAGTTTTTTATATAAATATATTTTGTTAGGATAGACTAACATTGTATATTTGCAAGCAAAACATTTTAAAATAATAAACAAACAAATATGAGATTCAAATATTTACTATTAACAATCTGCTTATTAGCATCCTCTATGACAACTATGCTGGCACAAAAAGGTATAATTAAGGGAATCGTTAAGCATGAGCATGAAGTATTGGAATACGCATCCGTTGGGATTCCTAAGCTGGGTATCGGTACTATGACAGATAGTACAGGACATTTCGAGCTAAAGAATATTCCGACAGGAAGGCACGAAGTCGAAATAACCAATGTGGGCTTTCGCCGTTATAAAGAAAGCTTCAATATCAGTGGAAAGGAAGTGAAAAATTTAAACGCTGAAATGGTAGCGGATGCAAATACAATAAACGAAGTGGTAGTTACTGGTACTATGAGAACCGTAAGCCGTTTGGAAAGTCCTATTCCGGTAGAAGTCATTACACCGCAGTTATTCCGCAAAAAACCAACGCCATCACTGTTCGAGGCTATCGGAATGGTCAACGGTGTAAAGCCTCAGCTAAATTGCAATGTATGTAATACAGGCGATATACATATAAACGGAATGGAAGGGCCATACACCATGATACTTATCGATGGTATGCCTATCGTCAGTGCATTGTCTACCGTTTACGGGTTGAGTGGAATACCCAATAGTTTGGTGGAACGGATTGAGGTCGTAAAAGGACCTGCATCCTCCTTATATGGCTCGGAGGCCATGGGCGGTATAATAAATGTGATAACAAAAGATCCTGAAAAAGCCCCACTTGTCAATCTGGATGTTTTTGCCACCAATTGGCAGGAATACAATATAGATGGTTCTATGAAATTTTCAATTGGAAAGAATATCACAAGCTTATTAGGTGTTAATTACTTCAATTATCAACATAAGAAGGATCGGAACAAGGATAACTTTACCGACATGACCCTGCAAAATAGAATATCTATCTTCAACAAATGGAATTTCAAACGTAAGGATAATAAAATAGCAAGTTTGGGTGTGCGCTATGTTTACGAAGACCGTTGGGGCGGAGAAATGGATTGGAACAAAAACTGGCGTGGAAGCGATTCTATTTATGGAGAGAGTATATACACAAACCGTTTTGAAGTGATCGGGGCATATCAATTACCTGTTAAAGAAAATATATTTACACAGTTTTCTTATAATTGGCATGACCAAAACTCGTGGTACGGAAATACTCCTTACATGGCCAAACAGCATGTATTATTCGGCCAAATGTATTGGGATAAAAAGATTGCCAGACAACACAATCTGCTATTAGGGGCATCGTTCCGTTATACATATTACGATGATGGCACACCAGCCACATTGAGTGCCGACGGACTAAAAAACAAACCGGATAAGACTCCTCTGCCGGGAATATTCATTCAGGACGAATGGGCCATCGATAGTAAAAGTACACTGCTTGGAGGATACCGTTACGATTATGATAAAAATCATGGAAGTGTCCACTCTCCTCGATTTGCCTATAAATTAACTCTGAATAATACCAATATCATAAGAGCCAGTTTCGGAACAGGCTTCCGTGTGGTCAACATTTTTACAGAAGACCATGCCGCGCTCACCGGAGCCAAGGAAGTTGTCATAGCTGAAGAACTAAAACCCGAAAAATCATACAATGCAAACCTGAATTATATACTCAAAATACCATCAGACGCATTCTTTATCGGATTTGATATAACCGGGTTCTACTCTTATTTCACCAATAAGATAGTCGGCGATTTTGACAGCGATCCCAATAAGATAATATATGATAATTTACGTGGTCATGCCGTATCGCAAGGTGCTTCTCTGAACATCGAAACTATATTTAATTTCCCCCTTACAATTATGGCCGGTGTTACCTATGCGGATGTATATACTGATGAGGAAAACGATAATGGTATCATGGAGAAAACACAACAATTGCATGCTCCAAAATGGTCGGGTACTTTTTCTGCGGATTATAAATTCCCTAAGAATTTTACTGTCAATC
The DNA here is from genome assembly GCA_047972895.1 of Dysgonomonas sp. Taxonomy (GTDB): domain Bacteria; phylum Bacteroidota; class Bacteroidia; order Bacteroidales; family Dysgonomonadaceae; genus Dysgonomonas. The sequence continues at coordinate 3,565 of JBKEBA010000115.1, forward strand.
TTACCGGTATATGGAACGGTCCGATGCGCCTGCCTATATTACCTGATGATTTCCGCCCTGAATATTCTCCTTGGTTTTGCATAGCTAATGTGCAATTAACCAAATCTTTCAAAAACGGGATTGAAATTTATGGAGGGGTAAAGAACTTATTCGACTTTGTACCCAAAGATCCGATCATGCGTCCGTTCGATCCGTTCGACAAACATGTAGATGATCCAATCAATAATCCGCATGGTTACACCTTCGACCCAAGTTACAATTATGCTTCTCTACAAGGAATACATACATTTGTAGGTGTAAGGTATAATTTATGGAAGTAATATAAAACGACCATTTTGTCCCTTTTAAGCGTTTTGATTAATAATAATTGAATGACCACAATGAATGAAAAGCCTAATAAAGATGGAGAATATTTACAAAATAAGACTATGGATTACTTATCTGATTTAAAGTTGGGTGATTCTGCCGTTATTTTAGGAATAACAGCAGAATGTGATAATAATATCCGACAAAGATTACTGGATCTGGGCTTTGTAAAAGGAGCAGCTGTTGATGTCCAAAATGTAAGCCCTATGGGTGATCCTGTTGCTTATTACATCCATGAAACATTGATAGCCTTACGCAAAGAGGATGCCCTATTCGTTCACATAATAAAAGAAGAAAAAACAGAATATGCTGAAAGACTCTTGTGAAATATGCGAGCTTAATCCCAAATCTGACTTGAAAAGATTGGGAGAACAGTCTGGTAAGTCGGATTATGTAATAGCTTTAGCAGGAAACCCTAATACAGGAAAAAGCACTGTATTCAATGCTCTTACTGGGCTGCGCCAACACACAGGGAACTGGCCAGGAAAAACCGTTGTCAAAGCAGAAGGTAGTTTCTCATACCAAAACAAACGATTCGATCTAGTCGATCTTCCTGGAACTTATTCACTTTTGTCTGATTCGGATGATGAGGAAGTGGCACGTGATTTCATCCTCTTCGGAAAGCCTGATGTAACCGTTGTAGTTGTAGATGCGGGCAGGCTTGAAAGAAATCTCAGTTTGGTATTACAAATATTGCAAATAACTCCAAAAGTCGTATTATGCCTCAATCTGATGGATGAAGCTGAAAGGCATAATATCAAGATAGACCACCGAACTCTGGCTCGCGAATTACATATTCCAGTAATCCCAACCAGTGCACGCAGCAAAGTGGGGCTGGATAATCTGCTACGGGCAATAGCTCAGGTTGCTAACGGTGATTTTTCGAAACAAACTGTTGCAATTAAAGGACTACCTACAGCAACAAGCCAGATAGTAGAAAAAATAGTCGATAAATTGAACCATTATGATCCTGATTTTCAATCGAAACAATGGGTTTCATTACGTTTATTGGAAAATGACCAAAGCATAATAAATGGCATAAAAGAAGGAAAACTATCTTCGCAGTTAAGCGAGGTGGAAGTTAATGATATCTTAAAATTAGCAGACAATAGCAGGCAAAGCATTGATAATGCACTATACGATGACCTGACAGAGATTATTTACTCACGAATACGTGATCTGGTAAAAGATACGGTTCAAAAAGGGAATGACCGGCAAGCGTTCAGGATCGACAGGGCGATCGATAATATTGTAACCAGCAGAATATGGGGATTTCCGGTTATGCTTTTATTATTGGGCATAGTGTTATGGCTAACAATTACAGGGGCAAACTACCCGTCCCAACTTCTGTCCGACCTGTTGCTAGGGACAGTGCATCCTTTTCTCAAAGATGTAGCATCCTTTCTTTATTTTCCGTCATGGCTTAGTGGCTTGCTCATCGATGGAATGTATTTGTCGACAGCCTGGGTGGTTTCGGTCATGCTGCCTCCAATGGCCATCTTTTTTCCTCTATTCACGCTATTGGAAGATTTTGGATACCTACCCCGTGTGGCATTCAATCTCGATTTTCTATTCAAAAAGGCTGGAGCGCATGGCAAGCAGGCATTGACCATGAGTATGGGGTTTGGGTGTAATGCTGCCGGAGTGGTTGCCACACGTATCATCAACAGTCCCCGTGAAAAATTAATTGCCATAATTACGAATAACTTTTCATTATGCAACGGGCGTTGGCCTACCCAGATACTGATTGCCGGAATTTTCATCGGAGCACTGGTTCCCTCAAGGCTATCACATATTGTTTCCACATTGGCGGTTGTGGGCATTGTTCTGTTAGGTATAGCTTTTACATTCGTGGTATCGTGGTTCTTATCTAAAACTTTATTGAAAGGGGAATCTTCATTTTTTGTATTAGAACTACCGCCATATCGTCCGCCTCAGATATGGAAAACAATATATACATCTTTGATAGACAGGACGCTCATCGTATTATGGAGGGCAATTGTTTTTGCCATGCCTGCCGGAGCTATTATCTGGCTGATTTGTAATATTGATATAAGTAGCCAAAGCATTGCTGTATGGTTGATAGACGGACTGGACCCGATTGCTCTTATTATAGGATTGAACGGGGTTATTTTATTAGCCTACATTCTGGCTATTCCTGCTAATGAAATTGTGATACCGACAATCTTGATGCTAACCACTCTGGTAATTGGTAATTCTACTATCGGAAGCGGAGCCGGCGTCCTTTTCGAAGGGTCTGATGCCGAAATTGCATCAATACTCCATGCCGGGGGATGGACATTGCTGACAGGTATTAACCTGATGCTTTTTAGTTTATTACATAATCCTTGCAGTACAACGATATATACGATTTACAAAGAGACGGGTAGTTCCAGATGGACATTTGTGGCAAGTATCCTTCCTTTAATATTGGGGATAGCTCTGTGCTTTATAACAACCCAAATATGGAAGATAGTCGCATAAATCATCTTTAAAGGGGTATTGCTATTATCAAAAACAATATTTGCCAATAGGCTTATGTTAAGGTTTTTATTATTTTTGTAAAAAGAATAACTATGAATGCAGAACAAATATTAAAAGAGCATGGTGTCAAGAAAACGGTTTGTCGTAAGTGTATTATCGATAAACTGATAGAAAGCGATGATACAGCCTTAACTGAAAATGAAATAAAAGATGCATTTTTAGATTTATTTGATCGTGTCACTTTCTATCGCTCTCTTAAAACATTAGAAGAAGCCAAAGTGATACATCGTATTGTTCTGAATAACACAATTGTAAAATATGCCTTAAGCAGCCAACTGATTCTATCAAAGATACATCCGCATTTTCATTGTACTTATTGTGATAAAGTTACTTGTTTAGATTCCTCTCTATTAGATAGAAATCTACATTTACCTTCCGGATATCATGTTGAATCGGCTCAAATCTTGCTTGAGGGTATATGTCCTGATTGTATAAAAAGTAAGAGGAGCTAAATATAGCATCCTCTTTTAAACTTTATTTTTATAGTTAAAGACTTAGATCATTACTCAAAAGCATGCATAAATATAGGATTGCCACTCGTTGAAACCACAGGTCCATCACTGACCACACCTGTTGAAGGGTTATAACTAAAAAATCCTGCCTGTTTATCACCATAAGAACCTAACACAATCTGATTTTTATAAGTATCAATAAAGATGCTATGCCCATCGCTAAATGGTATTCCATCAATTTTCTTTATAGTTTTAGCTTTCATGTCGATAAGTACAGCCATTGAATATTTGGCAGTATATGGATTATTTGCCATCAGTTCTGTTATAACTACGAATGCAATAAGTTTTCCGTTACCTATATATTTACAGCTTGACAAAGATCCCGGTTTATAAGATGTTCCTTCTATCGTTGTCTGTGAAATATCCCATGATGCCGATTCGTCGAATTCTGTTTTTCCTGAACGGATACATATAAAACCCGTTTCAGGAAAGCGAGGATCAAGTCCGAAACCTCCGGCACAACCGATATACAAATCATTACTCTCATCCGTGAAAATCATATCTTTATAGACGGGACGTGTAGGGAAAGTCATCTCTGATTTTTTTTCAGAGATCACTTTTATCACTTCATCTTTACTGATATCAACAATCGCAAGATCGGACTGCTTATGCTCTGGATATGGCATCCAGTTTGAGCCAATCTGATTTAAAGGAATGTATAATAACCCGTCTCTTATAAATAAATAAGAAGGATCGGGATTATTGTCGTCATAAGCATAAGAAGATAAGTCTATTTCTCCTGTTTTGGCCATTGTACCTGGGTTGAATATTAAAATCTTTCCTAAATTGTACAGTGGAGTATAGGCTTTTTCTTCATTATATTTTACAAAACCATATGCTCCTGACATTGGAGGTAAACTTAACGACCCTGATTTTGTCAATCCCGTCATTTCATTGTAGGTATATTTTAATATTTCCTGTGTCCCGTCTTTTCCAAATTCAGGAAAGATATAAATATCATTTCCATATATCCGTACTCCGGCATCGAATCCTACCTGAATGCTATTTTTATTATCGATTGTTTGCTTGGTGAAATCAGATATGAGTTGGAGATAGGAAGAACCACTCATCCCGTCGGGATTCTTCACCGTTGTTTCAATCAGGATATTTCCAATATTCTGATTGGAATTATCATCATCATTATCACTGCAGGCGATTAAGCCCATAAGAGAAAAACTAATGCATAAAGCTGATAAAAAATTAATTTTCATTTTTTTTTAATATTAGTATGTTATTTAAATATGTACCGAATCTTAAAACCTAGACTTCTTCCGGGTAAAGGGCGGTTAAATTCCGAAAGAAGGTTCTTGTCTGTTAAATTTTTTATTTTACCTGATAGGAAAAGCCTGTTGTTCATTAAACTGTGTTCGAATCCTATATCGAATGTCAAACTTTGGGGTATTCTTCGCTGGCTGTTTGTAGTCATTTCAAAATCATAGAAATATTCTTCTATATATGACGCATCCGAAAATATACGGGTATTTTGTCCTTTTCCTCCAAACAGGTTTTCCTTATGAAATTCTAATCCAGCATTTCCCATTAAGTAGGGGATATTAGGCATCCGTTTTCCTTTTGTCGGATTTGGCAGTTCGCTTTCCTCTTCATATTTACGTACATCTCTCAAATCCTGGAATGTTGTATTAAAATAACCATATAACCACGGGAATAAATCCATTTTTACATCAAACTCAACTCCCAATGTCCGCATTTCTCCAAAATTCTGATATTGGGCATCAATAAATCCTTTTGTAAAGCGAATCATATTCTCTAAATGCATATAAAAAAGACTCAACTCAATCTGGAGATCGTTCGAGGAAATACCCACCCGATCATAAAGTAGCCCTAGGTTAACGCTTGTATTCCGCTCCGGAAGAAGTCCTTCTGATGGGGAGATAGAATATCCGTCTCCCAACAGCTCTGTTTCGGATGGAATTCTCACATCATATCCTACCGAGAACTTTGCCATCAAATCCGGCTTAAATTTATACCGCATTGCATTGCTGATACCAAAATCATTTTTAGATAAATCAATATCTTTTACATTATCACCTCCATATATCTGAGACTTTTTGGTATTCATTGAATATATATAGTAACGAGCAGTAACCGAGTTTAAGAATTTATCATCTTTGGTTCTGAAATCATAGTTTATACCACCGACCCAACTTCTCATCTTTGAATCAAAGACACTCTGCCTGCCTAAACTAAGATTGCGAAGACTATCTTCCGGATATCCGTTAGCTAGATTGAAAACCGAATTGAAATTCACTGAGTGTGACTCATTGATCATATACTCCAGATTAATTTTATTAATAAGGGTAAACTTCTTATCATTCGAATTTGCTGCATATTGATTACCCAATTCCCCTCCATACTTTGTCGTTGTGTATGGATTTCCGTCCCAGTCATATCTGACTTTGGCTGTATCTATCAAATTAATCTTAGTGAAAGCTACTGCCGTGGAGAAATCAAGGTCAAGACCGGGAAGAAGGAAATCTTCCTTTTTTAATGTATTGGCAAATAGAAACGCCCGAGAATTGGTCTCTGCTTTACGGATATCTGTTTCAATTCCTTGTATTTCCTTTTTCGTATCAATAAATACAGGTTCGAATTCCACCTCATCAAACCACCACTTCGTAGCTTTAAAACTTCCTCCTATCAAAATCTTTTGAAACCGATCATGATTCCGCTTGATTGTTAATCCTTCCTGATAGGGTGAAGTCATTGTGTAATCGTTATCGGCATAAGTATATCCCCCTCCGACACCGAAAATTAAGCCTTTGTCTTTCAGGTTACGTTTAGATACAACTTGCAGTTTGTTTGAATTAAAAGACTCTCTCATATAACTGACATCCATGTATTTGTCCGGATATTCCTTGATTTTTATATTGACAGCTCCTCCCATCGACGACCCTCCGAAACGGGCAGGTACAACCCCCTTATAGATCTCGATGCGCTCAATCATATCGACCGGTATATCATTCAGGTCTATAAAGTCACTTTGGTCATTTAAAGGAATCTCATCAATGAAGAACCCAATCCTTTTTCCTTCAAGTCCTCGCACTGAGATTCTCGAAGCACTTCCGACTCCACCTGATGTACGGATAGTCATACCTACAGTTTTAGATAAAATGTCAGATATACTTGTTACAGTTCCCTGTAAACTGGACATATTGATTACAGTAACCGGCATTCCTTCTTCTTTTAGTTTCCGAGCTTCTGTCTTTGCGGTAACAATTACTTCCGAAAGACTGTTCTCATCCGGAATCAGCCTGATTTTAAATTCTCTCGTTTCACCCTTTTTTAATTCAACCTGTTTTGATTGAGACTGATATCCCATAAATGATATTTGCAGTAAATATTTCCCTTCCGGAATATTATTGAAGCTAAATTCACCATTTTCATCAGAGACTCCGCTCCGGTTAACAGAATTAATGTGAATAGATGCTCCAATCAGTTCTGCTCCATTCTCACTGTCACATACCATCCCTTTTATATTTCCTGAGGGTGATTGAGCAAGCATCGTTGCAGTTGAGAATAGGACACAACCTATAAAAATGAGTATTTTATTCTTATCCATATTTTAGTTTATTTATTAGTGTTTATACAATAGCAATATCTGTTATTTATTGAAGAATTTATAAATAGCAGATTTTATATCTTTTTCTGATCCGGTATCACTCTCAATGAGATAATCTTCGAGCCTTTTCCGAAAACAGGAATATAACTTAACAGACGAACCATAAAATTATAGGGGCGCATTCCATGCATAATATAAAATACCTTATCCACCCTTAAAGCTGGATGCCATTTTTCAAATACGAGGTTGTCATCAAATCCCCAAGCAAAAACCGCTTTTGCTTTTCTTAGGGTATCGTGCTTATCCGAATGACGACTAAGATATTCGGATAATCCGTCGAAAATAACGGTTGATTCCGGAAAGCGATTAGCTATGGCGATTAGCAAGTTTCTGACCTTTTCTTCGGGAAAGTACATAAATACTCCTTCTGCGATAAAAATGAAATGGCTATCGGGATGCTTCTCTTGCAAATAGTCTAACCAATCCGTTTCAAAAGCAGATTCGGCTATTAGATATTGATTTTCTCGTCTTGGGATTAACTGCTCCCGCAATTGAATAGATTCCGGAATATCCAGTTCATAAAAAATTGCTTCAGAAGCATTCTTTATCCGGTTATATCTGTCATCCAAGCCACAACCGATATTTACGACAATTGTATTTTGATGGGTAGAGATGAACTTTTCCAGTTCATTGTCTATATATTTAAGGCGAACACAAGTCCCCAAACGACTCATTGTTTTGATTCCAGAATATTTTTCGAACGGATAATCTATCCTGTTCATCAACTCTAAACTCTTATTGTCTCCCAAAACAGGATGTTCTTGTTGAGCATCTAAAGCTCTCATGTAGACTGTGATAAAAAGTGTATCAGCGATATTATCACTGATGGAGGGAACTAATTTTTTCATAATTTGGATTTGATTAAGATAGCTCAAAGGTAGATGTTACAATAACTAAATTAAATCGC
>JBKEBA010000041.1:0-47459 GCA_047972895.1 Dysgonomonas sp.
ATAAAACGCCATGTGGTAGTTGACAAAAATGGATTTTTAATAGCTGTGATGGTAACAGTAGCCAATATACATGACAGTAAAGCAGCTCATTTACTGATGCGGATTCTCAAAGAGTTATGTTCTTCAGTAAAAACCATTATCGCAGATGGCGGGTATCGGGGCGAGCTTGCTGAAAGTGTAAAGAATACTTTCGGTTATGTTTTAAAGGTGGTCATCAGTGGCTACCAAAAACAGGGATTCAGACCTATAAATAAACGATGGGTAATAGAACGAACCTTTGCTTGGTTTGATTATAACCGAAGATTATGCCGAAATTATGAAACAACTTTTGACTCAGCAGAAGAAATGGTCAAAATTGCTTCTATAAAATTATTGTTGAATAAAATTTAAACAGGCTCTTAGTTGAAAAGTATATTAGTATCTTTTAGAGATGCTAAAAATGTAAAACGCTGCATTTTCGATAAGAAAATGCAGCGTTTTAGCTAAATATATTTTATCCTATTGCTAGTAAGGCAACACCTTCAAGTACTGAGTCTCCTGCATTTACATAGATTTCAGTTACTTTGCCATCTACAGGAGCCTGTATCGCATTTTCCATTTTCATGGCTTCGAGCATAGCAACTGTTTGGCCTTTCTTTACCTCGTCACCTACATTTACTTGAACTCCGATAACGATACCTGGTAGTGGCGATTTTACAGTACCGGCACCTCCGGCAGGTTTGTTTGCACTTGGGGCAGCAACTGTAGCTTTAGGTGCAGCAACAGGCGTAGTAGCTGCTTTAGCAGCCGGACGCGTAACAAGGCTTACTTCCTCATCGCTGTTTACCAATTCCACCTTATAGTTCGTTCCATTAACGGCAACTTCAGCAAGGTCACCCTCCATTTTATTAACGGCAACTATATATTCTTGACCGTTGATTCTGTATATGAACTGTTTCATAATGATTTTCCGAATTTTATTTTCTTATTGGCATTTGAAGCATAGCCTCCCTTTTGTCGGCCCAAGGCAAATAATCTTTCGATACATGTTTTATAGTCAGTATATTACTTTCTATGTCATGTTGATGTTGTACATCATATATAGCCATTGCTATAGCTGCCAATACTTCTTTTGATATATTCTGATCGCTCATTGTTATATTTATTTTGAAGGATTACAAAGGCAGATTGTCATGCTTTTTAGCAGGATTAACTTGCTTTTTAGTTCTCAATTGTTCCAAAGCGCGAATTACACGGAAGCGTGTATTACGTGGTTCGATAACATCGTCGATATATCCGTAACGAGCAGCATTGTAAGGATTACTGAATAGTTTATTGTATTCTGCTACTTTTTCAGCTTTAACTTCTGCCGCTTTATCGCCAGCTTCTTTAATCTCTTTCGCATATAGAACTTCAGCAGCACCTTCACCACCCATTACTGCGATTTCGGCAGTTGGCCATGCATAGTTGAGGTCGCCACGAAGTTGTTTACAACTCATCACGATATGAGAACCACCGTAAGACTTACGAAGTGTAACCGTAACCTTAGGTACAGTAGCTTCTCCGTATGCATAAAGAAGTTTTGCTCCGTGTGTGATCACGCCGCCATATTCTTGTCCTGTTCCTGGAAGGAATCCGGGAACATCTACCAATGTTACCAATGGAATGTTGAATGCGTCGCAGAAACGGACAAAACGCGCTCCCTTACGAGATGCATTGATGTCGAGAACACCTGCCATATATTTAGGTTGGTTAGCTACAATACCTACAGACTGACCGTTCATACGAGCAAAACCAACAATGATGTTTTTAGCGTAAGCTGAATGTACTTCAAGGAATTCTCCGTTATCTACTACCGCTCCGATTATTTCATACATATCATATGCTTTGTTCGGATTGTCTGGTATAATTTCGTTTAGCAGATCATCCATTCTTGCGATAGGATCTGTACATTCACGACGTGGAGCATCCTCCATATTGTTTGAAGGAAGGAATCCGAATAGTTTTTTTATCAAATCCAGACCTTCATCCTCATTAGATGCAGTAAAGTGAGCTACACCAGATTTACTTGCATGAACACTTGCTCCCCCAAGTTCTTCTTGTGTAACATCTTCGCCTGTTACGGTTTTTACCACTTTAGGACCTGTAAGGAACATGTATGACAAACCTTCGACCATAAGTGTAAAGTCGGTAAGGGCAGGAGAGTAAACAGCACCACCGGCACATGGTCCGAAGATACCCGAAATTTGAGGAATAACACCCGATGCTAGAATGTTGCGTTGGAAGATTTCTGCATATCCAGCAAGTGCGTTAACACCTTCTTGGATACGTGCGCCTCCCGAGTCGTTAAGACCGATAACAGGTGCGCCTACTTTCATCGCCATATCCATTACTTTACAAATCTTCATGGCTAGAGTTTCTGACAATGAACCTCCTATTACAGTGAAGTCTTGTGCAAAAACATATACTAAACGACCTTCTATTGTACCGCAACCAATGACTACACCATCACCTAGGAATTTAGTCTTTTCCATTCCGAAGTTAGTACAACGGTGCTCTACAAACATATCGAACTCTTCGAAGCTGCCTTCGTCGAGCAATATGGCAATACGTTCACGTGCTGTGTATTTACCTTTTTCGTGCTGTGAGTCGATTTTTTTCTGACCACCGCCCAAACGGGCTTTCGCACGAAGTTCCATTAGCTCTTTTACCTTTTCAAGTTGGCTCATGTTTTAATATTTTAGATTCTGATAAAATTTAATCTGTTATATACAAAAAAGACTTTACTACATATGATGCGTGGTAAAGTCATTTTATCTTATTTGTTAGGATGCTCACACAACTCGGTGAGGACACTGCCTGTCGATTTCGGATGAAGGAATGCAATGTTTAATCCTTCTGCTCCTCCACGTGGGGCTTTGTCGATAAGTTGTACACCTTTCGATTCCATCTCAGCTAAAGCATTAGCTACGCCATCGGCTACGCTGAATGCGATATGATGGATACCTTCTCCTTTCTTTTCGATAAATTTAGCAATTGTGCTGTCTGGACTTGTTGGTTCAAGAAGCTCTATTTTAGTTTGTCCAACTTTAAAGAAAGCAGTCTTGACTTTTTGGTCTTCTACCACTTCTATATTGTAACATTTTAGACCTAAAACACCTTCGTAGTAAGGTAGTTGCTCTTCGATGCTCTTTACAGCAATACCTAAATGTTCAATGTGTGAGATATCCATGATTTTATCTTAATAAAAAGTTATTATTTAGTTCGGCGCAAAGGTACTACTAAATTATAAGACAAAGAAATTTATAGAATAAAAAAACAGTTTTTACGCACACTAATCCCGAAAGTGTGCAGTTTTGTGTGTGTAGCGTTTTACGAATAGTTTTTTCTAAAACTTTTAATTATGTTATATCTTGTGAAGTTATAGTCGTAAGTGTTAATTTAATATGGGATGGGATTGTGTGATTGCTTATTTATGTTAATAAATGAGTTTTTTAAAACATTTTGCTAGGATTAAGCATTTTAAATTATACACCACTGTCGTTTTATCTTTTAAAGTATTTGAATTATGAGAATTAAAGGCGCTTTAAAAGTTGGGGATATCTTGTACAGAGTAGACCCTAGAAGATTGTCCGTTAAGGTATTCAAAATTTGGAAAGCTGATGAATACAATTACACGACTACTACTTACGAAAATTTTTCGATAGAGTGTAATAAAAAGCGTTTCCAGTTACCTTTCGATAAATTCCCTTTCGAATTTAGAGGGTTATGGTACTTTTTGAGCGAAGAAGAAGCGAATGACTTTGTTAAGACTCAAATTGGATTATAGAGTAATTAACCCCGATTAAGTATTACTGAGATGGGACTATCCGAAAAGATAGTCCCACTTAGTTTTATAGTGTTTATTTAGTCTTCTTTTATTACTTTGCCCGAACCCGAAATAGATTGATCTATCTGAGGGTTACCCTTATATCTTACATTCCCACTTCCCGATACATTTACTTTAAGATTCTTTTCGGCATGTACCCAAAAATTCCCACTTCCCGAAACTGTACATGTGACATCTTCTGCATACAAATCCATAGCGTTTACTTTTCCACTTCCCGAAATAGCATTGTCAATGCTCGTGGCTTTGCCCGATAGTGTAATGTCACCAGATCCGGAAACCCTCGATGAAATTGAATTACAAGTAACGTCATCTACTACAACGTTGCCACTACCAGATAGTCTAAAATTCAAATTCTCTGTTTGAAGCTTACCTTTTATGTGAATCTTTGCTGACCCACTTGTATTTACATTTGCCAGGGCTGTGGAATTGGTAAAGATATTATATTTTGTAGGTCTAATATTGCTACCACTCTCTTGTTCTATAGAAAGTATTCCATTTTCAGATTTGATTTTTAGAAGAGGGAATATATTCTCGTCAATCTCTATCTTAAGATAAGGAGCAGCGTCAGTTTTTTGCTCATACACAATATTTGCCGAACCGCCGAAAACTATTTCACTATAATCTGATATATTGATTTCTTTTTCAGTTATTACGCCGTTTCCTCTTATGCTTTTAAAAGAACAAGACTGAATCGTGAATATCAATAAGGTGATAAGGAATACATTTAATGTTGTTTTCATACTTATAGGTGTTTTTTTTAGTTTAATGAATTTATAAATATGACGAGGCATATTTGGTTTTGGTTACATCTGAAATACATAATTTTTCAAATTATTTTATACTTGATGAAGTAAATCATTAACAATGACCAACCTATAATCATAATAAATCCGCCCAAAGGAGTCACTGGCCCCAAAATTCTCAAGTTGATGCCCCAATATTCAGAAAAAGATAAAAAGTAAATACTGAAAGAGAATAAGAATACCCCAAGTATCAAGCATATTGCAGCCCATTTTTCTAGTGGCGAACTAAAAGACAGGGCAAGCCCAATAATTAACAAGACAATGGCATGATACATTTGATAACGTACCCCCGTTTCAAAGCTAGTAAGTTTTTCGGAGGAGAGCATGCTCTTGAAGGCATGAGCACCGAATGCTCCCAGTATAACTGAAAGCATTCCATATAAACTTGCAACAATTAATACAAACTGTTTCATTTTCTATTTTCGATAGGTGTATAATTTCGGATGTCAGCTGCATTCTTATAAGCCGGACGGATTATGCGTTTTTGTTTGAAATTAAGTTCCTCTATACGGTGTGCCGACCATCCTACGATACGTGCCATAGCAAACAATGGAGTAAATATTTCTTGAGGCAAGCCGATCATATCATATACAAAACCAGAGTAGAAGTCGACGTTGGCACAAACTTGTTTCTTTTTGTCAGTACCTTTAAACTCCATAAAATTTTTGATGGCTCTATCTTCCAGAAGGCTCATGAAATTGAACTCTTCTTCACGTCCTTTTTCTATAGCAAGATCATGTGCCATTTCTTTCAACAAGACTGTACGTGGATCCGATATGGTATATATGGCGTGTCCCATACCGTAAAATAGTCCTGTCTTGTCATAGGCTTCCTTATTCAATATCTTTAGCACATACTCATCTATTTCTTCAACGTTTGTCCAATCTTTTATATTACGCTTAATGTGTTTAAGCATATCTACTACTTTCAGGTTGGCTCCTCCATGCAGAGGGCCTTTCAGAGAGCCAATGCCAGCAGCAATAGCCGAATAGGTATCTGTTCCGGCAGAACTGGTCACGCGAACCGTAAAGGTAGAGTTGTTCCCGCCTCCATGGTCGGCGTGAACCATCAGTGCCAGGTCTAGAATCTTTACGTCCAGTGGTGTATAGTGATGCCCCTTCATCATATATAGGAAGTTCTCGGCCAACGACAGATTTGGTTGCGGGTGTCTGATATGTAATGATTTACCCTGACTATGCCTTAAAGCATTATGGGCATATGCGACAATCGTAGGGAATGTAGCAACTAAGTTCAAAGATTGTTTTATAAGATTTTCGGGACTTATATTATCTGGATCTTCGTCGAAAGTATATAACTCAAGCACACATCGTGATAGGTAGTTCATAATGTCATTACCTACTAGATCAAGTATATGCATGACTATTTTAGGATTTAAATCCATTGTCTTGCTTAACAATACTGAAAAATCCGAGAGCTCTTTCTTGCTTGGTAGGTTACCCGAAAGTATTAGGTAGACCACTTCTTCGAAGCCTAGTCTATCTTCTTTTTGCGCACCTTTCACTATGTCTTCAAGGCTGATGCCTCTATACATTAGTTGGCCGGGTATAGGAAATGTATTTCCATTTTCGTCCCGGTCATATCCTACAACGTCACCCACCTTGGTAAGTCCAACCACAACGCCTGTATGATCTTCGTTGCGCAATCCCCGTTTTACATTGTGTTTCTGAAATAATTCATTTTCGATGTTGCATGTGTCGCTTATAGTTTTCGATATGCGGCTTACTATTTCGTTGTTATTCAATCGTTCCATAGTATAATTTGTTTAATTATTTTTATTGTTAAAAGCTAAATCACAATTCATTTCTGTCTTGTTTATTTCAGCTCCCAAGTTTTCGTAAAATGATATTGCCGGATGATTCCAATTTGATACTTGCCAACGTAACCGGTTGCATTTTTGTTCTTTGGCATAAGAGATTACTTTGTTGATTAGAGCTGATCCGATTCCTTTACCTCTGTATTTATCCCTTACATATAAATCGTCCATATATAAAGATTTTCCTACCCATGTGTAATAAGCAAAGAAATAGGTGACATATCCTAAGATATTTCCATCTTCATTTCTGGCAACAAAGCCATGAAAGTATTCCTGCTCTTCTTTCATTTTCTCAACAGAGTTAGTCATCATTTCAGGTAGTTTCTCAAACGTGGCAAATTCCAAAAATAGAGAAGCAAGCTCTTCAAAATCTTTTTCTTGTATCGGTTCTATATGTATTGTCATTAATAGTTCATTTTTAGAATTGATTGCAAAATAGGTCAACGTCTTTGTCTTGTTGCCAGTGATATTCAATCCTATGTGCAATTCGTTTAGCCTCGTCGAATCCTTTGACATTATGTATGAATCCTAATGCCATATC
Source organism: Dysgonomonas sp. (assembly GCA_047972895.1). Taxonomy (GTDB): domain Bacteria; phylum Bacteroidota; class Bacteroidia; order Bacteroidales; family Dysgonomonadaceae; genus Dysgonomonas. The sequence continues at coordinate 7,047 of JBKEBA010000041.1, forward strand.
AATACCCGCACTTACCCCCGAAGAAGTATAATATTTGCCATCTACTACCCATCGTGCTTTCCTGACCCACTTCACTTTATCGGAACTTTCCATTACCCATTCGAATGAAAGCTTGTTCGACGTAGCGGTACTTCCGTCTAATAAGCCTGTTTTTGCTAGTAGTGCACTTCCCGTACAGACTGTTATCACGTATATACTATTTTCTGCTAAAGCCTTAATGTTTTCTATGAACACCTTGTCGTTAATTATGCTTCTGGTGCCTAATCCTCCGGGGATGAATAATATATTATTTTCGTCCGCAGGGATTTCATCGAAGGCTTGTGTAGATATTCTTACATTGTCTTTATTAGCAACAAGTCCTCCGTGCAGAGAATAATACTCGATATTGCATTCATTTACTTTGCCGAATATCTCTACCGGACCAAATACATCCAAAGTTTCAAAATCAGGAAAAAGTATAATGTTAAATCTCATATTCAATGTCTTATCCTTAAAAAGTAACAAAAGTTACATATTCCAACTGTTTTTTATCTTGCAACTTTATTCTCGGGTAAATAGCAGATTCTTATTGTGATATAGATAAATTTATCAATTAATTTTTCATGTAGTTGAGAGCACTACCCGCCTTAAACCATTCTATCTGCATTTCATTATATGTATGTGCAGCTTCGAATACATCTTTCGATCCATCTTTATGAGTTAGTTCAATAACAAGATTCTTACCCGGCTTAAAATCCGTCAGTCCGATAATGCTTATCTTATCATACTCTCGCACCTTGTCATAATCATCTTTGTTTACAAAAGTAAGAGCTAACATCCCTTGTTTTTTCAGATTGGTTTCGTGGATACGGGCAAATGATTTTACAAGTATTGCTTTTACATTCAAGAAACGAGGTTCCATAGCAGCATGCTCTCGGGAAGAACCTTCTCCGTAATTCTCTTCAGCTACCACAATCGAGCCAAGTCCTTCAGCTTTAAACTTTCTGGCAAGTTTTGGTACAGCTAAGTATTCGCCAGTTTCGCCATCTAACACCGCGTTTGTCTTATCATTGAATGTGTTTACAGCACCTATTAGCATGTTGTCGGAGATATTATCCAGATGTCCGCGGAAGCGAAGCCATGGGCCAGCCATAGAAATATGGTCTGTCGTACATTTACCCTTTACTTTTATCAGTAGAGGTTGTTCTATAATGTCTTTGCCATTCCATGCAGGAAAAGGTTTGAGTCCCTGTAGGCGTTGAGAGTCGGGTGCTATCGTAATCTCAATATCTGATCCATCGTTAGCCGGAGCTACAAAACCAGCATCTTCCATCTCATATCCTCGCGGAGGAAGCTCATAACCTATCGGCTCTTTCAGCTTTACTTCTTCACCCTTTTCATTGGTAAGGGTGTCTGTCATCGGATTGAAGCATAAGTCGCCTGCAATACTCAATGCCGCTACTATCTCGGGCGATGTCACGAAGGCATGCGTATTCGGGTTGCCATCATTTCTTTTGGCAAAGTTTCGGTTAAAAGAAGTTACAATAGAATTCGGACGATCAGGGTTTTCACTTTCGCGTTTCCACTGACCAATACATGGCCCGCAAGCATTTGCCATGATTGTAGCACCTGCTTCTTCGAATATAGGCAATATGCCATCTCTTTCGGCTGTATATCGTACCTGCTCGGATCCCGGATTAATTATGAATTGTGCCTTTACTTTAATGTTCTTGGCTTTAGCATCCTGAACGATTGATACAGCACGTGACAGGTCTTCATAAGATGAATTTGTACACGAACCTATTAAGCCCACTTCCATTTGTTGTGGATATCCGTTTTCTTTTACTACTCTGGCAAACTCAGAGATAGGGTGAGCTGCATCTGGTGTAAAAGGACCGTTTACATATGGTTCGAGTATAGATAAGTCTATTTTTATAACTTGATCGAAGTATTTTTCTGGATTGATTGTTACTTCTTCATCAGGTTGCAATTCATTGATTATTTTGTCGGCCATCCCGGCTACGTCTTCACGTCCTGTTGCGTTTAGGTATTCGGATGCCTTTTTGTCGTATGGAAATATAGAAGTTGTAGCCCCTACTTCAGCCCCCATATTACATATCGTGGCTTTGCCAGTAGCGGAAAGTGAAGCTGTGCCTTCTCCAAAATACTCGATAATGGCATTGGTTCCTCCCTTTACTGTCAGTATTCCGGCCAGTTTAAGTATTACATCCTTAGGTGAAGCCCATCCTGATAATTTACCTGTAAGTTTTACGCCTATTAGTTTTGGCATTTTTAGTTCCCAAGGCATTCCGGCCATTACATCTACAGCATCTGCACCTCCAACACCGATAGCTATCATTCCTAAGCCTCCTGCATTAGGAGTATGCGAGTCAGTACCGATCATCATTCCTCCCGGAAAGGCATAATTTTCTAATACAACCTGATGTATGATACCTGCTCCCGGTTTCCAAAAGCCGATGCCAAATTTATTTGATACGGCACTAAGGAAATCATATACCTCTTTATTGGTTACCTCTGCTGTATTTAAATCTTCTTTTGCTGATTTGTATGCCTGTATAAGGTGGTCGCAGTGGACGGTAGACGGAACAGCAACTTTTGTTCGCCCAGAATTCATTAATTGCAATAAAGCCATCTGAGCTGTAGCATCTTGCATTGCTACCCTGTCAGGAGAGAAATTGACATAATCAACAACACGCTTAAAATCTTTTATTTGCTCCTCTTGCGAGAGGTGTGCGTACAGGATTTTTTCGCTTAAAGTCAAAGGACGGTTCAATATAGCCTTAGCTTCCTTGACTTTTTCGGGAAATGTGCTGTAGAATTTATGAATCATCTCTATGTCAAAAGTATTACTCTTCATTGCTGATATATTTTTTTAGTTAATTGTTCAAATTCGGTTTGTTAACAAAAATAATAAAAATATTCTATGATATTTCTCTATTTATATAACGCCTCTATTTGTATGGCGCATTGATAAAAAACAGTACTGAATATTGGCCTGTTTGTTTTATTCATTTCTCCCTGTATAAAAGGGTTACAGTACATTAAGCTCATAACTTATCAAAATATTATCCGAAAGATTATATTTATAGGAGATAAAAAAATAAGATGAACCATATTCATAACGGCATAAATGTTAAACGCTTTCTTACGCCGAAGAGTTCTCTCTTTAAAGAAGTCTGATTTGCAAAAATATAAAATAAAAGCAATAAAAAGATATTTAAGATTGCTTGTTTAGTGAATTTGGCTTTATTTTTGCTTGTTTTTGATTAATTTGTAATTGCTCTTACTGATTGTTGTTGCATATTGTTTTTTCGATATAATAGAGAATGGTCTTTAAAGAGAAAATCCGCGAAGAATTAAACCTTCGACTGTTTAAAAAAGTCAAAGATGTAAGTAGGAGGGATTCTATATTAGAGTATTTTCTTACTTTTGTAATTCAAAATAACATAATATTGCATGAAGAACGTCCTGATCATATTTTTTCTGTTATTCTCTACTTTAATAATTTATGCACAACCATCATCTGATAAACTAATAAGGCAAGGGGTTGCTTTACACGACAAGGGGCAGTATAAAGAAGCTATCTCGTCTTATGAGCAAGCATTGAAAATCAATCCTTCATCTATGTCGGCTGTTTATGAAATGTCTTTATCTTATTTGCAGTTGAAAGATTATGATAAGGCGATTCGCAATAGTACAAAGGTTATCACAGCTAATTTTCAACCATTGTTGGTAGATGCATATATTGTTAAAGGTACAGCCTTAGCAAAACAAGATAGGATCGGTGAAGCTATAAGGCTATTGAAAGAAGCATTGGAAAAATGTGGGGACGAATATTTATTGCATTTCAATTTAGGACTGTGTTATTTTAATAATAAAGATAATGAGATGGCTGTACAGCATCTTCGCAAGGCGATAGAAATAGATGCTACTCATGCCAGTGCATTTTTATTGTATGCTTATGCTTTAAATGATTTAGGTAGATGGATTCAAAGTTTCTACTCATTTCATTTCTTCCTCTTGCTGGAGCCGAATACAGAAAGGTCGAAAGATGCCTTTGGCGAAATGTACGATATTATAAATGCAAAACTAGAAGTTGGGTCATCCAAATTATCTCCCGAAGAAGGAGTGGACAAGAAATACATTTATGATTTATTGCAACAGAAGAAAACCGGAGCTACTGATAATATATCTCAATATAAATTTTTCACAGAAGCATCGAAACTGATGTTTTTCACTTTGGGTCAGATGCAAAACGATTCGCAAAGTGGTTTGCTTTGGTACTTTTTCGTACCTACTTATGAAGAGCTGCTCGGTTCGGGACATTTCGACACTTATTGCAGGTATGTCAGTGTATCGTATTTTTCAGAATCGCTAGCATGGTGGGAGAATAATAAAACCGAGGTGGATAACTTCATCGAATGGTTTGAACACGGTCAGGGTAATATGGATGATGAGGCAGAGTATGGGGATGATTCCGATTTGGATGAGTTACCTTAGTTATAGACATCGGTAAGTGAATGCTACAGGAAACAGAAAATAAACTAATAGAAAGGCTTCATAATCCAAGTAGGCAACAGTCTGCGTTCTCTGAATTGGTAAAGGGGTATAGTGAGTCTCTATACTGGCAGATACGTAAGATCGTATTGAGTCATGATGATGCAAACGATGTCCTACAAAATACCTTTATTAAGGTATGGACAAGTATCGATAATTTCAGAGGGGATTCGAAGTTGTCTACGTGGCTGTATCGTATAGCAATAAACGAAGCTATTACATTCTTGAACAAGCAACGTGCATCGAATAATATCTCGATGGATGATGCAGATACATTCTTGTTGTCGCGTCTCGAGAGTGATGATTATTTCGATGGAGATGAAGCACAACTTCAATTGCAAAAAGCAATTCTTATATTGCCCGAAAAGCAGCGAATCGTATTTAATATGAGATATTTTGACGAAATGAAATATGAGGATATGTCAGATATCCTTGAAACTTCAGTAGGGGCACTAAAAGCTTCATATCATCATGCCGTTAAAAAGATAGAAGAATTTTTATCTAGGGAACATTAAACCTTTTCACAATTTTTTAGTCTATATTTACAGATAGAGTTTTTAAAGAAAAAGTAGTTATGTTGGAAAAATTTGATAAAAACAAGAATCCTTTTAAAGTTCCTGAAAATTATTTCGAGAGCTTTAATGCAGACATAATGAGCAAACTTCCTGAAAAGAAAATGAAACAGGTAAAAGTTGTGCCATTGTGGAGGAAGATAGTTCCATGGACTGCTGTAGCTGCAGTATTCTTCGGAATACTTTTTACGACAGGTGTTTTCCGTCAAAGTGCGGTGACAACTTCTTCAACTTTAGCAGGACAGGACGATGCTGTGATCTTGAATGGTATTGCATCAGCTTCATCGATAGAAGATGATTATTTCCTATTTATAGAAGATGAAGTGTCTAGTGCGAAATATAAAGAAATAATGTATAGTAACTAAACCATAACGAATAAAGTTTTTAATTATATGAAATTGAAGGGCATTCTGATATTATTGTTATTAGTATGTGTATCGTTTTCTGTCGATGCCCAAGATAGACCTGACAGGCCTAAAAGAAATGGAGGAGGGTTCGATATAGAAGCGATTAAGAAAGAAAAAGGAGATTTCTTAATCAAAGAAATGGGATTGAACGAAGCTGAAGCAAAAGCTTTCTTACCGTTAGAGTTCGAATTTATGGAAAAAAAATTCGAGGTAAATAGGAATACGCGGCACAAAATATGGGAATTGAAGCAGAAAAAAGATAAGACCGATGCCGATTTTAAGAAAATAAACGGATTGAATTTGGAAGCTAAAAAGAAAGAGGCGGAGTTAGAGATAGAATATTATGATAAATTTGCAAAAGTCATATCTGCAGAGAAAATAGAGAAATATAGAATTGCTGATTTGAAGTTTAAAGAAGAAATGTTGAAAAAGCATCAACAAAATCGGAGAAACGACAATAGAGATAATAGAGGGAATCCAGACCGAAGGTAAAAAAGTTTACAAAAAGTTTGTTTTGCTGCAAAAATTAAATACTTTTGTATTTATAAAAATTATAATAATGAACAATAAAGCGCATCATCATCATTTTACTTTACTGCCATATGGTAAGTAATATATTGATGTGATGTTTGCAAAAATATATTGAGAGCTTACCTGACAGGGTAAGCTCTTTTTTTTGATGATATTAATATAAAATATAAATATATATGGTACTAAGAATTGCAGTACAGTCGAAAGGACGGTTATTTGAAGAGACGATGGAGCTTCTGCAAGAAGCAGGTATTAAACTTAATAATATCAAGCGGACGTTGCTTATTCCGGCAAAAGGTTTTCCTGTAGAAATTCTTTTCCTGCGCGATGATGATATTCCACAGGCTGTAGCGACTGGAGTTGCCGATATAGGAATTGTTGGTGAAAATGAATTTGTTGAAAAAAACGAAATCGCCGATGTTATCAAACGATTAGGCTTTAGTAAATGCCGTCTGTCGTTGGCAATACCTAAGGATGAAGAATACAAAAGTATAAAATGGTTTGAAGGCAAGAAGATCGCTACCTCTTACCCTCACATACTTAATAGTTATCTCAAAGAAAAAGGTATCAATTCTGAAATTCATATAATTTCCGGCTCGGTAGAGATTTCGCCTAGTATAGGACTGTCAGATGCTATCTTCGATATTGTTAGTTCGGGAGGTACGCTTGTAAGCAATCGCTTGAAGGAAGTGGAAATAGTAATGCAGTCCGAAGCTTTATTGATAGCCAATAAAGACTTGTCGGACGAAAAGAAAGCAATTCTTGACGAATTAATCTTCAGAATAGAGGCGGTGCAAACTGCAACAGATAAAAAATATGTACTTTTGAATGCACCTCAGGAAAAACTCGATGAGATTATAGATATTCTTCCTGGTATGCGCAGCCCTACAGTAACACCGTTAGCGACAAAAGGCTGGTGTTCTGTGCAATCGGTGGTTGACGATAAACGTTTCTGGGAAGTGATAAGTAAGCTGAAAGCTTCGGGAGCAGAGGGGATTATAGTGTTGCCAATCGAAAAAATGATTTTATGATACAAGTTTCAGACGATATTATGTTATATCCTCTATCAGTAGATGATATATTTAAGATATTCAATACAATAAATACTCAGAGAGAATATATGCGTGAATGGTTACCTTTTGTAGACACTACACGCGAAGAAGAAGATACAGCCAATTTTGTAAATCATGTGTTACAGACCGAAGATAAACAGTTCACTATTTATTATCAGGATGAATTTGTCGGATTGGTTGGCTTTAAAGATACGGATAATGCTAATAAAAAGACTGAAATAGGTTACTGGCTTTCACAATATGCACAAGGTAAGGGGGTAATGATGAAATCTGTTGTCCGGTTGCTTGAGTTAGCTTTCACCGAAATGGATATAAATCGTATACAGATAAAGGTTGCAGTAGGCAATGATAAAAGCCGTCGCATCCCAGAAAAACTTGGTTTTCAGTTTGAAGGTATAGAACGCGAAGGAGAATTGCTCGTTGATGACGTTTATACAGATATTGCTGTTTATAGTTTACTGAAAAGGGAATTTTAATAGGAAAGTCATGCAAATAATAAAATACCCCGCACGTACTGAGTGGAAAAAAATACTAGCTCGTCCATTATTCGATGTTTCATCATTAAATGAGACTGTAGGTAATGTCCTTTCCGACATAAAAGAAAGAGGAGATAAAGCTGTTCTGGAATATGAAGCGAAATTCGATAAAGTGGAATTAGACTCATTAGAAGTATCTCAGAATGAAATAGACGAATCAGAGAATCTTATTTCGGATGAGCTTAAAGATGCTATACGGATTGCTAAAAGAAATATAGAGATATTTCACTCTAGCCAGATATTTGAAACAAGAAAAATAGAGACTACCTCAGGCGTTACTTGCTGGCAAAAGGCTGTAGCTATCGATAAGGTTGGTTTGTATATCCCTGGAGGAACAGCACCTTTGTTTTCAACAGTGCTTATGTTAGCTGTTCCAGCAAAAATAGCGGGTTGTAAGGAAATTATATTGTGTTCTCCACCTAATAAACAAGGAAAGATACATCCGGCAATTCTGTTTGCTGCAAAAGAAGCGGGAGTAAGTAGAGTTTTTAAGATTGGAGGCATACAGGCTATCGGAGCTATGGCATACGGAACAGAATCTGTGCCGAAAGTTTATAAGATATTCGGGCCGGGAAATCAGTATGTGATGGCAGCTAAGCAGGTTGTTAGTTTACGTGATGTAGCTATAGATATGCCTGCCGGACCGTCAGAAGTACAAGTTATAGCTGATAATACGGCAAATCCTGCTTTCGTAGCAGCCGATTTACTTTCTCAGGCAGAGCATGGTGCAGATAGCCAGGTGATACTGACTACTACTAGTCAATCTGTAATAGATAGGGTTTTGGACGAAGTAGAACGTCAATTGACTCAACTTCCCCGAAGGGAACTTGCCGAAAAAGCATTGAATAATAGTAAGCTTATTCTGTTGAAGGATGAACAAGAGATTATTGATATGACTAATCAGTATGCACCCGAACACTTGATAATAGAAACATCGGATTATATCGATATTGCTGAAAAAGTAATAAATGCAGGATCTGTATTTCTAGGTCATTACACTCCTGAGAGTGCAGGCGATTATGCTTCAGGCACGAACCATACGCTTCCCACTAACGGCTATGCAACAGCATATAGCGGTGTCAATCTTGATAGTTTTATAAAGAAGATCACTTTTCAGGAAATAACAAAACAGGGTATCAGAAACTTAGGCTCTGCAATAGAAGTTATGGCTGAAAATGAAGAATTGTTTGCTCATAAGAATGCGGTAACGTTAAGATTAGAGGAGTAAAAATGAAAAAGTATATATTCTTGTTATTTCCATTTTTGTTGGTAGGTTGTGCTCTCTTATCAGGTAAGTTTAATAAAACGGCATACCAGAAAGCCGATAAGATAATTTATGAAGAAATCTTTGATAAGAAGAAAAGAGAAATAACTGATAAGAGTACCATTTTGCAAATAGTAGAGATACTGGGAGTTTCGCAAAAAGACAAGACCCCTCTTATGGCAAAAGAGCAATTGTTGTTTGTACGTCAGAAAGATACGCTAGTCGTGTATAAAAATGGAACTACCTTTCAGGATGCAAGAGGTTTATATAGCATAAGTGAAGAGGCGGATAAAAAACTGACCGAGTTACTGAAAAGATGATTTATCCAAAGATAATAAAATATAAAAGCCAGGAGTATGACGAAATGATAGCACTTCGTCATAAAATATTAAGAGAGCCACTAAGCTTGTCTTTTACAGAACAGGATTTGCAGAAAGATAAAGACGATTTTCTCTTGGCGCTTTTCATGCCTCGCACACATCAGATGATAGCCTGTTGTATTCTTACTCCTCTTGATGATAAAATTGTAAAACTACGTCAGATGGCGGTTGACGATTTAGTTCAGAAGTCAGGAATGGGCACGGCTATGCTGTCATTTGCAGAGTATGTAGCAGTGAGAGAAGGCTTTCAGTCAATCGAACTCAATGCTAGAGAAATCGCGGTAGGCTTTTACCAAAAATACGATTATAAGATAGTAAGGGATAAATTCACAGAGGTAGGTATACCTCATTACGGAATGAGAAAACAGTTAAAAGAACAATAAAAATGGAAAACGAGAAAAGACAAGTAATAGATGCTGTTTCTAAATATGTAGATATTACTCTGACCCCTTTTGGTAAACCTCAACGTGCGGTGATCGATGTTGAAAAGCGTGATCCAATGTATGGTGGAAACGGTGTTGTGTATATGTTGTCTATATTCGAAAAAGATGAATTGGCTAACAACCGTATCGGTACCTATATGGTCTTGTTGAATAAGGGCGATCAGGCAGGGTTTCATGAACATTATAGCAAAAAGGAGCAGGAGCTGTATGTAATAGTTCATGGCGAAGGTGAGTATATCGAGCGTGAAGGTCAGGATAAAATAACCCGAAAATTCAACCTGAAAAAAGGAAATGTAACATCTATTCAGGGCGAAGATAATTATCATTCGATAATCAATACGGGAGATGAGCCACTGGTTATATTTGTGATAACTACATACGAAAAGAATTAATAAGCTTCGTTAGCGATTTTTATCAGTTTAATAGACAGGTTTTTAACAATTATCATTACTTTTAAGGAGTTAACTAATTGTCAAATCTTAAAACCTGTTTCGATATGAGTAAAAGAATATTGATGTTAGCTGGTGATTTCGTAGAAGATTATGAGTTGATGGTGCCGTTTCAGGCACTCAGTAGTATTGGATTTCATGTGGATGTAGTTTGTCCGGGCAAGAAAGCGGGAGAGCAGGTTGCCACAGCCATACATGATTTTGTAGGTTTTCAGACCTATGCAGAATTAAGAGGACATAATTTTACACTAAATAAAACTTTTAGTGCAGTGAACCTTGAAGAATATGCAGGTCTTTACATCACAGGGGGGCGTGCGCCGGAGTACATTCGTCTCGACCCAAAGGTGTTGGAATACACTCGTTATTTCTTTGAGAAAAACTTGCCTGTGGCGGCAGTATGTCATGGTATTCAGATATTGACAGCGGCAGGAGTAGTGAAAAACCGTACACTGACTTGTTATGTAGCGGTAGGGCCGGAAGTGACGCTGGCCGGAGGTGTTTATAAAGACGTACCTGCGACAGAAGCGGTAACAGATGGAAACCTAACGACCTCACCTGCATGGCCGGGACATCCGGCAGTATTGAAAGAATTTTATAAACTTCTTGGAGTAAAGATTGAATTATAGTTATAACAAAGAAAAGAGAATAGCTACAATAATTCATCAATGTTTATTGTAGCTATTGTTTTTATACGAATAAAGCATAAGAATGAATTTGCAACAACTTGTACGTAAAAACGTATGGAATATGAAGGCCTACTCATCGGCCAGAGATGAATTTAAGGGTGAAGCATCGGTTTTTTTGGATGCAAATGAAAATCCGTTGAACGATAAATATAACCGTTATCCAGACCCTTTGCAGTGGACTCTGAAGGAAAAGGTAGCAAAGATGAAAAATACTGTACCAGAAAAGATATTTTTCGGAAATGGCAGTGACGAACCAATCGATTTGGTAATTCGTATATTCTGCGAACCACGTATAGATAATATTGTTGCAATAGACCCCACATACGGTATGTATCAAGTGTGTGCCAATGTGAACGATGTCGAATACCGTAAGGTGCTATTGGATGATAGTTTTGACCTTGATGCACAAAAACTTTTGGACAAGACAGACGCAAATACTAAGCTGATATTCTTATGTTCGCCCAATAATCCGACCGGAAATCTTCTGAAAAGAAAAGAAATAGAGAAGATACTGAACACTTTTTCTGGAATTGTTATTCTCGATGAGGCTTATATTGATTTTGCCTCCGAAGAAACGTGGATATCCCAACTTGATAAATATCCAAATCTGATTGTCTTACAAACGTTCTCTAAAGCATGGGGGTTGGCTGCTGTGCGTTTAGGTATGGCATTTGCTTCACCTGATATAATCAAGTTATTTAACAAAGTGAAATATCCATATAACGTGAATATTCTGACTCAGAACTATGTAAGCGGTGAATTAGATAAACTCGAATTACGAAAAGAATGGATAGGATTGCTGTTGAAAGGTCGGGACTATTTAAATGCCGAACTGGCAAAACTGCCTTATGTAGAAAAGATTTATCCCACCGATGCTAATTTTATATTGATAAAGGTAGAAGATGCCAATGGTTTGTATAAGCAATTGGCAGACAAAGGAGTTATTGTCCGTAACCGTGACTCTGTGTCGCTTTGTGCCGGATGTCTGCGGATAACAGTTGGGACAGAAAATGAAAATAAAACATTAATAGAGGTTTTGAATACTCTTTAAATATTACAGAGATAAAGATGAAGAAAAGAGCATTGTTTATAGATCGTGATGGAACAATAGTTGTAGAACCGCCAATAGATTATCAGTTGGATAGTCTTGAGAAGTTTGAGTTTTATCCTAAAGTTATTCGTAATCTTTACTTTATTAAGAAGAATCTTGATTTCGAATTTGTCATGGTAACGAATCAAGATGGATTGGGAACATCTTCTTTTCCCGAAGATACATTTTGGCCTGCACACAATCTTATGCTCAAAACATTACAAGGTGAAGGGATTGCTTTCGATGATATATTGATTGACCGTAGTTTTCCCGAAGATAATGCTCCTACCCGCAAACCGCGTACAGGCTTGCTCGGTAAATATTTAACTGATGAATATGATTTGACGCATTCATTTGTGATCGGAGATCGTTTGACAGATGTAGAATTAGCTAAAAATTTAGGTTCTAAGGCTATTTTCTTGAATGAGGAAATAGATATTCCTCAAGAACTGAGAGATAGCTGTGCATTACAAACAACAGATTGGGACATTGTTAGCGAATTTCTTTTTGCCGGAGAACGCAAAGCTGAGATCAAGCGTACCACGAAAGAGACTGATATATATATAGCCCTGAATCTTGATGGTAAGGGTAATTGTGATGTTTCTACCGGATTGGGCTTTTTCGATCATATGCTCGACCAGATAGGGAAGCACTCAGGTATAGATCTTACCATAAAAGTAAAGGGCGATCTCAATGTTGATGAACACCATACTATAGAAGATACAGCTATTGCTTTAGGCGAAGCATTACATAAGGCATTTGGCGATAAACGTGGGATAGAACGTTACGGATATAGCTTGCCAATGGACGATTGTGCATGTTCTGTACTTCTGGATTTTGGAGGACGCCCTTGGCTGGTGTGGGATGCGGAGTTCAAGCGTGAGAGGGTAGGAGATATGCCAACAGAGATGTTTCTTCACTTTTTCAAATCATTAAGTGATGGGGCTAAAATGAATCTGAATATAAAAGCAGAAGGAGCAAATGAACACCATAAGATAGAAGGTATATTTAAAGCTTTGGCTCGTGCCATAAAGATGGCAAAGAAACGTGATATATTCAATTATGAATTACCATCCACAAAAGGAGTGATTTAATAAATAGAAAGCTGATATACAATAAATCAACGTTTAGTACTGTTTTTATAGAAACATTAACGTCTGATTTTTCATTTTTTGTGTAAGTTTGCACCGATGAAAAGATATATAGCGTCAATCCTCCTATTTATAGGGATATTCCTTACGGCTAATGCTCAAAACAGGAATATTTCTCCCACTCGTATACCTTCACTAGAGGTAGATTCAACTCATCTTGACTCTATAAATTTTCCTGTAGGAAAAAATATAATAGATACAGTCAGTGTAAATGTTCCTAATATTTATGCATGGAAAATATCTCCTCGTTTAGGTGAACGCATATTTGTACCTCGAGATACGCTTGTTCAGAACTTTCACCAGAGTATGCTAGTTGACGGTAAAAGTGTTGCCATGGCATATCTTGGTAATGTCGGCTCTCCTGCTCAATCGAAAATTTTCTTCGAACGCCCCGAGACTTCTCGTTTTATATTTTTGGATCCTATGTATCTGTGGCGTAAAGATCCCGGAGATCAATATTTTTTGAACACAAAAGTTCCATATTCAAATGTGAAATATCAGAGTGGGGGTGGAGGCGAGAGTGCTGAAAACCGTTTCCAATCAGAATTATCAATGAATATGGGAAAAAGATTGAATGTAGGTTTTGACTTTGATTACGTATACTCACGAGGATTTTATAAGTCATTATCAAACAAACAGGTAGATTATGATTTTTATGCCAGTTACATTGGGGATAAATACAAAATGCATGCTTTTTTCCACAATAATAATTTCACCAATCTAGAGAATGGCGGTATTAAGGATCCCTTATATATAACAAATCCCGATGCCGTAGGAGATGGTGCCGGTTTTAAAGGGTCTTCTTTAGAGATTCCTACCAGAATGCTGGAGACTCGTAACAAAATGCGTGGGCGACATGTCTATATAACCAATCGTTACGATTTGGGTAATGATGAAGAGGAATATATGGTAAATGATACGACAAAGGCTTGGCGGAAGAAAAACGACTATGTGCCATTAGCTAGTGCAATTCTTACCACACACTATACTGATCAGCGCCGATCGATAAGTTCTAGTGATAGATTGTTGGATCAGACATATAAATATTATGATGGTTTAGCAGGTGATACACTTAAATCACCGAAATACACGAATAATATTGATGATTACATGTCATACTATTCTTTCAAGAATACATTTGCGTTAGCGATGAATGAAGGTTTTCGTAGTTGGACAAAATTTGGGTTGACTGCATTTGTTGAATACGATATGAGGAAATATTTACTTCCTGGAGGTATGGGAAGAGGATTTTTCGAAACACATGGTGAAAACTCATTGGTGGTAGGCGGTGTTTTATCAAAAGAAAAAGGACGGTATTTGAGATATAAAGCTTCTGCTGAGAAGGATTTATTGAGGAATGATTTTAAGGTTGATGGTGAGATAACTACGATGTTGGCTTTTGGGGGTCGGAAGTTTTCAGTCAAGGCGAATGCATATATAAAGAATATTACGCCTAGTTTTTTTCAGAATCATTTCTCTTCGAAATATTGGAATTGGGACACAAGTTTTGGTGATACCAGAAGGGTGTTTGTCGGAGGAGAGATAAACATGCCTGAGCTTTCATTTTCAAAGACACGGCTAAGTGGAGGTGTGGAAAATATCCAGAATTATATATACTATGGAGCCAATGGCTTGTCTCAACAAAACTCAGGAAGTGTACAGGTTGTGTCGTTGCGTTTAGATCAGGATCTGAAAGCGGGGATATTTCATTGGGACAATCAGATTGTGTATCAGAAAACCAGCAATGATAAAGTAATACCATTGCCTGATTTGAGTATATATACTAATGTCTATCTGATGACGAAGATTGCTAAAGTACTGACAGTACAGATGGGTGTAGATGCACATTTTCATACAGAATACTATATGCCTGGATACGAGCCTTTAACTATGCAATTCTATAATCAACGAGATAAGAAATTAGGAAATTTTCCGGTGGCAACAGCATATGTGAATTTGCACCTGAAATATACCCGTTTCTATATAATGATGTATAATTTGGCAGAAGGGATGGGAAAAGGCGAATCATTCTCTCTATATAAATATCCGGTCAATCCTCGGGTCTTGAAACTTGGCATCTCGTGGCAATTTAATAATTAATTAGGTGTTATGTCAGGAAAGAAGATATTGATAACAGTAATATCAGTCTTTATCATTCTGTTCTTAATCTTATGGTTGCTTTTTTTTAGAAACAATGCATCTCCTAAAGATTTTCCACAGATAGAAAAGACTGGAGTTATACATATCGTTACCGATTACAATTCGGTTGGATATTTTGTCTCCGGCGATACGATAGCAGGCTTTAATTATGAACTTATCGGGCTATTGAAGTCGCATATCCCATTTGAGATAGAAATATTATTAGAATCGAGTCTAGATAAAAGTATAGAAGGAATTCAACGTGGTAAGTACGATGTGTTAGCCCGTAATATCCCAGTTACCTCAGAATTAAGAGAAACTTTATCTTTTACGGAACCTGTCACTCAGAATAGACAGGTACTCATTCAACGTAAAAAAGAATATAACGATGGGGTAGAGCCTTTGAGAAGTCATTTAGATTTGGCGAAAAAGACCTTGCATGTACCTTCCAACTCTCCGGCAATATTACGTGTCAGAAATCTTTCTCATGAGATAGGTGATACTATTTACATAAAAGAAGACGAGCTATATGGGGCTGAACAATTGGCGATGTTAGTTGCATCAAAGGAAATAGACTATGCCGTGTGCGATGAAAAAGTGGCTGCAAAGGTGGCTGCATCTTTGCCTGAGATAGACTATAAAACATTGATTGGTTTTACTCATTTTGAGGCATGGGGTGTTAGTGATGAATCTCCGGCTTTGTTGGATTCACTCAATGTGTGGATAAGGAAGATAAAAAATACAGAAGCATATAACCGCATTTACCAAAAATATTACAAATAATTGTATTATTCAGCTAGCATAAATAAGGTTTATCATAGATGATTTGTCTTGATAAAGCCTCTTCTGGTTTTGCTAATTGATAGATATAGTTTTTTCAGTCGTCCTCATATTGTTTTTTTGATAAAAAATGATTAAAATTGCTAAGCTGACTTTGCAATGACGCAAAAAAAGAGTACCTTCGTGAGATTTAATAAGATATAGTTCTAAGGGGTGGAAGCTTTCTTTCGTACACATAGATATTTGGTAGAACATCTTGATGGAGTTATTCCTCGACTGTTGATGGATCAGATTGACTGGTCTTATCGATTGATAGGAATAAAGGGTACCAGGGGTGTTGGAAAAACCTCTTTCTTGTTACAGTATGCAAAAAAATTCTTCGCCTTAGATAAGAGGGATTGCCTCTATATCAATATGAATCAGTTCTACTTTACAGTCAGGACTATTACTAGTTTTGCTCAGGAATTTGTAGAAAAAGGAGGGAAAACTTTATTATTAGATCAGGTATATAAATATCCTAATTGGTCGAAAGAGCTTCGGGAATGTTATGAGAAGTTTCCTCAATTGAAAATAGTATTTGCTGGTTCTACAGTGATGAAGCTAGATGAGGATGAAGACTTATCTTCCATAGTAGCTGTTTATAACCTTAGAGGCTTTTCGTACAGAGAATTTTTAAATATTCAGTTTGACAAGAATTTTCCTTCATATACTCTTGAAGAAATTATTTCGAACCATCGTCAAATAGCGGAAGAAATAAATTCTGAGATAAAGCCATTAGAACACTTCTGGTCTTATCTTCACCATGGTTATTATCCGTTTTACCTTGAGAAAAGGAATTTTTCTGAAAATCTGCTCAAAACAGTAAATATGATGTTGGAAGTAGATGTTTTATCTATCCGACAAATAGAATTGACTTATTTACCGAAGTTAAGGAAACTATTGTATCTTTTGTCTTTATCCGCTCCGGGGAAACCTAATATCAGTCAATTGAGTATTGATTGTGAGATATCCAGAGCTACGGTGACAAACTATATGGAGTATTTGCGAAGCGCCAGATTGATCAATATGTTGTATCGGGAAGGTGAAGAGTTTCCGAAAAAACCCGATTTGGTATATATGCATAATACTAATCTAATGTTTCCACTCAAAATAACGCCGATAGAGGATCAGGATTTGCGCGAGACGTTTTTTTACAATCAGATCCATCATAGCGATAGCAAACTGAAAAAAGGACTTAAGAGTGGAATGTTCATCGTGGAAAATGAAGATAGAAAATATAAATTCAAAATAGAAGGACAAAAAGGTAGAGGTAAAAACAAGACAGAATTACTCTATGTGGTGGGTAATATGGAAACAGGGGAGAAGAATATTATACCTTTGTGGCTTTTCGGGTTTTTATATTAATTCAGATTATGCCAGGACGGTTTGATAAAAGCTGTATGATAGCTATTCAAACTGATTTGCTAAGTATATAAATATAACTAAAGAAAGATAATCAACTATTACAAAAGTATGGCTAAACAAAAAAAGTTCTTAACATGTGATGGTAATCAGGCTGCCGCTCATATCTCGTATATGTTCAGCGAAGTGGCCTCGATCTATCCGATCACACCATCATCAACAATGGCAGAATATGTTGATGAATGGGCAGCCGCCGGACGTAAAAATATATTCGGCGAAATACTTAGAGTTCAAGAAATGCAATCTGAAGCAGGAGCGGCAGGTGCAGTTCACGGTTCATTGCAGGCAGGTGCATTGACAACGACTTATACAGCTTCGCAGGGATTATTGCTGATGATTCCTAATATGTATAAAATAGCAGGAGAGTTACTTCCGAGCGTATTCCATATTTCGGCACGTGCTTTAGCAGCACAGGCTTTGTCCATCTTTGGAGACCATCAGGATGTTATGGCGGCTCGTCAGACTGGTTTTGCCATGTTTTTCTCGGGATCGGTACAGGAAGTAATGGACTTATCCGCAGTTCCTCATTTGGCTACATTGGAGTCTCGTATTCCGTTTATGAATATCTTTGACGGATTCCGCACATCTCATGAAATTCAAAAAGTAGAAGTGCTGGAGCAGGACGACCTGAAAGATCTTGTTGATTGGGACGCTGTTAAAGAATTTAGAGAAAGAGCTTTAAATCCTGAAAATCCTGTGACGCGTGGTACAGCTCAGAATGATGATATTTATTTCCAATCTCGTGAAGCTGCTAATAAATTTTATGATGCGGTGCCGGAAATTGTAGAAAAATATCTTGCTGAAATTACTAAGCTTACAGGTCGTAAATATGGCTTGTTCGATTATTATGGTGCAGAAGATGCAGACCGAGTAATAATCGCTATGGGTTCTGTTACGGAGGCTATCAAAGAGACTGTGGATTACCTGAATGCTAAAGGAGAGAAGGTTGGTTTGGTTGCAGTCCATCTTTATCGTCCATTCAAGGCTGAAGCATTCCTTGCTGCGATACCTAAAACAGCTCATAGGATTGCTGTTCTTGACCGTACAAAAGAACCGGGAGCTCTAGGACAACCATTATATCTGGATACAAAAGATTGTTTCTATGGAAAACCAGATGCTCCAACTATTGTTGGAGGTATTTATGGTCTTTCTTCTAAAGATACTACTCCAGCTCAGATTATGTCAGTTTACGAAAATCTGGCCATGAATCTGCCTAAGAACGATTTTACAATAGGTATTGTGGATGATGTAACATTCAAATCGCTTCCACAGAAAGAAGAAGTAGCAGTCGATGAATCTGCTTATGAAGCTAAATTCTATGGATTAGGTTCGGATGGTACAGTAGGGGCAAATAAAAATACAGTAAAAATTATAGGTGACAACACTGATAAATATTGTCAGGCTTATTTCGCCTACGACTCTAAGAAATCGGGAGGTTTCACAGCATCCCATCTTCGTTTCGGTGACAATCCTATCCGATCTACATATTTGGTGAATACACCGAACTTTGTAGCATGTCACGTTCCGGCATACCTGCATCTTTATGATGTGACTAAAGGTTTGAAAAAGAACGGAACCTTCTTGCTTAACTCTGTTTGGTCGAAAGAAGAGGTGGGTAACTATTTGCCTGACCATGTAAAGAAATATCTTGCAGTCAATAATATAAATTTCTATATTATCAATGCAACTCAAATTGCCACAGAAATTGGTCTTGGAGGACGTACAAATACTATCCTGCAATCTGCATTCTTTAAAATTTCGAATGTAATCCCATTCGATTTGGCTGTAGAACAAATGAAGAAATTCATTGTGAAGTCTTATGGTCGCAAAGGAGAGGATGTTATCAATAAGAACTATGCTGCTGTTGACCGTGGTATTGAATTGGAAAAAGTAGAAGTTCCGGCAGAATGGGCTAGTATTGTTGTTGGCAAACCGGAAGAAGACGATGCTCCTGAATTTATCAAGCAGGTAGTTCGTCCAGTAAATGCTCAACGCGGTTATGATCTACCGGTATCTGTTTTTGTAGGACGTGAAGATGGTACATGGGATCATGGTACTACTGAGTACGAAAAACGTGGAGTGGCAGCATTCGTTCCTGTATGGGAAGCCGAAAACTGTATTCAGTGTAACCAGTGTGCTTATGTTTGTCCTCATGCAACTATCCGTCCGTTTGTATTAGATGCTGGCGAACAGGCTAATGCACCACAAGGAGTAGAATTGCTCAAAGCTCAAGGAAAACAGTTTGATGGTATGGGATTCCGTATTCAGGTTGATGTTTTAGACTGTCTGGGTTGTGGTAACTGTGCAGATATTTGTCCGGGTAAGAAAGGAAATTCAGCTCTTAAGATGGTCGAAATTGGTACACAATTTCCAGAGCAAGATAATTGGGATTTCATGATTAAGAATGTGTCTAGTAAAGCTCATTTAGTAGATACTAAATTGAATGTGAAAAACTCTCAATTTGCTACTCCATTGTTTGAGTTTTCCGGAGCTTGTTCAGGTTGTGGAGAAACTCCATATATCAAACTGATTACTCAATTGTTCGGCGATCGTATGTTGATAGCTAATGCTACAGGTTGTACTTCGATCTATGGCGGTTCGGCTCCTTCAACACCTTATCGTAAGAATGAAGAAGGAAAAGGTCCAGCTTGGGCTAATTCTTTATTCGAAGATAATGCTGAGTTTGGTTTAGGATATGCTTTGGCTAATCTTACAATGCGTGACAGGATAGAGAAGCTTATGAAACAAGCTATCGAAAAAGCAGATACTAAGCAAGAAACCAAAGATCTATTCCAATCTTGGATTGACAATAAGTCCGAAGCAGAAAAGACAAAAGAGCTTCAACCTGAAATAATAAAGGTCCTAGAAGCGGGTATTGCTGCCGGTTGTGATATTTGTAAAGAAATATATTCTTTGAAACAATATATTATCAAGCGTTCTATCTGGATATTTGGTGGTGATGGATGGGCATATGATATAGGCTTCGGAGGTTTAGATCATGTTATAGCTTCTGGCGAAGATGTGAATATTCTTGTCCTTGATACTGAGGTATATTCGAATACAGGAGGACAATCTTCTAAGTCTACTCCGGTAGCGGCAGTTGCAAAATTTGCTGCTGCAGGTAAGAAGATTCGAAAGAAAGACCTTGGCATGATAGCGGCGACCTATGGTTATGTATATGTAGCTCAGGTGGCTATGGGTGCTAACCAAAGCCAATGTTTAAAAGCTATTAAAGAAGCTGAAGAATATAAAGGTCCATCTCTAGTTATAGCATACTCTCCATGTATCAGCCATGGCTTGAGAAAAGGTATGGGACATGCACAAGACGAAGAGAAAGCAGCAGTAGCATGCGGGTATTGGCACTTGTGGCGCTATAATCCAATGTTGGAAGAAGAAGGTAAGAATCCTTTTACAATGGATAGTAAAGAACCGGATTGGACTAAATTCCAAGGCTTCTTGACAGGGGAGGTTCGTTATACTTCGCTTCAAAAATCAAATCCGGCTGAAGCTAGCGAATTATATCAGGCTGCACAAAATAATGCGATGTGGCGTTATAAGAGCTATCTGCGTATGGCCGCTGAAACCTTCGAGAAATTTGATGAAACATCAGAATTACAGAACTAATTGGTTGTAATTTTTGAGTTATATATAAGAGAGGCAAATCGAAACAGATTTGTCTCTCTTTTTTGTTAAAGTCTTTATATATACATGTTTATTGCGATGGATTTGGTATTTTAACAAATGAAATCATTAGTAATGTGGAAAATATATATTATCTTTGCCAGACTATATATGGTTTTTTATAAACTTATATGAATCTTATGAACAAAAAGACTTTACTGACTTCACTGCTATTGCTATGTGTGTCAATAGCATTCTACGCACAAGACGCAAACAATTCTGTACAATATTCGGTTCCTTCTCGGAATGAATATTTATTAAAAGATCCACTATGGTTTATTTCGATAGGGGCTGGTGTACAAACTTATATCGGGGAGGATGACAATGGCGTTCCCGGTAATCGTGTGGCATTAAACCAAAGGTTAACTTTGGCACCGACTCTTACCATAGGACGGCGTATGAGTAACATTATAACGCTTCGTCTACAATTCTCAGGAGGTTCTCTACATGGTTTTAATGATGGTTGGAATGGTACTTACTCCAGATGGTGGAAAGACGGTTCGAACGGAAATGATTTGAAAATGCTCACTAAAGACCCTTATTGGGATTATATGGGTTGGGTAGAGGGTGTAGATTATGAATATAGTCCAGTCGATGGTACTGGCGTTTCTGTCTATCATCCATTAAAGTGGAAAGAGAACGAAAAATACTACATGCAGCATATGCGCTATTTTAGTGCAACTGGAGATGTTTCATTAAATTTGCTGAATCTTCTGAACGGATATACTCCTATGCGCAAATGGGAAATACTACCGTTTGCCGGTCTGGGTGTTTATCAGCGTTTTGCTCATAAAGGTACTTTAAATAATACCTTTGTTGGGGGTAGCCTTGGCGGACAAATTGCTTTTAGCTTTGCCAAGAATTTTCAGGTTTATGGAGAAGCTAGAGGTATCTTGATTAGTGATGAGTTTGACGGGCAAAGAGGTGATTTTAGCAATAATGGCATTGTGCAAGCTACAATGGGTATTACTTATAAATTTGGAGGACCTAAGTATATTGATCCGGCTATTGAAACTCGTTTAAATCAGCCATATAATATAGCTCGTGCATGTGACAAAATGTTATTAGTGCCGGGAGGTAATATTGAAATGGGTACAGGTATCGATCCTCTATGGGGCGATACAGTTCCTCGTAAACTTGTTGCTGTAAGTCCTTTCTGGATGGATGAAACAGAAGTAACGAATAAACAATATCGTGAATTTGTTTACTGGGTTCGCGATTCTATTATAAGAGAGCGTTTGTCCGATCCTAAATTCGGAGGTGATCCTACATTTAAGGTGTTAGTGCGTCCAGATAGAGAAGGAGGTACGGTTTCTTATGGCGGTATTGCTCAACGTATAAATTGGTTGAAGCCAATTCCTTGGAAAAATCCTACTAGTCGTGAAGCTGCTGCTATAGCGAATGTGATAGGCGAAAGTCCGAGAGAAGGTAGTGCAACTACAGTAATGCCTTCAGTTTTAAATTATAAATATGAATGGTTCGATACTAAGAGTTATTCTTTGTTTTTAGCTAAAAAGCATGCAGGAGAGTCTTCTACTGTTGTGGTTGCTAAGGATACTGCATATATAAATATGAAGGGTGATATTGTACGTGAAACTATATCTAGGGTATCAACCGGGGAACGTATAGACTTTACGAATACATATATTGTTAATATATATCCTAACGAACATAGCTGGATGACTGATTTTGCTAATGCAAAGAGCGAGCAATATGTACAGCATTATTTCACGTCAAAGGCGTATGATAACTTCCCTGTCGTTGGAGTAACATGGGAATCTGCTGATGCGTATTGTGCATGGCGTACGGATCGTTATTTAGCGGAAGGAAAATGCGGTGAATCCGGATTTGAAGGATATCGATTGCCAACTGAGGCTGAATGGGAGTTCGCTGCAAGAAACGGACGCTCTGATTTAGACTATTCATGGTATTCGAATAGTACTCATACTACGGATGGTTTAGCTCATGCTAACTTTAGAGCATCTCATGATTTGAAAAATTTAGTATCTCCTGTTGCTACATTCTTACCGAATCGTTTCGGATTGTATGATATGGTTGGTAATGTAGCAGAATGGACAACAACAACATATACTGAATCTATAGATCGTATGGCTGATGAGGCAAATCCAGATTTTAGTTACAGGGCAGTATTAGCCGACCCTGCAATTCTAAAACGCAAAGTAGTCAAAGGCGGGTCATGGAAAGATGCAACAATAAAAGCCGGTGATAGATCTGTTGAATTTCAGGATAAAGGACGTTCATATATTGGCTTTCGGTGTGTCAGATCATGGGGAGTTGATGAAAAAGGTAGGATAAAATAATACTAAATATTGAAATTTTACGTTACTAGTATTACGGACTTGTAATTTTTGGGAATATATGGGAAAGATCATGCGTAATTTTAGGCGTTTTTTAGCCAGCAAGAAAGGGCAAATATTATTTAATGTTCTTTATAGTTGGGGCGCAGCCATTGTTATTGGAGGAGCAATGTTTAAAATTATGCATTTTAAAGGAGGGGATCATATACTGATGGCAGGTATGATTGTCGAAATAATTGTATTCTTTGCAGCAGGACTTGATTATTCATCTACAAATGATGCTGATACAGAGTCTACAACCGCCGGAGGCGTAGTTGTAGGAAGCGGATTTTTGGGTGGATCGGCAGTTGGAGGCTCAGATACCGAGGGAGCAATCGATTCTAAAAAAGGTAAGGTCGGAGGAGGTAGTTCATCCCCTTCGGTTGTTATTATTGGAGGAGGCAGTGGTTCTGGTGGTGTTTCCGGCATAGGGAATATCGGCGATGGACAGATAAATACAGCTTCCAATTCTCATTCTCAAACGGCAAGTGGAGCATTAGGAGGAACACCTCCGGAATATGCTCAAAGTTTGTCAAATACGGCTCAAAATTTAGAAGAATTCTCTAATACTATACATTCGTTGAATGAGGCATCTCAAAAGATTTTGAATGCTTACAAACAGGTTGACGAAGCTCACGGTTTTGCAGAAAATTTGGCAACATTAAATCAGAATGTCAGCGGGTTAAATGAAGTGTTTAACGGTCAGTTGCAAACTATTACTGAGCAAATGTCAGCCATCAGATATATAAACGATAGCTTGCAACGGATGAAAAATCTGTACGATGGAGCTATCGGAGATAGTTATATGTTTAGAGAAGAGTCTGCAAAAATGACAAAGCATATCGAAGCATTGAACAATGTATATGCTCGTTTATTACAGGCAATGACAACTAATAATAACAATATGAACCAGACTAATTTCTGATAATAAGAAGCACTCTGTTATTGTGAAATTAATAAAGAATATAACTGATGGGATTAAGTAAAGGGCAGTTGACACGGCAGAAGATGATAAATCTGATGTATCTGGTTTTTATCGCCATGCTTGCCTTAAATATATCTACGGAAGTTTTAGATGGGTTCGTATTGATTAATGACAATCTTCAGGAATCGATTAAGGTTGCCGAAGAGAGGAATGATAAGATATATTCCGATATAGATGAATCATATGCAAGTAACCCTGAGAAGACGCAACGATCATATGATCTGGCTAAAACTGTAAAGCAAGAATCAGATTCTGTTTTTGATTTTATACAGGCTTTGAAGGTGCAAATTGCTAAAGATACTGATGGTTCTGATGCTGACGTAAACAATATTAAGAAAAAAGACTATCTGGATTCTTCATCCGAAGTGATGATGGCCCCTATCGGAGGACAGGGTAATAAACTAAAAGATATGTTGGATAAGTACAGGGAAAATGTAGTTGTTCATATATCTGATAGTGCAAAACGAAATGTTGTAAAGCGAACTCTATCTACTGAGCCTTCTGATAGAGCAAAAAAGGACAGAAAGACATGGTTGCAAGCTTCTTTTGAACGTATGCCAACTATTGCAGCTATAACGTTACTGTCCGAATTGCAGGTAAACGTAAGGCAAGCAGAGGGAGAGGTGCTAAATAATTTGGCTCAGGAAATAGACGTAAAAGATTTGAGAGTAAATCAATTGAGCGCATTTGTTGTGCCTCAGTCCAATATGGTAATGCAAGGTGTTCCATATAAGGCGAATATTATATTGGCGGCTGTGGATACAACGCAACGACCTAAAATAGTAGTTGATGGCAAAGAGTTGCCAATCGAAAGAAACGGATTATTGGAAAGACCGACAGGTGCTCCCGGAACTTATAAGTTCAATGGCTTTATTGAATTAATGGATCGTATGGGAGGCACTTTGCGTCGTGATTTCACTCAGGAATATACTGTTATAGAACCGATGGCTACAATTGCTCCATTGATGATGGATGTGGTGTATGCCGGGATAACAAACCCAATTAGTATTTCTGTACCTGGGGTTGCTAGTCAGGATGTAGTTGCAACCGCTATCGGAGGAGGAACTTTATCTCCTTCCGGTAAGAATTGGAATGCAATGCCTGCCACATCTCAGATCGGACAGAAATTTGTGGTTTCGGTTTCAGCTCGTATAAATGGCGCATTACGTCCGATAGCTCAAAAAGAGTTTAGGATAAGACAGCTGCCCGATCCTACACCGTTCATTGATTATAAGGACAATGAAGGTAATAATAGGATGTTTAAGAGAGGTGCTTTGGCTCGTACTATACTTTTAGGTACAGATCAACTGAAAGCTGCTATCGACGACGGGGTACTGAATATGCCGTTTGAAGTATTGACCTTTACAACAATGTCTTTGGATGCAATGAAAAACGCTACGCCCGAATTATCGGATGGAGCAAGATTTACACAAAGGCAGAAAGAACAAATAAGACAATTAGCGCGTGGTTCGGAACTATTTATAACGCGAATAAAAGTAAAAGGTCCTGACGGTATAGTCAGAGATCTGAATACAATGGTAGTAAGGATAAATTAACACAAATAGCAATTATGAAATATATAGTTTCATTAATATTTAGCGGGTTACTCTTGAGTAGTTCGCTTATGGCACAAAATCTAGTAAGAGATGGATGGATTTTGGATCAGAAAGATGTTGTTGAGCCAATAATAACTGCAGAAGATTCAACAATCGAAGATCAAATCACCAATATAGGTACACGTGAGCTAGCCGTAATGGAAAGCTCTATGAATGACTATTCTTCTACAATCTGGTCGAAAGATATTTATAGACAGATAGGTCGGGATGTAGTCGAAAATGAAACGTTTTTCGTCCCTCTGAAATCTACGGAATATGAGGCGAATTTATTTTCATTGATGATAAACCTTATTAGTCGTAATTCCATTGGTATCTATAAATACAATTCTCAACCAGAGACAGATGAACAATATATATTAGAAGGAAAAGATGCCTTAGAAGAATGTGCGATACCTTATAGTGTAAATAGTGATGGTTCTTTTTCTGTGAAAAAAGAGGATATACCTTCCGATAAGATTACATATTATCTGGTTAAGGAAAAATGGTATTTCGATTCTAAAACATCTAAAGGGGATATACGGGTGACGGATATATGTCCGGTCTTATTCGAAAAAGGCAAGTATTTTCCTTTATTTTGGGTCTCGTTCGATGACATAAGTGTATATCTGGCGAGAACAGAATCTTCAGTTATATTTACTAAGACTGAGCCTGCATCTACTAATGCCTCTATGTTCGATGTGATAGGTAATAGATACTATAGGGGATGTATATATCAGGTAGGGCTGAGACAGCTTTCTCTTTATTTTCCTGATATGAAGGATTTGATAAATGAGCGCAGACGTATTGAGAATGAATTAGATTACATTCAATCTAAGTTTTATGCTGTAGCTCGAAAACACAAAGAATAAGTTTTCGTAATATAATATTACGAAAAAGCCCTGTATATTTTATACAGGGCTTTTTTATGTGGTAACTATATTTTTAGCTAGGTTTTTGTACTTCTTGTATGATTTCCATTCCTTTCAAGATGGCTTGTTCATTCATAGGAAGTAATTTGTGGTGGCGTTCCGGAAGCGATTTTTTCAGTCCCAGCATTACATTGTCGAGTTTAACCATAGGCGAAACTTTCAATAGTCCTCCTAAAACGATCATATTGAAGGCTTTCGTGTTTTGCATCAATGTAGCGGTATCTATTGCTTCTATCTTATATATATAGATATCCTTTCTTGTAGGCGGATGCTGAAACCCGCTCGGATCATAAATCAATATACCTCCCGGTTTTACACATGATTCGAATTTCTCCAAAGAGGGTTGATTCAATATAATCGCAATATCATATTCGTTGACAATAGGTGAGCTAATGGAACTATCACTCAGTATAACAGTAACATTTGCTGTTCCACCACGTTGCTCCGGGCCGTATGAAGGGAACCAAGAAACTTCCTTGTCTTCCATTAACCCTGAATAAGCCAGAATTTTACCCATCGACAGTACTCCCTGTCCTCCAAAACCTGCTATTATTATTTCTTGTGTCATGCCTGTTTAGATATTTTTTAAGTCACCCATAGGGTAAAAAGGAAACATATTTTCTACCATCCAATCATTAGATGCAGCAGGAGTCAATTTCCAACCCGAACTGCAAGTTGATACTATCTCGACAATAGATGTACCTTTATTCTCCATAGAGTTCTCAAAAGCTTTTCTGATCATACGTTTTGCTTTCTTCACTGAAGCAGCAGTATGAACACTTTGACGTGTAGCCAGACATACACCTGGCAACTGAGCCAATAGATCTGTTATCTTGAGAGGATAACCATTTTCATGTACATCACGTCCATTAGGGGTCGTTGATGTCTTCATATTGAGAAGAGTAGTCGGAGCCATTTGTCCTCCTGTCATACCATATATACCGTTATTGATAAAGATGATAGCAATATTCTCTCCTCTGTTCGCAGCATGTATGGTCTCAGCAGTACCAATCGCAGCGAGGTCTCCGTCTCCCTGGTAAGTGAATACCATTTTCTCAGGGTTGAGGCGTTTAACGGCAGTGGCTACAGCTGGTGCACGTCCGTGAGCTGCTTCTTGCCAGTCAACATCCAGATAGTTGTAAGCAAAAACGGCGCAACCTACGGGAGCTATGGCTATAGTCTTGTCTCTAAGTCCCATTTCGTCAACTATTTCAGCTATCAGTTTATGCACAACCCCATGTGAGCAGCCAGGGCAGTAGTGCATCTCGGTATCGTTCATCAATGCAGGTTTTGCATATACGAGGTTAGCCGGATCTATAATATTTGTACTCATGATTTTGAAACTTTAATTTTACAAAACAGCTTTTTAGCAGTCAAATTTATTCTGCAGGGCATCTACCACTTCGCTTGGTGTAGGAACAATACCTCCCAAGCGTCCAAAATGCTCTACTTTTACTTTTCCATTAACAGCCAGACGAACATCTTCGACCATTTGTCCTGCGTTCATTTCTACTGTAAGTATTCCTTTTATTTTAGAAGAATATTTATCTATTTCTTTCGATGGAAATGGCCAAAGCGTAATAGGACGTATAAGACCTACTTTAATTCCTTGAGCACGACATAGCTCCATTGCCTTTTGGCATATACGGGCTGCCGATCCAAAAGCCACTAATATATAATCAGCATCCTCACAGTTTATTTCCTGATGCATGCTTAATTCGTTCTCTACCTTTCTATATTTTGCCTGAAGACGGAGGTTGTTTACTTCCATCTTGTGAGAGTCCAATTCCAGAGTAGTAATTACGGTAGGCTCGTTTCCCGGTAGTCTACCTAATGTTGCCCAAGGGCATTGTTCTCTGATTTCGGCATCTGTTCTTCTGCGTTTTTGTGCAGGCAGTTTTACTTTTTCCATCATTTGTCCGATAACGCCATCAGTAAGTATCATTGCCGGAGTTTGGTATTTGAAAGCCAGGTCGAAGCCTAATATTACAAAGTCGGCCATTTCCTGTACCGAGCTTGGTGCAAGCGTGATTAATTTATAATCGCCATGACCTCCTCCTTTTACAGCTTGGAAATAATCGGCTTGCGATGGTTGTATTGTACCTAATCCGGGGCCTCCACGCATTACATTTACAAGTAAGCAGGGTAATTCACCTGCAGCAATATATGAAACGCCTTCGAGCATAAGGCTCATTCCTGGACTGGAGGATGATGTCATCACGGCTTTGCCACAACCTGCACCTCCATAAACCATATTAATGGATGCTGTTTCGCTTTCGGCTTGGAGAACAACCATCCCAGTGGTTTCCCATGGGGCTTCGTTCATCAAGGTTTCCATTATTTCTGATTGGGGAGTGATGGGATAACCGAAGTATCCGTCTGCTCCATATCTGATTGCAGCGTGCGCTATGGCCTCGTTGCCTTTCATTAAAAATATTTCTTCTGACATAATGCTTTGATTGATTAAAAACGACTTACAGATTAACGATTAATTTGTTATGTAAATTCGTTGTTTATTATTCAATTTTTTTCTTGTATATGGTAAGGCATGCGTCTGGACATACATATCCACAGTTTGCACATCCAATACAAGCATCTTCATTTTTCATATAGACATAGTGGTAGCCTTTCTGATTCACATTGCGGGGCTGAAGCTCCAAAACATCGCAAGGACATGAAACTACACAAAGGTTACAACCTTTGCAACGTTCCTCATTTACTACTACTGTTCCTTTGATTTTGGCCATGTTGGTAGAGATAATTTTTTAGCTTTATTCCTTTTATAATGAATCATGGAATGATTCGTACGCAAAGGTATGTCTATTTATTTTTATATTCTTCTTTTTTCTTGATAAAGATGTTAAAAGAAGGCGAGGTGATTATACCATATTTCCATAATTGTGACCTTTATATTGACTTTAATCTATTCATTGGCCGTTTTTTAATTGTATAAGATTTCCTATTTTGATTTTTACTAATTTTACCAAATCAGTTGGGTTTATTTGTATTTGTAACCCTCTTTTACCTGCGCTTATATAAATAAACTCGAGATTTTCCGATGAATTGTCTATATAGGTAGGAAATAGCTTTTTCATACCTATTGGCGAACATGCTCCTCTTATATATCCTGTGATATAGAGCAGGTCTTTCATGAGAATCATCTCACAATTCTTATTTTCAGAAATTTTTGCTGCTTTTTTCAAATCCAATTCTTCGGCGCCGGGAATAATACATACAAAATATCCGGACTTGTCTCCTTTCAATACTAACGTTTTGAATACTTGATTCACTGGTTCGTTTAGCTGCTCTGCTACATGGATGGCGCTAAGATCAGATTCATCTACCTGATAGGGTATCAGTTTATATTCTATTTTTTCTTTGTCGAGCAATCTGACGGCGTTGGTTTTGTCGATTTTCATAGAAACTTTACAATTTCGATAATGAAACAAATAATTCGTTCTCTGGTTTATGGAATTAACCATTTATAGTAATCTATTAACTAAACGATAAATTTAAATAATATTATTATGAGGTGCACAAACAAATTTTATCTTATTAGTTGTATTTGCTTTACGTTTTTATTCTCGTGTAGTAATGCAAATCATAATAAGACAATGGATGACGTGTATGAAATAGCGGATGAATCACCTGTTTTTGAGGAAAGTAAACAATATGCTCCACTTGCCTCGAAGCAAAAAGAGGAACTGAAGGATCAGACTCCAGAATTGATACATTCTGAGGTCTCGCCTAACTTTATTTCAACTAGTGCTGCAAATGGAATCAACGATGATGAGATGCATAAATTCATTCGTACTGCACAAATGAAATTCAAAGTAAAAGATGTAGTTGAAGCTACTCAATTGATTGAAAATATAGTTTTGAATAATAAAGGATTTATTCTGAACTCATCTATCGTAAATAAACAGCTTAGTCCTCATACGATTAATATTTCCAAAGATTCATCACTCGTTACTTATTATTTGAATCTGGAGTCAAAGCTACAATTAAAAGTGCCTTCCCAATTTCTGGATACTACTTTGAGGCAGATAGCACCTCTTGCTGTATCAATTGATTATCGTACGGTAAATGCAGATGATGTAACTACACGGTTGATGTCGGAGAAAATGGCTCAGACGCGTATGGCAAAAAAGCAAAAACGACTATCTTCTGCCATAGATAATAAAGGACAGAAATTATCGGATATAACGAATGCAGAAGAAGCTTTGGATAATGCTATGGAGCAAGAAGATAATGCGAAAATATTCGAGTTTATCACGAACGAACAGATTGCTTACAGTACTATTTCTATCGATATATATCAAGATATAAAAGAAATAAAAAATATAGTTACGCGTATTGAGAGATTTCAAGAATATGAGTCCGGTATAGCTGTTAGGATTATGAATGGATTAGCTAATGGGTGGTTTATCTTGGTGGCTGTGTTTGTTTTTCTAATAAATATTTGGCCTGTTGTACTTATTGTATTTGTAATTGCAATTATTTACCTAAGGATGAAAAAGAAGAGAAATAAAGGAATAATGATAAGTTGATTGTGATTGTATATTTAAAAGCCCAGAGAAATATAATTAGTGTCTATGATGCAAACTAAAGCCTATCGTCTAGAACTGGGATAATATTAAAAGCAGCTCCACATTATTTGTGGAGCTGCTTTTTCATCATTAAGGATGAAATGATTATTTAAGATTGCTCTGAACTTTTATTCCTATTCTTAAGATATTCAGGAGGCATTATTGTGGCGTCAGCCTCTCTATGTGCAAAATAGTGTGGCGACATTAATTCTATTCCGGCTTCATTTGCTTTATCCTGTATTTGTTGATGCAGATCTGAGTAATTTTGAGCAAGCTTGTCCGCATTCTTTATATAAGCATTGTCTGATATATAGTATAATAGTCATGCAATTCAGTCTCTAAGACGAAAGGTTTAGGATGTTGCATTACTCCGGGGGTGTCTTTCGCTGCGGCAATCAACAATTCATGTACTTTTTTCCATGGAATTTCATAGCCGAAACTTACAGATGTATGTATGATTAAACCGTATTCTCTTGCAGATTGACTGTAGTTGACTGTATGTGATGACATAATAGACGAATTGGGTATGGTAATTATCTCATTTTTTGGCGTTTTTATACGCGTAACAAATGGCGTTTTTTCGATTACATGGCCTCCCGTTTCTCCTAACTTGATACGGTCCCCTATTTTGAATGGGCGCATGTAGGTGATAACGAGTCCTGCTATGATATTAGCGATAGCGCTACTAGAGCCTAATGAGACAATTAATCCTACAAATACAGAAATTCCCTGAAATACGCCAGAATCAGATCCCGGCAAATATGGGTAGATCATAGCTATCATAAAAACATAGAGTAGAAAGCGTATGATATTGAACGTAGGTTGTGCCCAATCGGGATAAAAACCTGTGATCTTAAGCTTTTCAGTTTCTATTTCGCTTGCGATATATTGTATCATTTTTACGAGATATTTGATACAAAAATAAATGACTATAATAATGAATAAGTTAGGTACATATTTGACAATAGAAACTAATATCATTTTTATAGGGTCGAATACATAAGAAAATAGTTTCAATGCCAAAGTCTCTGTTTGTGGAAATATAGCAAACAGTATAGGAATGGATATCGCTAATTGAAGAAGAATTACTGCATACTGTAATATCTTGGAGAAAAACAGGAGTACACGCCCTTGCTTACGTGTATCGAGAAATTCATAATCCTTTACAGTAATAGGTTTTAGTTTATTATGCATCAGCCATATTGTCTTGCGTCGCAATTTCCTGAATAGAAAATTTGTTCCTTTCCATAAGATATACTGGATAATGAGAACTAATATAAACAGACCAATGCGCTTAACGACCTGAAGAATGCTGTGCTCTTTCTTTAGTTCTGCTATCTTTTTTGCAATTATAGGTATATACAGTTGAGCTAGTTCGCTACGTGAGGTATTTTGCCAAAGGGCATCCGGATCGGTAACACTCATGATAACTTTATCTCCAT
The DNA here is from genome assembly GCA_047972895.1 of Dysgonomonas sp. Classification (GTDB taxonomy): domain Bacteria; phylum Bacteroidota; class Bacteroidia; order Bacteroidales; family Dysgonomonadaceae; genus Dysgonomonas. The sequence goes on from JBKEBA010000041.1 coordinate 40,144, forward strand.
ACATTATATCAGAGAAGTCTTCACTATTGTGAACATATATGGAGTCTGCTCTGAGGCTGTAATCTTTTCCTATATCAAGTATTACATTTCTTATGTTTTCGGCACGTTTATGTGGTGCTAAACCTCCCTTTTTTGTATATAAGGTGAATAGAGTATCAGAGTCTATTATAACAGGAACACCAGGAGTTAAAGCACGGAGCGAGTCTATACGCTGTCGCTGCTTTACTTTTTTCAAAGAATCTGTCGTTGCATCTGAATGTGCCAAATCCAATTCTGATCGCAACAATATTTCATTCAGTTTCATTTCCTGAATTTGAAGTGTCATCTCTTGTATTTGGATAGAATCCTGAATGTACTTTTCTCTATAGGATAATGTATCTGCTTTTAATGTGTCCGTTTTCTCTATTTCGTGTGTCACCTCTCTCAGCAATTCTTTTGCTTTATCTTTAATAAGTTGTGCATTAATAGGTGAAGAAATAAGCAGAAGTATTATGAAAAATATTGGATAATATATGATCTTTTTCATTTTGTAATGGTGTGTTGATTGTCTCAAATATTTTAATTGTATCATAACAAAGATAAAATAATTATGGATAATTTATGATTTGTGCTGGAAATTTTACTTTTTTTAGTGTAGGTATAAATCTCATATGGCTTATAGCAAACGGCTAAAAACTATTATCTTTGTCGTAGATGGAAGATGTTTATAGAACTATAACGGAGGTATCGAAGGCTATCTATACGGAAAAGCGAAGTAAGTTTATAGCTTATGCAATTCCTGTACAATCGGTAGAAGAAGCCAAAATAGAACTGGAAAAACTTCGTAAAGAGTATTATGATGCCCGTCATGTATGTTGGGCCTATATGTTAGGTGCAGACAGAATGGAGTTTCGATCTAATGATGACGGAGAGCCATCCGGTACAGCAGGAAAACCAATTCTCGGACAAATAAACTCGAATGAGTTAACAAATGTCTTTATTGCTGTTGTTCGTTACTTTGGCGGTATAAAATTAGGAACAAGTGGATTGATTGTAGCGTATAAGGAGGCTGCAGCTGAAGCTATCTCTAACGCTGTAATTGTTGAAAAAACAGTTGATTGCCGGATATCTTTTGGTTTTGAATATCCTTTTATGAATGATGTGATGAAGATAGTAAAGGATTTAGAGCCTGCTATAATAGATCAGAGCTATGATTTGGATTGCCTGATGACTTTAGAGATACGTAAAGCCCGATTCGAGGAATTGAAAAACAGATTGGAGAAAGTAGAAACTCTACGACTTTTAGAATAAAAAAAACGGCTGCGATTATAGCAGCCGTTCCTTATATTATTACAATGGTTTATATGATTCCCTGAGCCATCACAGCTTTAGCAACTTTCATAAATCCTGCAATATTGGCACCTTTTACATAATTGACATATCCGTCGGCTTCGGTTCCGTATTTTACACAATTTTCGTGGATATTTTGCATAATCCATTTTAGCTTGTTGTCTACCTCTTCCGATGACCAGCTGATACGTTCCGAATTTTGTGTCATTTCCAATCCTGAAACAGAAACTCCTCCGGCATTGGCTGCCTTGCCCGGAGCATAAAGTATTTTGGCATTTTGGAATACTTCGATGGCCTCAGGTGTAGATGGCATATTCGCTCCTTCCGAAACGGCAATTATTCCGTTTGCGACTAAAGCCTTAGCATCTTCTTCTTTTATTTCGTTCTGAGTAGCAGAAGGAAGAGCTATATCACCCTTTTCGTTCCATGGGCGTGCATTCGCTACATATTTGCATCCGTATGTTTCTGCATATTCGCTGATGCGTCCTCTGTAAAGCTCTTTTAGCTCTTTCACATATTCCAATTTTTCGGTTGTTATACCTTCGGGGTCGTAAATATAGCCGTTAGAGTCGGACAGAGTAACAGGTATTGCACCCAATTCTATCAGTTTTTCGCACGTGTATTGAGCCACATTTCCTGAACCTGAAACAAGGCATTTTTTACCTTTGATATCAATGTTTTGAGTTTTCAGCATTTCGAGAAGGAAATATACATTTCCATATCCTGTAGCTTCTGGGCGAATCAGTGAACCTCCGAATGTAAGACCTTTTCCGGTGAATGTTCCTGTAAATTCACGAGTGAGTTTGCGATACATACCGAACATATAACCTACTTCGCGTCCGCCTACACCAATATCCCCTGCCGGAACATCTGTGTCGGGGCCAATATGGCGCCATAGCTCTGTGATGAATGCTTGACAGAAGCGCATAACTTCTGCGTTCGATTTTCCTTTAGGATTGAAATCCGAACCACCTTTTCCTCCTCCCATTGGCAGGGTGGTCAGGGAGTTTTTAAATGTTTGTTCGAAGGCTAGGAATTTCAGAATGGAAGGGCTGACCGATGCGTGAAAACGCAAACCTCCTTTGTATGGTCCTATTGCATTACAGTGCTGTATACGGTACCCCATGTTTGTGCGGGTATTACCTTTATCGTCTACCCATGTAACACGGAAAGAAAAAATTCTGTCAGGAATACATAATCTTTCGATTAGATTTGCCTTTTCAAATTCAGGATGCTGATTATACACATCCTCAATAGATTCTAATACTTCCTGAACTGCTTGGTGATATTCAGGTTCATTTGGGAATCTGCGTTTTAAATCGTCTAAAACTTCTACTGCTTTCATTATTTACTATATTATGGATATTTTGACTTATGGATTTGCAAATATACTCAAAATATGTCAAAATGTCAAAATATGATATAAGAGAATATCATATATATTGAAAAGGGGCTTTTTGTTTGAGTTTTGGAAGAATATTCGAGTCTTTTATAAATTTTTGAAATGAATTTTAGTTTTCTAAAAATAAAGATTGGAGATGATCATGTTATCAATAATAAAATTAGAGCTATTAATATTCCTGCAAATGGAATTCTATGTTGTTTTTTTCTTATTTTTGCCAATGGTAAATAATAAATGAACGTTTAAAATGACTTATTTAATCACAGGCGGGGCCGGTTTTATCGGCTCAAATTTTGTGAAGCATATGTTAACAGCACATCCTCAGGCTAAACTGATAATATTGGATGCCTTGACTTATGCGGGAAATCTGGGTACATTGTCAGAGGAACTGAAAGGCTCTGGTGTGATTTTCGTCAAAGGCGACATTTGTGATCGGAAGGTGACTGAAAAAATATTTACCGAATATGAAATTGACTATGTTGTTAACCTTGCTGCTGAAAGCCATGTTGACAGAAGTATAGAGAACCCACAACTTTTTTTGCAGGTAAATGTATTAGGTACACAAAACCTATTAGATACAGCTAAGAAGTTTTGGACAAAAGGGAAAGATGATAATAACTATCCGATCTGGCGCGAAGGTGTGAAATATCTTCAGGTATCTACAGATGAGGTTTACGGTTCGCTGGGAGATGATGGTTTTTTTACCGAAACAACACCATTAGCCCCACGTTCGCCATATAGTGCCGGAAAGGCAGGTGGAGATCTGATAGTACAGGCATATGGAGAGACTTATAAAATGCCGGTAAATATAACCCGTTGCTCAAATAATTATGGACCGTTCCATTTTCCCGAAAAACTGATTCCTCTCATTATTCGTAATATTCTCGAAGGTAAACAGCTTCCTGTCTATGGCGATGGTAGTAATGTGCGAGACTGGCTTTATGTAGAAGATCATTGTAAGGCTATCGATGCCGTACTACATCGTGGACGATTGGATGAGGTCTATAATGTAGGAGGACATAACGAGAAAAGAAATATTGATATAGTCAAGTTGGTTATAAAGACCATACATGATATTATGGAACGTGAACCTCAATACCGCAAGGTTTTGAAGAAGAAAGATACAACTGCCGATGGATATATAGATATTAGTTGGATAAATGATAGTTTAATTTCTTTTGTAAAAGACCGTCAGGGTCATGATCACCGCTATGCAATAGACCCTACTAAGATTTCTTCAGAATTAGGTTGGGTGCCGGAAACATCTTTTGACAAAGGTATTGTAAAAACAATTTATTGGTATCTTGACAATCAGGAATGGGTAGAAGAAGTTACTTCGGGCGACTACCTGAAATATTATGAACAAATGTATGCTAACAGATAATTTAAAAGGTTTATCCTAATAATGGAACGTTTAAAATCAATATTAGCAGACAAAATACTGGACCTAACTTCGGATGACGATGATGACGTCAAGAAGAGAATAGATAAGATTCAGCTTTTTAGAGACTTTGCCTATGCCTGCAAAGTATTCATGGATAAATATCCTGCAATAGAAGACGAATTAATAAAAATGGTCAATGATGATAACTTTGATACAAAGGAGGCTTCATTGAGGGTAGACGTTGTTATCAGGTCGGTTGATAGCGGACTATTAGAAGATTTACAAAAAGATTACATACAATATCACGAGAATATTCAAGATGAAAAAATTCCTGCTCAGAGCACAGTTTCGGAATTCGCCGAAGATAATATGTATCCAAGCGAAGAAGAATTAGCTTCTGTAAAAAGGAAAACCACTATTCGAAGAATATTTCAGGTTGTCGGATTGGCATTAGCCGTTATTGTTCTCATTTTCATTATTAATTTTGTCAGAGAATACTGGCAGATAATATTGATTATCACGGGGCTATTGACGGTATTGGCTATTTTATTAATTTGGTTTGTACGGAAACGTAACTAATCAAATTTCGATGTCGAACTAATTATCCTTATAATGGAATATCATAGGCAAATCCAGTTAAAAGATTACAATTCATTTAAGACAGAAGCTTTGGCAAAGATTTTTTGCCGTCCCCGTAATGTAGAGGAACTACGTAAATCTCTATCCGATTTTCCGGATGAAAAGAAGTTAATAATAGGAGGAGGATGCAATCTCTTTTTTACAAAAGATTTTGATGGGTTGGTCATTCACCCTGAAATAAAAGGTCTTCGCGAAATATCGGACGAAGAGGAAGAGGATGAAGATATATTTATTGAGGTAAAGGCCTCTGAGGATTGGGATGAGCTGGTCGAGTATTGTGTAGAGCGTGGGTTTGCAGGATTAGAAAATTTATCGCTTATTCCAGGAACGGTAGGCGCAGCACCGATTCAAAACATAGGTGCATACGGAGCAGAGGTGAAGGATGTGATACGTGAAGTTGTCGCCATAGATATGGATACAAATGAAGTAGTTTCTTTCTCCAATGCCGAATGCGAATTTGGATATCGTGACAGCATATTCAAACGTACAAATAAATATGTGATAATCTCGGTTATCTTGCATTTGAAGCGTACATTCAAATATATACCGAAATACTTCGATTTGAATAAAGAACTTGAAGATGTTTCCGAACCATCTATTAAAGATGTTCGTGAAGCTGTTATACGCGTCCGTCAGCGCAAATTGCCGGACGAGAAAATATTGCCTAATGCAGGGAGTTTCTTCAAAAATCCTTATATTACCAAAGAACATGTGGATAAGATAATTGTTGACTATCCAGATTTACCGGCATACATGCAAAAGGATGGTTTGATAAAAACATCAGCGGCTTTTCTTATCGACAAATCCGGATATAAGGGTAAACGCGAAGGAAATATAGGTACATATCAGAATCAGCCTCTGATTATCGTTAACTATGGTTCGCCTGACGGAAATGATATTGTATCTTTTATGAATGAAGTAAGAAGAACGGTTAAACATATATTCGATATAGAATTAGAACCGGAAGTAAGAATATTCTAACCATCACTAAATTTGAAATTATGGCATCATTTATTATAGAAGGAGGTTGCCGCCTCAGTGGAGAAATTACTCCTCAAGGAGCAAAGAATGAAGCATTGCAGGTTATTTGCGCTGTTTTGCTTACTGCAGAAGAAGTAATAATAGAAAATATCCCAGATATACTGGATGTAAACAACCTGATAGCTCTGTTGGGCGAAATGGGAGTGGAAACCCGCCGTATAAATGAAGATACCTGGTCCTTCAAGGCTGAGAATGTCGATATAGATTACCTTCAAACGCAAGAGTTTCTTAAAAAGAGTGCTTCGCTCCGGGGCTCTGTAATGATAATTGGTCCGCTTGTTGCTCGCTTTGGTAGGGCTATGTTGCCAAAACCGGGAGGAGATAAAATCGGTCGTCGTCGGTTAGATACTCACTTTATAGGGATACAGAAACTCGGTGCCGACTTTATCTATGATGATGCGCAACAGATATATAATATTTCGGCAGAAAAACTGACAGGAACATACATGTTGCTTGATGAAGCTTCCGTAACGGGAACAGCGAATATCTTGATGGCGGCAGTATTAGCCGAAGGGGAAACAACTATATATAACGCTGCTTGTGAACCTTATATACAGCAGCTTAGCAAAATGTTGAATCAGATGGGAGCAAAAATCTCAGGAGTAGGTTCTAATCTCCTTCGTATAGAAGGTGTTGAATCTTTATCCGGAACTAAACACCGCATTTTGCCGGATATGATCGAGATTGGAAGTTTTATTGGTATGGCCGCAATGACTGCTTCAGAAATTACTATTAAAAATGTAGCATACGATGATCTTGGTATCATACCTGATACGTTCCGTCGTTTGGGTATTCAGTTAGAGAGGAGAGGAGATGATATTTACATTCCTGCTCAGAAAGAATATACAATAGATACTTTTATTGATGGTTCTATTCTAACCATTGCAGATGCTCCATGGCCAGGCCTGACTCCTGACCTTATAAGTGTGTTGCTTGTTGTGGCTACTCAAGCAAAAGGAAGTGTGCTGATACATCAGAAAATGTTTGAAAGTCGTCTGTTCTTCGTTGATAAATTGATAGATATGGGCGCACAGATTATATTATGTGATCCGCACAGAGCAACGGTAATAGGTACAGGCAAACGTCCGATGAGAGCGACTACAATGACTTCGCCTGATATCCGTGCCGGTATTGCCTTATTGATTGCTGCCATGTGTGCTGAAGGAAAAAGCACGATACATAACATAGAACAAATAGACAGAGGATATCAGAATATCGATATTCGTCTGAGTCAGTTGGGTGCGAACATAATGAGACTGGATTAATAAATAAAATAAATGAATACTCGCATATTAACCTAAAATGATTATCTTTGCATAAAACAGATAGCTATGACATTAATTGATTTTATCACTGCGTTCCCCGATGAGGCTAGTTGCAAGCAGAAGTTCAAAGAATATCGAGATCAGGTAGGAGTAATTTGTCCTAAGTGTGGAGGGACAGATCATTATTGGAAAAAAGACAAGGAGGCCTATGAGTGTAAATGTTGTAAAACTCGTATTACCTTAAAGAGCGGTACAG
>JBKEBA010000037.1:0-16597 GCA_047972895.1 Dysgonomonas sp.
CGCATACCTTCCATGACAATAAGAATCTTTTGTTCTGAGCTGTAAACTTTTTGAGTATTACGACGAATCTCTTTAATGAATTGTCCCGTAGAACTACGAGCTTGGCTTTCTGGACTACTTGACTTCTTTGACATAATCGTTTCGTTTTGATGGTTAATAAATATAATCATTTTTATATCAAAACACTTAAGAGAATATCAGACAAACTGGTAAACTTTAAGCTGAAGATTTACAATATCGAAAAGATTCCAATGAAATTTGCATTAGAAAGTAATGCCCAATAACAACAAGGACTAAAATTAAGATATAACTAATAATTCGCTTATATTTCGAAGAATATTTTAATATGCCGTTTACCTGCAAAAACCGATGATACATAGTTTCATTTTTTATGCAAATATAAGAGAATTTCACTATCCCTGTAATAGGTTTTCCTCTTGTATTAATCCTATGAAACTAATTCCATCTCGTTTTATAAAATGAATAAAGAATTTAATTCGGGTCAGGTATTCTTATCATATCTTTTCGGTTATATCTATATATCAAAAAAACGCTTTTATTGTGATGCACTTTTTGTATTTACTTGTCCCAGCCTAAAATAGGCATTCTGGCTATCGCCCTAATGCTCTTGCCCTGATGGTAAAGACGGATTACTTGTCGTAGTTTTAGCATACTAATAGTTTTGTTGAACATGTTGGTGAATTTTTGTTGCTCGAATATTAAGCGACAATATTTTAATACATTTTAACAAAAACAACAAGTTCTTATTTACTCTTCTTTTAGGGGGCAAATTCGTTTGGTTTACGGGGGCAATCTGAACTGGATTTTCCAACCCTCAAAAAACTAACAGTGGAACAAAAGCTCTCCCTGTTTTAATAATCTTTATAATAAGTTTTCTTTTTTAAATATTTAAACATACCTTTGTTTTCGATTTTGGTGTCATAATTCCAATAACTTACGGAAAAGTGATGAAAAGGGAATCAGGTGTAAATCCTGAACAGACCCGCTGCTGTAAGCTCTACTAAAATCTTTGAACAATACTCAAGCCACTGTTCAACAATGAATGGGAAGGACGATTCAAAGATGGAGTAAGTCAGAAGACCTGCCAAGATTATTATAATTTAAGGCTTTCGGGAAATAAAGCTGAAGAAGATGAAAAGCAGAATTCAGACCATCATTATTATGGTTGCTCTTTTTAATTTAATCGTTTATATTTTCCTGTTAAGTTATTTGATAATCCTTTAATCAGGTGGCTTAGATGTCGTCATTACGTGGGTTTAACCGAGTTGGGTTAATATTTTCTTTTATATACTGTTGTTCCATAACGGGCTTAGCGCAAAGTAAACTAGATAGTATACAACATCTAAATGAGATAGTAGTCTCGGCTCGTAAAACTAGAGTAGATGTAATCCCTGTACAAGTACTATCGGGAGAATTATTACAAAATTTAAGTGCTCATTCTGTAGCTGATGCTTTGCGTTATTTTTCAGGTGTACAATTGAAAGACTATGGTGGTATTGGTGGTCTTAAGACTGTAAATGTACGTAGTATGGGTAGCCAGCATGTAGGTGTATTCTATGATGGGATTGAAATAGCGAATCCTCAGAATGGAGTTGTAGACCTTGGACGATATTCACTTGATAATATTCAAGCTATCTCTTTACATAACGGACAAAAAAGCTCCATTTTTCAGCCAGCAAAAGATTACAGTTCTGCAAGTTCTATCTACATGGAAGCTAAAACTCCTCAGTTTGGCTGCAACAAAAAATATAATCTGAAATTTACTTTCAAAATAGGAGCATTCGGACTAATTAATCCTTCTTTGTATTGGGAACAAAAGCTATCTGAGAAATTAAATTCATCGTTTAATATTGATTACACTAACTCGACAGGTAAATATAAGTTTCGATACAAAGTTCAAAATACTGTTGATAATAGAGGGGGATACGATACTACCGCTGTTCGAAAGAATGGAGACATTCAGATATTTAGAATTGAGCAAGCCTTCTTCGGAAAGTTAAAAGGAGGTGATTGGAAAAGCCGCATTTATTTCTATGGTTCGGAACGAGGATATCCAGGGGCTATAGTAAAAGAAGAACCCGGTAGATTTAAGCATGAAGATAGACAAAAAGATAGAAATTTCTTTGTCCAGTCAGCTTTGAATAAAAGATTCACTAAAGTCTATGCAACAAAAATTTCAGGAAAGTACGCTTATGATTATCTATATTATGAATCTGACACTTTAATTCAAAAGTTGAAAAATAAATATATGCTCCATGATGTTTATCTTTCTTCTGCTAATCTATTTAATATCCTTCCTTCGTGGACAGCCAGTATTTCTGCCGACTTTCAGTGGAACAAGATGAATGCTAATCTTGTGGAATTTATCTATCCGCAACGTTATTCTACTTGGGTTGCTGTGGCAACTTCCCTTGATCTGGATAGAGTAAAAATACAGGGTAGCCTGCTTGGTACTTTTGTTCATGAATCGACCAAAGAAGATAAAAAAGACATTCAACGTGATTGGGATAAAATCACCCCCACTTTGATGGCCTCGTGGCAGCCTTGGAGTAGCAAGGATCTGTTTTTAAGAGCCTTTTATAAAAATATATTTCGAATGCCTACCTTCACTGAGATGCATATGGCATATATGGGAACATTGTCGTCTTACCTCAAACCTGAGTTTACAAAACAATACAATCTAGGACTCGTGTATTCAAAAAATATGAATTCGTCTTTCTTCCTCGAAGGACAAGTGGATGCCTATTACAATGAAGTCACAGATAAATTATTAGCTATTCCAGGCGGTGTGAATTTTCGTTGGACAATGAAAAATATCGGTCTAGTAAAGATAAAGGGAGTAGATGTTGCTTTAACATCGACTAACAAGATAGGGAAAGATCTTACTTTAGATACTCGGATAAATTATACCTACCAAAAGGCACAGGACTATACTCCAATGATAGTAGAGAGTGACACTATCACCTATAAAGGACAAATAGCATATATTCCGACCCACAGTGCATCAGCCATATTAGGTGCTAATTATAAATCATGGAATTTATCATACAGTTTTATTTATACTGCTACAAGATATACCGGCAGTGCCAATATTCTTCGCAATAAACTTGAGCCTTGGTATACTCACGATATGGCTATCGGAAAATCATTTATGTGGAGAAAAAATCTCTATAAAGCTACTATGGAGATTAATAATGTATTTAATCAGGCTTATGATGTAGTCTTAAACTATCCTATGCCGGGAACAAATTTCAAATTCATACTCAATATAACTATTTAAGAAAATTATGAAAAGAAGATTATTCAAATTAGGACTTCTAATCCTAGTTACAGGATTAACGCTCCTCTATTCATGTAGGGGAGATGACGAGGAACTGATTCCTCCCACAATAACACCTGTAGCTCCAGTCGAACCTGAAGATGAAACAACCGTTGTTGAAGGAGAAGATGGCAATATCAAAGGTTTTTATCTGTTGAATGAAGCTAACATGGGAAGTAATAAATCTTCCATTGATTATTTTGATCGCAAAACAGGTAAATATTGTCAAAACATTTATCCTTATCTGAATCCTAACATTGCCCATGAACTGGGAGATGTAGGCAACGATATTCAGATTTATGGTAATAAACTATATGCAGTAATCAATGTGTCAGGCTATGTGGAGGTATTGGATGTAAATACCGGGCGCCATGTTGGGTCTCTCACTATACCCAACTGTCGTTACGTCGTTTTCGATAAAGGTTATGCATATGTAAGTTCTTATAATGGTCCTGTTAAGATAGAGCCGGATACACCACTAGGTTGTGTCGTAAAGGTAGACACTACCAACTTTAAGGAAGTCGGACGGGTTTCAGTAGGCTATCAACCGGAAGAAATGGTGATAAGAGATAATAAACTCTATGTAGCTAACTCCGGAGGTTACCGAGTTCCGAATTACGATAATACAGTGTCTGTTATTGATCTAGGCAAATTTGAAGAAACAAAGAAAATAACAGTAGGTATCAACTTACATCGGTTAGAATTAGATAGTGACAATAACATCTATGTAAGCTCGCGAGGCGATTATAAATCTGCAGCATCTAATACATATATCATAGGAAAAAACGATATGGTAAGCAAAACATTGAACTTGCCATGCTCTAATATGACTGCAATGGGTGATTCTATTTATATGTATAGTGTAGAATGGAGCCATATAACTCAAAAGAATACAATTACTTATGCTATAGTAAATACGAAGAGCCAAACTGTAGTATCCCGAAATTTCATTAAAGATGGAACCGAAAAGCAAATCGTAATTCCATACGGTTTGGCGATTCACCCCGAAACCCGTGATATATATGTAACTGATGCTAAAGATTATATAAGTCCGGGTACTTTGTTCTGCTTTGACAAAACAGGTAAACGAAAGTGGTCTGTAGTTACAGGGGAGATTCCTGCACATATCGTATTTACAAAACATAGATTGAAAAGTTTGATTTTAGATTAATAAAAAAAGTAAATGATGAAAAACAAAATTTTATTTCTGTTTTTACTCCTAAGTAGTTATTATCTCTCATCATGTTCCAGCGATGATGATGTGATTCAGAATGATATAACTATTGAGTTTTCGCAAAGTGAGTATAAAATTAGAAAAGGAAAGACCTTAGAGATTGTACCAGAAGTCAATAATGTAACCAACCCGATCTATTCATGGAAATTGAATGGAAAAATCATATCAAATGACCTACAATTAATCTTCGATGATTATAGCGTCGGTGAATATTTTATCACATTTAGGGTAGACGATGAGATTGGATATAAAGAGTCTCAGATTAAGGTTACTGTGGCGGATAAAATATCGCCCGAAATAGAAATGGTTTCTAGCTATATCGCATATATGGGGCAACCAATAGAGCTGAAAGCAACAGCCAACTATGCAGAAAATGCAGAATATGTGTGGAGAACAAATGGAGAAATAGTATCGGTAGAACAAGTATACTCTTTTGTCGAAGAAACCTTAGGCTCATTTGCTTTGACTGTCAAAGTAACTACAGAAGATGGTGTTGATATCAAAGCCCTAACAGTAGTAGTACTGCCTGTTCCGGAAGCAGAACTTTATTTCGATGATGGTTTATACCGAACGATAACCAATAAAAATAATCTACGTAAGATGACAGTTCCTCTTGGCAAAACTTTGGTGTTAGCTCCGGTTATTTGCCATATAGATAAACCTGCCGGCTTTAAATGGACTGTTGATGGAGTTGCACAAAGTTCGACTACCGAGTTTTTAAAATTTACACCTACCGAAAAGAAAGCTTATCTGATAGAAGTGACAGAAACCGGCACATCAGTAAAGGCGCAAGTAGAGGTCACTTGTACAGAGCCTGAAAGTACTTATTTCAGAGCAGTACAAACAAACAGTAAAGCCGTTGCGACTAAAGCTTTCAATTATATTCCTGCACCAGGACAATTCATTAATTATCAATCTCAATATCAAACTGTAGCTCAGGTATTGCAACAGTTTCAGACTGCTGTAGATGCTAATTCTAATATGTTTCATATAGGAGCTTACGGAGGTTATTTTATAGTAGGATTCGATCATAGTGTGAAGAATGTAGCAAATAAAGCTGATCTAAGTATTAATGGAAATTCTTTTGCCGGCTGGAGCGAACCAGGTGTAGTTTGGGTCATGCAAGACTCGAATGGTAACGGACTCCCTGATGATACTTGGTACGAGCTGAAAGGAAGTGAGCATGGTAAGGAAGAAAACATACAACGCTATGCTGTTACTTATTACAAACCTACGGAGAAAAGAACTGATGTAATGTGGACAGATAATTTTGGAAATACAGGATCGGTAGATATTAATGGATATCATTCTCAAGACTATTTCTTTCCGATGTTTATAAAAGAAAGTGCTTATACGCTAACAGGTACTCGTGTGCCCCCAACATTCTATATTGCCGAGGGTACAGGCTATGAATCGTCCAGAGACTTAGGATGGGGATATGTAGACAATCACAATACAGACCCAACGAGACCTATTGGAGAGTTTTGGATAGAAGATGCTATTCAAACTGACGGAAGTCCTGCCAACCTGACTCATATAGATTTTGTAAAAGTGCATACAGCTTCGGTCGGCAAAGGGACATTGGTTGGAGAAGTGTCAACTGAACCAGGCAATCCTGTTGATCTGAATTTTAATAATTAAAAGACCAATTAGATAATGAAAAAAATATACTATTATATAAGTCTGATGATATTGTCTGTTGTCTTATTGTCTGCCTGTAGTGACGACAATGAAGATTTTGAAGGAAAAGACAATTATATAACTTCTTTCTCCCTTAAATTAGAGAATGCAACAGAATTGAATGCATTAATTGAGGGAAACCAGATAATTATTAATGCCTCTCACAATCAGTCTTTGGATAAAGCCAAGGCTATTGTAAAACTGAGTGAGAATGCCAGAATATTTCCCAGTCCTGATGACATAACTAATTGGGATGAAGATATTGTGTTTGCTGTTACTTCTTACAACGGTACTCGTATGCAGTATAAATATACAGTGAGCAGAAGTGAACAAGAACAAGCCGGTACTGTAATACTCGCTACTCAGGCAGATGTAGATGCTTTTGGACAAAAAGGTATTACTTCAATTGCCGGAAATCTAATCTTGGGACAGATTTCGGGCAACGATTCTATCAAATCTTTGAGCCCGTTGGTGGGGCTTAAGCAGATAGGCTATTCGTTAATAGTTTATCCTACTGTTGATATGACTAATTTTGAAGGTCTGGAAAATCTGACTAGAGTGGGGGATCTTATTCAAATAGAATCTGCACCAAGAATACAAAGTGTTTTATTTCCTGCATTAGAGTTGGCGGGAGGAATATCTTTAAAGAACGATTCACTAATAACTATTAGTTTTCCAAAACTGAAAACCGTATCCAAATCTTTCTCTGTCAACTCTGGAATGGGCGAAGTAATCCTTCCTAGTTTAGAAAAGGTGGGAGGTACATTTCAACTTACAAATACATTTTACAGTGTAAAAGCATTGATTCCTTCAGTTGTATTACCATATCTGAAAGAAGTAGGAAGCATTGACCTGTCTCGTCTGGAAAATGTAAAAAAAGTAGATTTGTCTGAACTGAAGACTATTGCTGATCTGAATCTTTACCCATTAGAAAAACTGATATATATAAATGCGCCTAAATTGCAGACTATAACAGGTAAATTAACCACTTCAGCTACCAGTAAACTGAGTGAATTCAGTTTGCCCGAATTAGTAGAGGTTAACGATATGATTATAGAAGGAAAGCAAATCGCAACAGTTAATCTGCCCAAGCTAAAGCGAGTAAAAGGAAAACTAAGCCTTAATTATGCTAAAATAAACGGCTTGGCTAACGGCTTCGAATCATTAGAAATAGTTGAAGGAGAGCTTTATATGCTAGACCTTGCCATGAAAGATCTTATATTTCCTTCTTCGATAAAGAAGATCAATAAATTATCAATCTACAACTATCTTTCTGCGCCTCTTGCCCAAATAAATATCAAAGGTATGAATATAAAGGAATTGGCAATAATGGCTTCGGCTGTCGATGGGGTCGAAATCATCGGAGATGATGTATTTAACGGGACATTAAGTATTTTACCCGATAATGCTAAATCTTATACCCTTAAATTTCCTAAGCTGCAAGGATTTCAGGAAGTAGATTCCCTAAGTCTTGGATCTTATATTTCTAATATAGATGTATTACATATAAAAGGAATAAAAAAAATAAAGAAAGGACTTACTATTCCTAATAATAATTTACAGGACTTTTCTATATCAGATCTGGAGGAAGTTGGAGGAAACTTTATCATAAACCATCTGAATAACATTGTAGACCCTGCTGTGACACGAATCAACATATCAGATCTAAAAAAAGTTGGGGGTGACTTTAACGTAACCATTGACTCAAGATCTGTGCGAACATTGAATGTTCCTAAGTTGGAATCGGTAGAAAAAGATTTCACACTTGGCACAGGCTATATGTCTACCTCATCGTGGAGTCCTAGCTGCGATCTGAAATATCTGTTATTTCCTAAATTAGCAAGCATAGCTGGGAAGATGACCTTAGTGCCATACAAAAGCGATGCCAGTAAGATAAATGAAGAGTTAATAGATTTGAATGGTTTCTCAGCATTGACAAAGGTGAGTGGTATAGAAATCAAGGGACAAACGGCTTTAGTCTCTTACGCAGGTCTGAAAAATGCATTATCTTCATTTGGTGCAGGACAATGGTTTGTAGAGAAAAATGGTTATAATCCAACTTATGACCAATTGAAATCGGGAGCTTGGGTCAAACCTTAGCCTGCATTAAATATATTGTTGAGAAATTTCTTTTTAGATTATTAAACAAAAAAACGATGAAAATAAAAAAACTAATATTAACATTACTTCTGATAGCCTTTGTTTCTGCTGGATGCAGCGACGATAGCGACTTCAATGGAGGAGATAATTATATTACATCTTTCCGGTTGGAAAAAAATGGGGTTTCTTTCAACGGATCAATATCAACTGTAAACAATGAAATAATAGTTACAGTTCCGGAAAATGTATTGCTTAATGACGTTACTGTAAATATTGCAATCAGCGAAAATGCAATAATCAGCCCCAATCCTTCTACAATAAAAGATTGGACAACAGAACAGACCTTTGTAGTAAAGGCATATAACGGAACCGAAAGGTCTTACAAGTATAAACTTGAAAGAGGTACTGTATCGCGCGACGGCGACATAACATTGCTTACTCAAGAAGATGTAGATGCTTTCGCTGACATGGGCTTGACAGAGATAAATGGTAATATTACAATTGGCGCTGCGAGTGGCTCGGACTCTATACATACATTGGCTCCGCTGTCTAAGTTGACAGCCATTAAGTTTGAACTGACAATCAATCCTACTTATGCAGGGAAGAACATGGATGATTTGAAAAATCTGACAAAGCTTGGATCTTTGAAAATTGTAGAATTGAATAATACTTTAGAGGAAATAAATCTACCTCAATTAGAATATATTGTAACAGGGATCAATATTGATTTGCCAAAAAGATTACAAAGAATACTATTACCTGAATTAAAGCGTGTTGATAGAGGTATATATATAAATAAGGCAGAGGTCATGAAAACGCTTGACCTCGGAAAACTAGAAACTGTTGTAGAAGATTTTACTTTAGATGGCGGATGGGGAGCCAATGTATTGGATGAGTTTAAAATTGCGTCATTGAAGAGTGTTGGTGGTTCTCTTAAAATATCAAATTGGCAGGAATTGAAATCTTTATCTATGCCTAGTTTGGAAAATGTTTACAAATTAGAATTGAGTAGTCTGAAAAAAGTAGAAAAAATAGACTTATCACATCTGAAAATGGTAAGATCAGACTTTCAGATATCCAGCAATGATGAACTGATTACTCTCGATTTATCTTCTTTGGCTACTATCGGTGGAGACTTGAATCTCAACTATCTTCCGTCGATTCCATCTTTCGATGGATTTAAATCTCTATCTTCAGTAGAAGGTAAGTTCACCCTCTCTAATTTAGATAAATTGAAAGATACTAAAGGTTTTAAAAGTTTGAAATCGGTAGGAAAGCAATTTGATATATCTTATATGGCTGCGGTAGAAGATAATCTGGAAGGTTTTTCTTCTTTAAGTAATGTGGGAGTAGGGGGAGTTTCTATCAACGATGTTTCGTTTAAGACCTTCTCCGGATTTAATCTTAAAAATGTAGAGCGGGTTGGTGTCTATGCCCAGAATATAACTTCAATACGCGAGATTGATTTATCGGGACTGAAAATAGAAAAATCTATAACTCTCAATAATATAATGTCAGAATACACCTTAAAAGGAACTAATGTCTTTGATGGAGAATTAAGCTTCGAAGGGTGCGCACCGAAGGTAGTAGAGGGTTTTAGCGAATTGGGAACTCTTAAATTTTCTCTTTCCAGCAGTAAATATCCAAGTTATTCTTTCCCTACCAAAAAAGTGAAGAAAGATCTCAGTATTTCAGTCTATAATTTTGAAGGTTTTAAAATGCCTAATTTAGTAGAAGCAGGAGGTATAGTTTCCATTTTTGTTATGTCAGAAACTTTGGCTCTTGAATTGCCTAAAATGAAAAGCATGGGGTCTCTTGAGGTTGGTTCTCCTATTATGAAAAAACTTTCTCTACCTGCGTTAGAAGCTATAAATGGCAATTGTAGAATAATAACAGCCAATTATATGGGCGAGTTTGAAGAATTCAATATCCCTCAGCTAAAAACTATAAATGGAACTCTTGATTTTTCGGGAGAGTATTATACAAATAACAAGCTTACCAATCTTGATTGTTTTTCTACATTAACGAGTCTGAAAGCTGTAACTATTAAATATAATAATGCATTAGTTGATTTCTCTGGATTGAAAAATGCTCTAGGTTCGGTATCAACGGATGGATGGAATGTTAGCGATAATGCTTACAATCCGACCTACAATGATGCAAAAGCTGGGAAATTGATCAACCATGATATAGGTTATATCTATTAAAATTTATTCTGGTGAATGGAAAAGAAGGTCTCTCAAAATTGAGTTACCTTCTTTTTTGATTGATATTTATAATAATAGACTTAAATATGGAAACGCCTAAGGTTAGACACCTAAAACAAAAAAACGATGAATTTTGATTCATCGGTTCATATGATATTGTAATATAAATCCTGTCAACCTATATTAAGGACGGGACACAATAGTATGGATACTCTCAAAATATTCAATAATACTTATTCGCCTAAATGCTCATTCCATGATGTAGCATTTTTGACAGCATGTTTCATATGATCAAGCCAGATTGTACGTATCGCACTATGATCTCCCAAACCAACAACATTGAAATGTTTCGGGTCTATGTTAGTTCCATCGGCACCAATTGTAAATCCAAGTTTTTCTAATTTTAATTTCCAACTATACTCAGCTTCCTGATCCGGTTCTTCTGGATTAATCTTATCCCAACTCTGACCGTCTTCCAGGCCTCCCAACAAGTCATTTTGGGCATGATCCCCGGCAATTGACATCAGAGGAGTCAAGCTAACTGTAATCTTCTTATAATTTTCTTTAGTTATACCTTTTCTAGTGGCAAAAGCTTCAACCTCAGTACGTATGTCAGATTATTACGTCTCAAAGTAGCGGCTGTCAATTGATCTGTTCCCGGCGCTCGCCCTAATCCCAAATCAATCCGGCCCGGATACAAGATATCCTGTGTGCCAAACTGTTCTGCAACAGCTAAAGGTATATGGTTAGGAAGCATAATCCCTCCGGAACCAACTCTCAATGGAGTTGTTTTCTCTGCAATATGACCTATCAATACCACTGTTGCAGCTGTAGAAACACTAGCCGTATTATGATGTTCAGCGACCCACATCCTTTTATATCCAAGCGATTCAATATGTTGTGCATTGTTTACTATTTCGCTAGTGCATCGGGAATATCTTGTCCTTCTACAACTATGCCTAAATCTAATAAAGAAATACTAATATTATTGTCCATATTTTAAGTTGTTAAATCTTTGTAAAAACCTGTAATGGTTTTATCTCAGAGATTTATTTTATTAAAAAGATCTTTTACTTCATGTGGCTGGCAGCGCATATACTGTTTTACCCCAGCAACTTTGGCTCCTAATTCGGCAGCAGCATGCCACCCCCATCTGTTATCATACAACATTCCGCGTCCGACTGCTATCAAATCGGCTTTACCTTCTTCTATCGCGTTCTCTGCATCCTGTACTTGTGTAATCATACCTACTCCTATAACCGGCATCTTTACTTCTTTCTTTATAGCCTCTGCAAATGGTAGTTGATATCCCGGATATAAAGTCGATAGTTTTTGTAATTCTCCATCAAGCCCCCCTGTCGAAACATGAATATATCCACAGCCTTTCTCATCTAATTGTTTTGCTAATTCGATGCTTTGGCGTAAATCCCATCCATCTTCGATCCAATCTGTTGCTGATATACGGATGCCAACAGGAAAACCTTTTGGAGTTACATGCTTTACAGCATCAAATACTTCTAGAACGAACCGTATCCTGTTTTTCAGACTTCCGCCATATTCATCTTCTCGTTTATTTGTTATAGGTGATAGAAACTGATGTATCAGATAACCGTGAGCCCCATGGAGCTCAATGGCATTAAATCCGATTTCCACAGCACGTTTGGCTGCTTCTACAAACTGATGAATGATCGCTTTAATTTCATTTCTGGACAATTCTTTCGGAATTGTGCCTCCGCTTTTCAAGGGTTCTGCAGATGGAGCATAGGTTTGCCAACCGTTAGTATTATCGGGTGCAATATATCGGTTGGGCTTCCATCCTAAATCGGTTGAAGCTTTACGTCCGGCATGTGATAACTGTATAGCTAATGGTATCTGAGAATGAAGACGAATAAAATCAACAACTTTTCTCAAAGCAAAAGCTGTTTTGTCATCCCAAAGCCCCATATCTCCATAAGAAATCCGACCTTCAGGTAAAATACTTGTAGCTTCAACAATTAACATACCTGCTCCAGATAGAGCTAAACTCCCATAATGCATCAGATGCCATTCGGTAGCTTGTCCGTTTACTGCCGAATATTGACACATTGGAGGAATGACTATTCTATTATCTAATGTTAATTGTCTGATACTAATTTCTGAAAACAATTTACTCATGATTTTCTTTATTTAGGTAAGCTTTGATAATTGCTGTTATTTTCTATATTTTTCTCTATCCACTTTTATTCTTGAGATACGTACGGAAGCCTTTTTGTCTGTTATATAACAGTCTTTAGTGTAAAACAGTTTTAAAACAAGTATATGGAAAAATACTATTTTGTAAGGATACCCATTGAAAGTGTAGCCTATAAGGATATGTAATAACTATTAGAAAACATTCAAGTATTTACTGAATATATCGAGAGATATAATATACTATTTTTAGAGCAGTATATCTTATCTCAAAGATAAAATAAGCTATTAGGAAAATATAATATTTTTCTATAATCTGAATACTTTATCTTATATGAATCATTACTCTGCAAATATTGGATAGATAGGGCTAATTATTGCTTTAAATATTAGTATGCAATTAAAATATATTATATTTGTAGGGAGTAACTAATGTACAGACAAGTGTGTCTAATACTAAGACAAAATGTGATGTTTTGAAATATCCTAAAGTGGTCACCTTCGCAAAAACAAGTGAAACAAATATTTGATATATAATTATTTAACTAAAAAATAATGGATTCCGTCCATACCGCAAAAAGAAGCTCTAAGTATGTTATTTACAACTACTTGGAGCTTCTTCGTTTTGATAAGGGGCGAACTGAGGGGCGATTTTTATTTTAAAACCATTCTATTGATTATTAGATATTTGATAGATTATTTCTCCCAAGAAAAAACATTGATATTCTTTTTCTATCAAAAAAAACTTTCTTAATTTAGTTCATGATTAAGAATTAAATCAAGAATATATGAAACCTTTTTCAATACGAGCTAGTATACGAACTGACAAACCAGCGTTAAAAAATGGCAAATACCCCATTTATTTACGGATTCGAATACAAGGGAGCGAGACCAAAATTCCAACTGGGTATGAAGTAGAAAGGAATCTTTGGGATTCTAAGCTTCAACTTCCCAAAAAGAACCCTCTCCAAAATGTACTCAAAAAAGACATAGATAATATAGAAACTCATCTGCTTACTGAATTGAGTACAGGGGGCGAAATATCCATTGAATTCGTAAAAGATTTCTTCGCAGGAAAGAAAAAGATAAAACCAGAACACGAATCTTTCTATGACTATTATCTGAAGTTTGTAGAGGATAAGAAAAATGGAGGAGCAGCCCAAGATACAATAAGGATTTACAACGGCACATACAAAATACTTAAAGAATATGCTCCCAAACTTAGAATATCGGATATTACCCTCCGTTTCGTAGAGGATTTTGACGCTTATCTGAGAGACGAAAGAGAGAATCAAGACGGAGGAAGGGAAAATAAGCATAAGAATATTCGAGCTGTCCTACTTGATATGATTAGGCATGATATAAAAGTGAGCAATCCCTACACCAAATTTAAAATGCCAAGGGCTAAAATAAAGAACGTATATCTTGAACTCGAAGAAATAGCAGCTTTAAGAAAGCTATGCCCTAAATTCAAGCGATTTACGACAAAAAGAATAGTCCTTCAAATGTTCTTATTAGCTTGTTATACAGGTCTTAGATTCTCTGATATTATAGATTTGAAATGGTCTCATATCAATTTAGATACCAATAGAATAAATAAAATACAAGTAAAAACAAGAGATTCGGTAACCACTGTTATAGCACCTTGGGCAAGTGGAAAAATTAGCTAAAATTGCCCCCATCCCGCCAATCCAAATTGACCCCCATGTAACAATCTAAACTGACCCCTTGGTTACAGTTTAAATTGACCCCGTGAAAGAAGAGTAAAACAGAAGCTTTTCAGTTTTGTTTTAAAGTGTTAAAATTTTTGTTACTTAAAAGCTGAGCAACAAAAATTTATCATCATGTCAAACAAAACCATTAGTATGTTAAAACTACGACAAGTAATCCGTCTTTACAATCAGGGCAAAGGAACCAAAGCCATTGCCGGCATGTTGTTTATCTCACGCAACACCATCAAGAAGTACCTGCACATTTTCCTTAGCTCAGGTCTTAGTTACGAAGCATTTTCAGAGATGAGTGACCTGGAGTTATCCCAGAAGTTTCTGGTGGCTACCCATCCGGAGAAAAGCCAGCGCCAGATAGATATGGAGGCTCTGCTTCCGGGTATATGCAGGAACTCAAACGCAAGGGTGTCACTAAAGAGATGCTCTACAGGCAGTATATAGAGAAGTATCCAGAAGGTTACGGCATCTCCCGTTTTTGCGGTTTTATCCGGCTGTATTTAGCCCAGCATCGTCCCGTTATGCACATCGAACATAAAGCCGGGGACAAGATGTATATCGACTTTACAGGCCAAAAACTACAACTGGATAATGGAGACGGGAGCAAGACAGAGGTCGAAGTCTTTGTTGCTATATTGGGGTGCAGCCAACTCACTTATGTGGAAGCTGTCGCCAGCCAGAAGAAGGAAGACCTGATACGGGCTTGTGAGAACGCGCTGATCTATTTTGAGGGAGTACCCTTAGTGGTTGTGCCCGATAACCTGCGAGCGGCCGTAACCAAGGGCAGTAAATATGAAGCGGTATTGAACGAGTCCTTCGCATGCTTTGCCGAACATTACTCGATGACTGTCCTTCCGGCAAGAGCCTATAAACCGCGAGACAAGTCCCTGGTCGAAGGTGCGGTAAAGCTGGTATATAAAACAATCTTCACCAAGTTGGACAAGCGTATCTTCTATGATTTGAGTTCGTTAAATGCTGCTATCAGGGTCGCCCTGGAGATACACAACAACACCCCTCTGTATAAACGGGAGTACAGTCGCCGTCAGCAGTTCGAGGAGATTGAGCGTGATGTGTTGCAGGACCTGAACCCAATCCGTTATGAGTTAAAGGAACAGGCTCAACTAACCGTCTGGAAAAACGGATATATACGTTTAGGAGTGGATACCCATTATTACAGCGTACCCTATAAATACATAGGTAAAACAGTCAAAGTCCTTTACGCATCGCAGTCATGAGAGGTTTACTACCGTCATGAGCTTATTGCCCAGCATGTGCGTAACAGGCGTAAATACCAATATACGACCAATACGGAACACCTGGCCTCCCAACATCAGTTCCTGACCGAGTGGTCCGCCGAGAAGTTCATCTCCCAGGCTATGGATATACATGAGGATGTGGCGGAGTACATCGCCAAAGTACTGGAGGAAAAAACATACCCTGAGCAGGCCTATAAGTCTTGTTCGGGCATACTGAGTTTCTCCAGGCGGGTGGGTAATGAACGGCTGATAGATGCCTGCCGCTGCGCCCAATCCTTCGGGCAATACGGTTACAGAGTAATAGAAGAGATCCTGAACAAGCGCCTGGACAGGTTAAAGCTTGAGGATGAAGCGGCACGCATACCCAACCATAAAAATATCAGAGGTAAAGATTATTATCAGTAAACATTTAAACCAAAAATAAATCATGAACAATCAAACATTGGACAAGTTACGCCAGATGCGTTTATTTGGCATGTATGAAGCTTTTAGGACTAATCTGGAAGGCTCCATTAAAGAGACATTGACACCCGACCAGTTCATCGCCATGCTGGTAAACAGTGAATGGGACGACCGTAAGAACAAGTCTATATCCAGGCTTATTAAACTGGCGAACTTCCGCTACAAAGCATCGCTCGAACAACTGGATTACTCTGTAGAAAGGGGACTGGAAAAGAATGAAGTACACAGGCTGGCCTCTTTGGATTTTATAAAGGAACACAAGGATCTGTTTATTACAGGCAGTACAGGAACAGGTAAAAGCTATCTGGCATCAGCATTGGGCTTTCATGCTTGCCAGATGGGATACAGGGTACTATATGCTTCTACGTCCAAGTTGATGGGACAGCTTAAACTGGCTAAAGCTAAAGGTACTAACCTGACAGAAC
>JBKEBA010000083.1:0-17620 GCA_047972895.1 Dysgonomonas sp.
TGTATAATATAATTGAAAAGTAGTCCACTTAGTAATTGAAAAGTATACCACTAAGTGTCTCGGATGAGATTGGTTAAAGATATTTATTCCTCATTAGATTGTAACATCTTTTTAGTTTCTTTAACTCTGTAAGACTGTCCATTCATGTTTATCAGGTATGCTTTATGAGTAAGCCTGTCTACCATTGCTGCTACCAGGACTTTATCCTTTACTATCTCTCCCCACCTGTCAAAAGCGAGATTTGTAGTAATGATTGTCGATTTCTTACCTGCTCTTAGGGACAGATGATTAAAGAGCAGTTCTCCTCCTTCCTTATCACACGATACATACCCAAACTCATCACAGATGACCATATCATAGTTCTGGAAGCGTAATTCAAGTAGTCTGAGACTCTTTTGCGACCTACATTCCCTGATTTGCGTAAGCAGCCTGGGAACAGAAGTAAAAAAGACGGTATAGCCCTCCAGACAGGCTTTAATACCCAGTCCGATTGACATATGTGTTTTACCGGTTCCGGGATTACCGCAAAATACGATATTGCGTCCTTCCTTAATAAATTGTAAGGTTTCCAACTCAGGCAGTGCTGTTTGTGCATCTTTAGGCAGCTCTTCCCTTACCAGCTCCTGAAGATACTTCAGTTCAGGAAAACCAGCTATCCTGATACGCTGTTTACGGCGCGCCTCGATACGCATGTCCATTTCCTTGGTTAACAGTTGACATATCAATGCCCGGTACGACCAGTTCTCATCAGTTGCCTGAGTTATAAAGTCATCGAGCTCATCCCGCATTACAGTTAGCTTAAGCTCTTTGGCATAGTTAAATACTCTTTCTTTTTCGTTCAGATTTTCCATTTGCATAGTGTTTATATTAAATACTTCCTGTCTCATAACTGATTATTAGTTTTTGGTAATGATTTTTATATTGTTTTCTGTGTCCATGATGCGTGAGAGATCCATCAGTATCTTCATGGCTCCCTCTTCGATCAGAGCAGATCCATTTTTATGGCTGTCATCCAGATAGAGGGGCTCATTCGATATTCCTTGCGGTTCGCTATTGGCATGCATCATGGCCTTGATCTGGTCTGCCGATATACTTCTCAGCCCCCGTGCCTTCAATGAAGCGTATGCTTCTATTATATCGTTATCACTAAAGTTATTCTCCCTGGCATACTGTAGAAGGAAGACAAAATCTCTGGCTTTGTCCGTAAAATGCTTGTTAAACAAGACCTGTATCGGCTGCGGCATTTGCTTTAATGCCAAGGAAGTGTTTAGTGCTCCCGGTTTACGCAACAAGGTGTTCAGGTAATGTTCCAGTTTGATAGACCAACCTTTCTGGCGGGAGTATATACGTTCGTGTACGGCTACTTTATCATTACCAAAAAGGATAACAATCTTTTCGGAGTACATCTTGACAGTAACGATCTTGCCCACCAGTGTATCGGGAACCGAGTAATGGGAACAGTTCATACAGATGGTGGCCCATTTGTCCACCTTGTAGTCTGCCATCTGGAAGCATCCCATCTCATTGGTATAGGGTCTTAAGGCAGCCAGATCGGCAGTCAGCTCCTCCACTTTATTGATCGTAGAAGGACTGCCACTGCGCGAGTTGATCTTCTCACATATGCTTAGTAAATGGTTTTGGGCATCTGCCAGAGAGGTATAATGAAGATTGATACTGAAAGCTTTACGCCTGACATATTCGACTGAACGCTCTACATGTCCCTTTTCCCAACCGGCACGGGCATTACAGAAGCGGTAATGGTAGCGGTAGAAGTTACTCATGCGTAGCAGGGTATCGGTGGGTTTCTTTTCTTCTCCAGCAAACTTCTTGACAGCCACGCGCATATTGTCATAGACCATAATGTAAGGGACACCTTTTATCTGGCGGAAAAAATTACGGTGTGATTCCATGAAGGCTAGCTGGTCCTGATGATGGAACAGCCAGGCATAACGCCCGTTACTATGGCTCAGGGTAAAGACAGCCATCTGGATACGATGAAGTTTGCAATTTAAGTAAAGCTTTACTTCACCCCAGTCAAACTCACAGGACTCTCCCGGTGGATAATAGCCCCGAATAAAGGCTTCCTGAGATTTAACCTCTTTCTTGATGGAACTGGCAGAGGCGATGTATTTACAAACTCCCGTATAGCTGACCTGAAAGCCTTTGTCTATTAACAGTTCGTAGATATCTTTACCACGCATGCACTGCTTCTTCAGCCCCATAGCACGTTTACGGGCGTTCTTCTCTAAACAGTCGTCTATTAAATCTTTCAGGCTACCGACAATAACACGAGGGCCTCGCCGCGAACTATTATAACGTGATTGGGTAGTTAATACCGATTCCAAAGAGGACTCTGGATCAGGGCAGTTCAAAGCTGATTCATACTCGGAAATAACCTTATGAACGGTTTTACGGCTGATATCCAATTCTCTGGCTATAGCCCGTTTACTGTACCCAACCGTACGGTACATATGGATAATTGTTTGTTTTTCCACCATTGTTATCATTTTACCCTCTGTGTTGGTTAAGACACAAAGGAATTTATAATGTTAATATTTGTTAGTAAAATGCAGAGCTTTATTATACGCTCTCTTACATTTTACTAAACTGGTGGTATACTTTTCAATTATTTTAGTGGACTACTTTTCAATTATATTATTATTGGGAGTAACTAACTCTTTATTACAGGAAGGAGGCCGGCCATGAATACAAAACAGCGCAGACCAATAAAACTGAAACGGCAATCGCATGCGCAGGTATACAATGCCCTGCTGCAGTTTGCCGAAATGTTCAACCCCAACGATCCCGATCTGCTTAGTAGCGGGATCACTCCATCGCAGCTCTCCGAGAAACGGTACACTACCGAGATATGCAACAAAGAAGGCTTTGTAAAGGTGAATATCGAATCTCCGGATGTTAAGGTCGTATGTCTGATGATTTGTAAAGAAGGAGGTGAATAATGGCAATACAAGCATTACATTCCGAGGCGGTCTTTAATGATAAGATGCTGGAACATATAGAAGGCCTGCAGTGTTCAGATAATTCGGAACTTCAGGATTATATCAGCTGCTGCGAAGAAATAGGAAACCTGTTGCTGGATATCGGTACCGGGTGCATTTCCAGTATCGAACCCGAAGAAGTACTCCGGCTACTGAGTTCAAACAATCAGCTACGTCAGATGTTAAACGATTTTAAAGCCCCCGATAACCATGGAAGAAAATAAAAAACTACAAACAGAAATAATACCCCAAAAGCCCACACTGGCAACCATGACCGTAATACAGGTAATAGAGCATTGCGGACGCTTGAAATATCCTGTCGACAAAGTGATAAGCATCCTGTCATCGAAACTGGTAGAAGATATCAGGACCAGTATAACAACACCCGGTACGCCGGAATATATTGCTTACCACTCCGGTATCGATGCCGGCGACTTCGAAGTCGACAATGCACTCTATACCGATATACTGGATGGTAGCAAAACCAGTGTAGACTCGCAGAAGGCATTAACCGACATACAAAGCAAGAGGACCATCGGCGATGCCATCCGGGATAAGTTCTTTCCGGAAGATTAGCTGCTGGCCAATTGTGTTTTTTATGGTGCGGCCCCGGGCATTTGTCCGGGGCTTTTTTTAACTTAATACGGTTTGTATTCTATAACATTCTATAATATAAAGTGATACAGATTAAAGATTTTTTTTTGAAATAGATATGTAAAATGTCTAAAAAATATTGTGCCTGTTGCCGCTGATTCCGTGTGATGTTATTTTTGTTATATGGTAAATAAGAAGGACCATTCACACTACTCAAAGCAAAGTAATGCCGATATAATATTAGATACTGTGAAGCTGATGAAGGACCTGGTCATAGAAGATCCGGATATGAATAGCGATCGCAAACAGCGGTTTCTGTTCCTGTATATATTCTTCCATTCGCACCTGATGGCATTAGTTAATGAAGAAAAGAGGAAAAAAAGTGCTTTTCAGAAGTTTCTTGACTTCTTCCAATCTTTTAGTTTCAAATCTTAAAGTCATATTTAACAATTAGAAAAATCCATATTTAATATGGATTTTTTCTTTGTTTGTTTAAGGGTATCCAAATGATTATAAGTAAATAATGAAAAAAATAATATGACTTTTGTTTGAAGAAAAAGTCATATCGGTTTCGCTTAAAAGTAAGTAGCGAACAAATTCTATCATATTATTGCTCACATTTGCATTACTACCAGAACACATTTTTATAAACCCAAAAGACAAGGACGCTATGAAACCACTATTCGAAAACTCAGGTCCGGTATTTACTGATAAAATACTGGATCAGATCAGGCACTTACAATCATCAAACAACTCTGTACTTGCAGACTACATAGAATGTACAGAAAGAATCGGAAATTTACTACTGGAGATAGGAATAAGCAACTTTGCCGGAACGGAACCTGATGACATCCTACAGCTGCTCTATGTAAATAACCGGATCCAAATGCTCTTAAATGATTTTAAAGCTCCGGAAGGCTAGATTTTGTTTTATCTTTGCCACAAAGTAGATAACTGAATGTCTATTTTTATTTCTGGCTAAAAAGGTGGAGCAATTGCTTCACCTTTTTTTGTCCTTTACCTACCCGTCTGCAGTCTGTAGTTTTGAAGAAAAATTACAGCAATGAAACTAAAATTCCAACTTCTTACATCTGCCGTACTTATCATTGTTGGTTGCGGCTTGCTTATTGCCGGGTTCTGCGTGCCCCCGGTCGGTATCATCGATAGTTCCGTACTTATCGCTTTTGGCGAAATACTAACATTTGTCGGGGCCATCTTTGGTATCGACTACACCTATCGAATAAAAGTTTCCAACAACAAAGAAGATAAAAAAGAACAAAATGGCTGATATCAATAACCTGGTACCAATCATCTTCAAGTGGGAAGGCGGATGGGCCGATAACAAGAACGATCGCGGGGGCAAAACCAATATGGGCGTAACCCTGGCTACATGGAAGCATATAGGTTATGACAAGAACGGTGACGGCCTGATCGATGCAGAAGACTTAAAGCTGATCACCAGGCAGGATGTTGTAAACGTTCTCCGGGATCACTACTGGAACCGGTGGAAAGCAGACCAGATACAAAACCAATCTATCGCGAATATTCTGGTAGACTGGGTATGGGGTTCAGGATCCTGGGGAATTATCATTCCACAACGGATACTTGGCGTAACTGCAGATGGTATAGTAGGACCGAAAACACTGGCAGCTGTAAATAACTATCCGGATCAGGAAGGACTGTTCCGTTTGATATTTGCATACAGGCTACAGTTTATCAATGATATCGTAAAGAATGATCCCAGCCAGAAAGTATTTCACAAAGGCTGGATCAACAGGTTGAACGATTATAAATTTCAAAAGTAATATACAAGTTTACACTTCAAATAGCCTTGGACGGGCTTTATAAAATCCCTTTAAAAATGAAAACATTGGATGAAAAATCAACTGAATATTCAGCAAAACTATGTAACCAAAGTGGAAACTACTCTAAAGGAGAAGTTGAAACGGCCTACCTTATTGGAGCAAATGAGAACAGAGAGTTACAACCTGGTGAATCCGGTACGTTTGGTCAGGCATTAGAGTCAATAAAACAAGGTAGACTAGCTACCCGTAAAGGATGGAATGGTAAAGGTATGTTCATTTTCATGCGTCCTGCAGACGAAATCCGTGTGGATACTGTGGTTAATAATGTGAAATCATTGCCTTACAGTGTAAAAGAGTATTACAAACAAGATATGTTCGATGCAGATGGAACTCCATTGCAAATTACTGATGATGATGTGGTGAAATTCGCTGCTTATCTATGTATGAAAGCTGCCGATGGTAGTATTGTAAATGGCTGGTTAGCATCTCAAAGTGATATGCTGGCAGATGACTGGATGATATTTAATTTCTAACATAACGAGCGTGTAAACTTGTATATAATATGAAAAAGGCAGTATAACTATTATCAGTCATTTTGTTATCCGGTTGTATAACAAAAAAGGAAATGTATTATGTCACCATCGAACCTAAGATAAGGGACAAGCATCATGGAAATCGCTTTGAAAAACAATTCAACCAAGCTGATAGTGTTTTTATGTCAAAACTTCGAGAGGCTTCCAATCAAGCTGTCAGAGATACGAATAAACAACTGAAATTAAAATGAAACCATATGTTATTATACTTATTATCCTGTGTTTTCTTGGTTGTCGTTCTAACCGTAATGTTGATCGTACAATACAGGAAGAATCGAAGGTTGAAGCAGTTGAATCAACTCACAGCAAAGACAGTTCGCACGTGGTTAGAGAATTCGAAGGATCAAACACCAAAATCACCAACGAACAACGATATATCCGCACCACACAGTTTAACCCTGATGGATCAATACGAATCATACGTGAAGAATGGCGGGGTACTGGATCTCTTGAGCTGGCTGATGGCCGAGGACGATCATCTGAGGTTTCCGTAAGCGAGCAAAAGACCGACAGTACTTATAAAAGGGAACTGAAAAAGGTCGGGTTCGAAAAACTAAAATCCTTTACCGATGCACGCCCCGTTCAGGGTTTCGAATGGCTGTGGATACTATTGGCTGTTGGTATTATTGGATTGGGTATATTCCTTATAAAGAAGTTTGTAATAAAATGAGCGTAACAGTTACCAGGACACCAGGTGATTATTCATTCGCGGGTAATCAGATCCGGTTCGACTTCGAATCGGATACCCCGGATGAATTTACCATTTCCATAAAAGCCGGAAATGAAGATACTGAATATATATCACTATTTCCACACGGAGCTGCAGCCCCTTACAAAACGTATATCGATATCTCCGGATTACTCAAAGGCAGCTTTAAGGATCCAGTGTATCCTGAAGGTGTGATGATCGGACTTATACAGGATTTTGCCATTACCTACCAGCTGGGTATCAATGACCAGGTGTTATTCACCGGTACTGCATTCCGCGGCGGGTTAAGCGAGTATGCCCTGGCAATGTTGTATGACAACCAGTATGATATATTTCATTACCGGTTACAATCATTATTTAACCAGTTCCTTTTCACTATCCGGACACACACCGATATCATATCACTCCGGGAAACGGAGCTGTATCCGTTTGTATTTATCCATCCGGGGATATCAATACAGTTCAGATCCGGATCCGGAAATACCATCGATGCCGGTACCCTGCCTTCAGGATCTATCTGCACGATGGATATACAGGCCGTACTGGATCAGTTCCTGATCCGGTATAATGAAGTACCTACCGTAGTAGATGTTTGTCCGGGAAGTGAAAGATCCTTTTCATTCAGGATACAAAAGAGCCTGCCGGCAGAAGAAAAATATACGATCCGTTTTCTTAACTCCCTGGGGGCTTATGAAGTGATCGAGGTCACAGGCCAGGCTAAGCATGCGCCACAAATGGCAGATGAAAGCCTATATAATAAACTATCGGATTATGGTTTCTATGAAGAACGTAGAAAAAGAGTCCTTTCCAGGGAAATACTCCAGGTAGAAACCGGATACCGGAGTCATGACCAGCTGCAGTTTATCCAGGATATGATAAAAAGCGATGAGATCTATTTCATCTTTCCGGACCGGTCATACTTCCGTAGCAATGTCACAGCCGAAAATATACAGTTCAATCACAGGATAATAACACCTACATCCATCCAGTTAAATGTACGTATGGTCACAGACGAACAGTTCCACTCACCGAAACTGGATCAGGCAATGCTGGAATATGACGGTGGAATATTCGACGAACATGAAGACGAATCATTTGAATAAAAAATTACGATTATGATATCATTTGACAATTTAATGCTCCGGGCCTTACAAGTACTTAATGCCAGGCTAAAGAAAGAAAATACTTCAACCAGGATCGGAAGCCTGTTCCAGGATATACTCCTTTATTTCAATAACCTGATACAAAATGCCATCCTTGGTATAATTATCAAAGGAGAGAAAGCCAACGAAGAAGAAATAAAAGCCCTTCCGGATCCTGCTAAAGGTGATACATATAAGGCTATTGATACAAAACACTATTGGACGTATGACGGCACCCAGTGGAATGATGTCGGGGAAATAATTCCCAGCAATGTACTTACCAACAATAGTATAACTACTACTCTGGGCAATACAGATGACCATATTCCAGCTGAATCAGCGGTACAAAAAGCATTACAAGATGTATTAAAGGAAGATTCCCTGTTAATACAAACAGTAAACTGGCTTAATCCAAAATATATCCGTCAGGATGTAGTTATCGCTTCCGATGGTACGCCAACAGATTCTGCCGGCGGTATATCCGTTGTAAACCTTCCGGTATCATTACTTACATACACCCTGAGTGGATATACGCAAAGCGGAAATAAATCACTTGTTATACTGGATGTATCAGGCATCAGAGTTTACTCTAATACTTTAGCTGCAGCCTTCAGGACACTTGCAGTACCATCAACAGGTAAAACCCTTAGCTTCACGATCAAACTACCATCTGAGAGTTCAGCATCTATGGATATAATGCTCAATGAGGGAGGGTTAATATTTCCTTATCAGCCTTATGATCCTTCACTGATCGGTATTGGGGATGCAAAGGTATCTGCTATATCGTTACAGGAAGGTAATACCGTTCCAACTCCTGTAAATCCTGAGAATGCAGTAAACAAACAATTCTTTGATGCAAATGCGGTCGTTAATAATGATCTTGAAGTGCAGGAAGTTCCAACCAGTACAAACCGTGCTAACCCTGCCAATATTATAGACGGACAATATATAAATAATGCAGGGGGAATAAATACTGCTTCCGGATGGAAAATGATTGCCATCCCCGTAACGGAAGGTAAGGTTATTACTTTCGGACGATTCAGCATAAATACATCGGGATATTCGGCATTCTACAATGAAAGCGGACTGGTATTATTTAATGGTAACTATACCAATTCAACATTACCAAAAACAGTGACAGCTCCTGCTGGTGCGACAATCCTTTACATAGACATTAAACGCCCTGTTAATGTAGATGCAGACTTCGAGCAGCTAACAGTTAACGAAGGCAGTGTATTGCTTCCTTATGAACCTTACAGCGATCCGGTACAAAGGATAGGGAAAATAAAAGGTATCGATGTAGGCGGATCAGGTGAAGCTTATGACCAGAGTTTGAATACTACTGATAATGTCAGTTTTGAGGGATTAACAACGAATGAATTAAGTACAGGTGTATTTATTGCCAACCTTCCTGAAGGTACAACTGAACCCGCAGGACTCAGACAAAATCAGGCATGGATAGATACGACCAACGGACAAATAAAAGTGAAGCTATGAAAGCCTTGTTTTTCCCCGCGAACAAGCTGAATGCTGTTATCAGTCCTGTTTACAACGGACACAAAGCAGTAGTTTCTTTCGATACTGACAGGTTGAAAGATAACAAGTTTGAGCTTGCCGAAATCAGCCTGTTTAAATATAACCTTCAGGGAACAAGTTTCCTGAACCCGTATGGAGTGCAAAACAATGAAAATGCAGATTATTCCGGATTAATAAGTAAGTTGGATAAAACAGGACGCATCAGCTTTGGCATATATGTAAGAACCGATTCATGGATTAACCCTGTTAACGGTAACCTTGAAGTAATACCTGATTACAATGCTACTGTATGGTCAAGTGCCGGAGCTGCTTATTTTGATGTAACATCAGGAACAGCCAAAACAGCCAGATATCCCAATCACGGACAACAATTTTATGATCTTACTTCGGGGCGTCTGGGTTATGATTATATAAACGGTGTAGCAGGTCAATCCGATATGGCTGAAAGCTTCGGTTTGATCGCTAATCATATTAATTATTTCTATGAGCTGTCAGGATTGACATTAACAACAGGAAGTTATGAGAACGGACGCACTGAGATAGCACGGTTATTAATTCCTTATATGTTAGGGCTGCGTAACTCTTCCTATTCATATACAGGCGACAGCAATATAGATAACAGCGCCGTACAGCGCCTATCATCCATATCCCGTGCAAGCAGTACGCGATCATGGGATGCTTTCAGGTCAAACCAGTTCGCAAGCCTGCAGGATGCGTTAACGTATGCGGCCGGAGAAATTGATAAGGCCTTGCTTTCTTACGGTTGGTTTAATGAGTTTATGCACTGGCATTCACTCTATGAACAAAATACACCTGAGGACTTTGATACTATTTTCAGTGCTTTTGGAAATGCAACCTTAAATAAAGACATCTGGGCAGCGGGATATAATGAAGCCGTTGAATATGCTTTTTTGCGCGATACCATTGATCTTGTAGGCAGTTTCATCGATGGTGATACCGTTGTTATCGCTTTGGGCACGCAAGACAGGTTTAAGGGTACTGATACAAACGGTATCCCCAATAATGTAGACTTCTCTTTGCTGCAAACACCGGTATCTATCGAAATAGATTTGACAGGCACACCGCTATCAGGAAAAGACATCAAATGTAAACAGGCATATTCAATAAGAAAGCTTGGAAGTAATAAGTATATAATCAATATTCCTTTTATCAGGAATGAAGAAAGTTTCGTTTCTGCAAGGATAGAGGAAGGTACGCCTGATTATTACAGTGATGGTATCCCTATAGTAACCAGAAGCGGAAACACTTTCTTATGCGAGATGCCTTGTAAATGGGTGATATGGAAGAAACTGATATCCGATCCTATACAAAATATAAGGGAAGATTCACGCTATGATTATGCCAATTCGATAAATATCGACATAGAAGATAACTACAACTATTATATAGGCTTCATCAACAAATGGAGAAAAAGTAGTTTGATAGAAATCTAGAATAACCCTTCATGTTTTAGGGAATAATAGAGAAATTAACCTGATTTGTGATACCAATATGAACCAACATATTTACATTTATTAATTATCTAATAAATAGCCTTTTGCAACTTTTGTAATTTTATTTGTTGGTATGTTGGTGTGTTGGTGCAAATAAAACAGGCTTATAATCTTTTCGATTTTTGCATCACATATTCTAAAGCATTTTTATCAGGTTCATGTGTATATGTCTCAATTTCCTCAGAATTCCTGTGTCCTGTTATAGAACTTATAAATAAATTGGAATGTCCTGCTTTTTTAAGGTCAGTTATTCCTGTATCACGATATGAATATAGCTGCATTTCTTTAGGTAGGCCGATATCCGTACGCATTTTTTTCCAATACTTATCAATATCTCTTGTGTTTAATGGTTTCTTTCCTGGTTTTAATCCTGTAGATATTAAATAATAATCTTTTGGATATTTATCTAACCCCATATTTTTAAGTAATTCAATTATATGAGGTGGAAGAAGGCACCATCTGGCCTTTTTATTTTTTGTCTTTGATCCTGGCAGATATATTCCGTTCTGACGTATCTTAATATCTGATAATTGTGTCCTGCATATCTCTGCAGGCCTCATGAAAGAGTTATATATAAGACCGCAAACAAGCTCCATAGCAGGGTGATAATTTCTGAAATAGGAAATAATCTTATGACTCCATTCTGTTGGAATAATAGTCCGTTTTTTCTCAGTTTCTGCTTTAGGCTTTATTTTCTGAAAGACATTTTCGGAACAATAGTTTTTTTCTATCAGCCAATTCCATATTCTTCTTGAAAATTGTAAATAATTATTCCATGTTCTGGAAGATACTTTTTTGTTTAAGTATATATAATCAAGATAATCTTGAGCTAATTCTTTTGTGAAAGTACCTACGGATATTTCTTCCTTCTTAATTTTTCTCAACCAATCATTGAGAATGTCAATTTGGGATCTGTATGATCGCATTGAGTCAAAACTAAACACACCATTTTTAAGATCCATTTCTTTTTCTTTTAAAAAGGAACTAAATGCATCTGTTAGTTTCTGAAATGACTTAACATTTTTCCCATTTTGGTACGGACTCCATCCGGATTCTAATTTTTCATTAATGGCATCACAGTAAACCTTTGCATATTTTCTTGCTTTGACATCACTTTTCAAACGCTTTCTTATTTTCTCAAATCTAAGTCGTTTTTTTTCAAATAATCCAGAATTAGGATTTGTTATTCTGTACTCAATTTGCCATCCGGTAGGCCATTCCTTTAATGTTGCTGGTTCGTAGTTTACTAACGGTAAACAATCTAGCTCTAATAGCAGTGATTTTTTAAATTGATGAGTTAGGCGCATTTTTTTTTTAGCAGAATTATTATCCAGCTAAAAAAGTTAAACTTTTTTGTCTCAGTTGCATTTTGGTTGCACTCTGTCTTTTATTTAAGCGAAAAATACTTAAAAAACCTTTTGTATAAAAAGAATCGAAATATTTACAGAGGAGAGGAAGAGATTCGAAATCTCGATACCCTTTAGGGGTATACACGCTGTACAGGCGAGCCTCTTCAACCACTCGAGCACCTCTCCGTAAGGTTTTAAATTGGTTGTGGGTGCAAAGATAAATAAGTTTTTTGGATTGACAAGAGAGCAAATCAGAGAATATTCAAATAAGCCTTTTATATTGATTTTATAAGGGTTTCAAAGGCTTGTGTATACAAAAATGTATACATAAAAAATGAAAACTTTAATTAGTGTAATTGTAGAGAAACAAAGACCATTAGCAACAGGAGAATTGCCTTTAGCAGTAAGGCTTCACAAAGACAACAAAAGGAAATATATTAGATTGGGAATCTCTGTAGACCCTAAATATTGGGATATTAAAAAAAGTAAGATTAAGCCTAATTGCCCTAACTTTGAATATTTAGATAATATCATATCTGAAAAATTAAATATATATCAAAAACAGGTCTTAGAATTTCATACAATAGGCAAACCTTATAGATTAGATCAGCTTATAGATGCTGTTGAAAAGCCTGTTAGCAAAGTAACTTTAGAAGAATATTTGAAGAAGATAATTAAAAATCTCATCAATACTAATCATGTTGGCAATGCTCATCATTATGAGGCTTTATTAAACTCATTAAGTAAATATTGCTCTCCTCAAAAGCTATTATTTATAGATATAGATGTGAAATTTCTAACAGATTATGAGATGCATCTTAGGTCTATAGGCAATAGGGATAACACAATATTTAATAGATTAAAAACACTAAAAGCAACTTATAATAAAGCCATTAAAGAAAAGATAATAAAGAAAGAATATACTCCTTTTGAGGAATATAATGTTGGTGTTTTGCAAGAGAAAACAACAAAAAGGGCAATATCAAAAGATGATATTTCAAAGATAATTAACTTTGATGTATCTGCCTTAATAAAAAGACCTTGGTCTTCAATGCAATTAGCTAAAGACTTATTTCTATTCAGCTATTTTGGTTGTGGCATTAATATTATGGATATAGCCTATCTAAAACCTGAAAATAAAATAGATGATAGAATCATTTATAAAAGGCATAAAACCAATAAGCAGATTAACTTTCAGTTACAGTCTTATGCTATTGAAATATTGGATAGGTATTATATCAAAGATAGAAAATATCTTTTTCCTATTTTAGATGATTCTATTCATGAGTCTTTAGAACAGCAATACAAAAGAGTGAAAAAGGTAACTTATGTAGCAAATAAAGCTCTTAAAAAGATAGGAGAGACAATAGGCTTATCCATCCCTTTGACCACATATGTTGCAAGGCATAGCTTTGCAACTGTATTAAAAAGGTCTGGAGTAAATATATCATTAATTGGAGAGGCTATGGGGCATTCAGACTTAAAGACTACTCAAATATATTTAGATAGCTTTGAGAATAGTCAGATTGATGAAGCAATGAAAAATTTGTTATAAATAGATTACTTTTTTATAAAAAACAGATATATTTGAGTATTAATAAAATGTATCTGTTTTTATGATTCATATACTTAACAATATCAAAAGTTATTCTTTTCTATTATTGCTTTTACTTCTTATTTTGTATGGTATAACAATCTATTATGACTATGCAAATGATATTTTAAATAGTAGCCAAACTATAATAAATGGAATAAGTATTCTTGGAGTATATTTTACTATACTAGGTATTGGATATACTTTTAGGCAGGTTTTATTTGTAAAAGAGGAAGTTCAAAATTCTCTAAAAGAGTTAAATGAGTTTTTATCTTATTCTGATATCTCCTCTAAAATAAGGCAAATAGAAGAAATTCAAACTTTTATTCTTAATTCTAAGCATGAATTAGCAAGGCTTAGGATGATAGATTTAAGGTCTCTTTTGATAGAAATAAAACACAACAAAAGATTAGAACCATATTTTGATAAAAATACTCTTTCTGATAGATTAATAGACTTGAGTATAAATATAACAAACATCAATGATTCAATTTTATATAGAAAAAAAATAAATTATTCTACAGTTAATAAACATCTAGATGAAATTGTATTATTTCTAGAAGAAATTAGTAGTCAATTAAAGAATAAAAAGATATGATTAGTGAGAAATATAAAGTATTGATTGATAGGTTGGTATCAAGCACTAAAAAGAAACTTATTAAATGGGAACAAACAAGCTCAGAATCAAAATTTAAAGCTAAGATTGGGATAGGCACTATTACAATAGAAAAAGCTATTGAGTGGGATATTAATGGCAATCCTACAGGAGAATATTCCAGATTAGCTATTATCAATGATGAAGGAATAGAGGCTGATTGTATTCATTTAGACAATAATTTGAGTAATCAAACAGATTATAATCTTTTAGAGGAATTATATGAAGTAGCAAGTGATTCTACATTAAAAATAAGTGATACTATTCAGAGTATGCTTGATGAATTAGATAAACTAGATGATATTGGGAAGGAACTAGATGATCTTTTATGAAAATCTAATAGTTATAATTACCAAATACTCTTGATCACAAAGAAGAAAAGACCAATAGACCTCTAGTGAAACATTTTTAGTTTTAACAAATAGCACACATACTTGTATAATAAACATCAAAGTATTTGTGCTATTTTGTAACAGCAAGACTGATAGCTAGTTATTGATTTATGCTATGATGACTATGGAATTAATAAAACATTTTTATATGATATATAAAAGTAAAAAATATATTCCTACAAAAGGATATTTCAATTTTTAACAAATAGAACATTTACTATCATATAAAAACAAAAGTAAATGTGCAATTTCCATTATTTAAGATTCAACTATGAAAGATAATCCCCAATTAAACAAAGAAGACCATAATAAATACCTAGAAGAAGCTTATAGAGATACCTTAACAGAATCATGTAAACTATATGATGAAGCTAAAAGTGATGACCTTTTAGATTTAGATATACCTGTTGCTATTCCTCTTTTTGATGGGTTACATTCAATCAGAAATGCAGATATAAGAGAAGAAAAACTTTATTTAGATGAAGAGAAAAAAAATATTAGGTATTTTTATAAGAATAAAGAAGATGGAAATATCAGGAATGAAGCAGTTATACTATTGAATGACAATGATAATAGATTGTCTGAAATAATAACTCAACTACCTTATGGATTGATAGATAAGCAAGCTACAGGAATAGGAGCTACTTATTCAGAAATGTATTCTAAAAGGAACTCAATTATAGTAGTTCCAACTAGAGCTTTAGGAGAGAATAAATGTGGAAATGATTCTAATTTTTTATATGTAGGAACTCAAAGAGTGATTAATAGAGTTACTACAGATATAGAAATAAACAACTATTTAAATAATACAATTATTGAGTATAAAAAAATAGTTGTTGTTGCTGACAGTCTAAAGAAAGTAATTGACTGTATGCAAACTATGGGTATAGATGTTTATAGAGAATATTTCTTGATGGTAGATGAAATTGATACTATCCAATCAGATAATCATTTTAGACCTCAACTATCTAATGTAATAGATTATTATTACAAATTTAAGCTTCAAAGAAGAGCTTTAGTTTCTGCAACAGTTAAAGAGTTTTCTCATCCTAAATTACAAAAAGAACCATTAACTACTATAAGAAGAAAAGAACCTATAAAGAGAAATATTACTCTCTTATATACAAATAACATTAATGAATTATTAAAAGAAGAGATAGTTAAGATAAATACAGATTACCCAACAGATAAAATACTTATTGCATATAATTCAATAACAGATATTCAGCTAGTAATAGGCATGTTGTCAGAAAATATAAAAAATAGATGTGGTATTTTGTGTAGTGAAACTAACTATACAGATGATAGGATTAAACAACAATATAGAGCAGAAATAAGCCCAGAAGATAGCCTTTCTCATGATATAACATTTATGACTTGTGCATATTTTGCAGGGCTTGACATATGTGACAGATGTCATTTAATTACAATATCAAGTGTTCTGTATAATTATACTATACTACCTATCAATAAAATAACTCAAATAGCAGGAAGATGTAGAAATGGTTTAATAAGTTATTCCATTATATATGACAGTATAGATAAGCCTTTTTACTATATAGAAAACTATAAAGACAAATTGATTGATAAAGCTGATAAAATGGTTAAATACTTTGCAGCTACAAAAGAACTAACACTAGGAGATGAAGATTTAAAAGTTGTATTTGAAAGAATAAAACCTGTCTTAATAGATAAATCTTATGAAAGTGTTTTTAAAGGTAAATCTATCTCTTTAACAAGAGAAAATGCTTTGGATAAAAAATTTGAAATATGTTACTTTAACATAGATGTATTATATGAACAAATGGTTTCTTATTCAAGGTTATACTCTGATAAAAATAGCTTATTCAAGACTTTGAAAAAAGAACATAATGTACCTCCTTTAGTAGAAAAAATATTTGAGCAAACTACTATAGAAGCATCTTCTAATACTTCAAATGAAAGCAGAATATCAAGAATACAAACTTGCATAGATGATTTTACTCCTTTTATTTCTTCTATGGATATTACTAGTAGATTCAATGTGAGTATAATTGAAAGTGAATTAGAAACTAAGATAAGAACATCTGGAAATTTTGAAAAAGATTGTTATTATTCAAGAGTTAAAGAATTGTATAGATACATTGATATTAACATTTTAAATCAAAAACTATTAGAAATATGTACAGAGAAGAATAATGTTAAATACAAAAGATTTAGAAATGCAGTTTATTTTTGGGCTTTAGATGATAATCATTTATTTAAGCAAAATATAAAGACTAATTTCATCATAGATAACACATATCCAGATGAAAATAATGAAGATATACCTAAAAAATTATTTAGAATATTAGATCAACATTCATTTAGGAGAAGTTCTTTAACTGATGGTGGTGTAATGAGATTTTTAAACTCTATTATTGAATGCAAACGTTGTGATACAAGAAATAATACATATAAAGTAATAAATCATATCTCTAAACTCCTAGTAGATTTGAATATAACAATTCCTATAACTACTATACCACCAAATAAAGAAGCTAATAGAATTTTCAAAGTATAGATACACATTTACTATTTTATATATAAGACAGTAAATGTGCAAATAAATATTTTATAAGAGCTAACAAAAAAATAAATATTTGTTAGCTTTTTGTTTATGTGACTTAAAGTGAGAGTATATAAACCCTTACTTTTTTAGCAAGAAAGCAAGAACCTCACTTTTCTTATCAATAAAATATATATAACTAAATTGTGAA
>JBKEBA010000090.1:0-2310 GCA_047972895.1 Dysgonomonas sp.
AGCATCAGTGGTCGCTCCGGAAGAATTGCCAAAAGTCCTTCCTTGGGTCCATACCGCTATCAGCAACGCTAAAAGGCAACTGCTGGGCGTATATTACAAAGTTAAACCCGAATATTTACAATACTACATCAATCAATTCTGTTATAAATTCAACAGGCGATATTTTGGTGAAAAACAGTTTGACAGATTATTAATCACCGCTGTCAGCTATCCGCCTGACTTCAAATCAAGAATTTACAATAGGAAGAATTGCGGATAATCATATAAATTTATATTCCGTTGTGAAAATGATACTCGATAGTATCTTTTTTTATATTATCAGGCAGAAGTATATTCACATCAAAGTCGGGACGATTCACCCCATCGGGGTGAAATTGAGCCTCGAGGCAAAATCCGCTCATTGGCTTGAATTTACCCGATAAGAAATCTCCTGTATAAAGTAATACTCCGGACATAGACGTGTATATATCCATCACAATACCCAACGAAAGACTTCTTGCAGAAGCAACAATCTTAGAATCCCTGTCTTTTATATAAAAAGCATTATATCCTTTCAGGTTATCTTTCTTCTGGGTTATCATTTCTCCGATTGTTTTATATTTACGAAAATCGAAAACAGAATTATCCAAAAAGAGTATCCTCCCTGTCGGCAGAAAGTCATTATCAGTTTCCAGATAACGACCTGCATTTATCTGTATTTCATGATCCGATATATCCGCATTTTGCCCCGAAAGATTGAAGTAAGTATGATTCGTAAAATTGACAGGGGTTTCTTTATCCGACACAGCTTTATATTCTATTCTCAATTTGTTTTCATCTGAAAAAGAATAAGTAACCCAAAATTTCAAATTTCCGGGGAAGCCTCCTTCCCCATCAATACTTTCGGTAAAAAAAGTTATACTGCTTTCATTTATTTGAGAATAGAATATCTTTTTATTTAATCCGTTAAATCCTCCATGATTAGAGCTTGTTCCATCGTTTTTATCTACATTATACGTTTGTCCGTTTAATACGAAACAGGCATTAGAAATGCGATTAGCATAGCACCCTACGGTACATCCCAGATAAAACTGATCTGTAAAATAATCTTCAACAGTATTATATTTCAAAACCACATTCGCAAATTTACCACTGGCATCGGGAACAACAACAGATACGATAGAAGCACCATAATTCAATACTTCAATATAAGCTCCGGAAGTATTTGCAATACGGTACAATACAACTTCTTTGCCATTATATATAACTGATTTTTGTTTTGAAATCCGAGACATAATCTTTTACCTTAAATCTAAATTAGATTATTGTTTAAGGTTTGGCTCCCCCGATCACTACCTAGTCGTAGCCGAATAGCAGGCCTCCCATGGCCGAAACGCAGGTGATAAGTAATAAATAGGATTTTTTTTCGACATCTATATTTTTCATAGTATGGTTTTCTTAATAATGTCAATCAGTAGTTGAAATTTAATGTTCTATTTTTTCTAACGCGCCTATCGGCTTGTTTTTCATTTTGCCTTGATGCAAAACGAAACAAAAAATCAAGGTTGCATCCCTTTGGCGACCCAAAACCGCAACTCCGCTTTACGGATTGGGTACCCCGCCTGCGGGACGATGCCGGAATCGCGATGCGGCGACAGGATAGAGGCTCTTCATGCTTTAGCCTCACGTGCGTCAGCTCTTGCACATTAGTGACGCAGGCGGGGTACCCAATCCGTAGCAGGCGACGTAGAATCAAACGGGGCGATAGCCCGTTTGTTTGATTCAGCCGTCAAAACGGTTTTGGGTCGCCGAGGAGCGGAGTGCTAGCCTTTTGGTTCGTTTTGGGCAATGCCAAAATGAACGTTTAAACGCAACGAAGTGGAGCTGAAAAGAATTGAACAATTTTATTCTACAATAATTGCTTTAACTACTGATTGGCATTAATAAAAGATTTACAAAAGCAAAAGTAATGGTTCAATGCAATAAAAAGTTGCAAGATATATTGGAAAATATGTAAAAAACAACTATTTTAGCCGTATTAATGTTAAATTGAAAATATGATTATCCGCAATTCTTCCTATTGTAATTTCTTGATTTGAAGTCAGGCGGTTAGCTGTCAGCGGTGATTAGTAATCTGTCAAACTGTTTTTCACCAAAATGTCGCCTGTTGAATTTATAACAGAATTGATTGAGGTAGTATTGTAAATATTCGGGTTTAACTTTGTAATATACGCCCAGCAGTTGCCTTTTAGCGTTGCTGATAGCGGTATGGACCCAAGGAAGGACTTTTGGCAATTCTTCCGGAGCGACCACTGATGCTTCGTGTGAATG
>JBKEBA010000056.1:0-10760 GCA_047972895.1 Dysgonomonas sp.
CACATCGTTAATCGCTGAAAAACAAAAAACAACGCAAAGGAAAGAGAGCAAAAAAATGTTCTCTTTTTTTATGTCTTCGTATATGAATAATTTTACTAATTTTGCAAGTACTTGATTTGTTTGAAAAAATGGGTTGCGTAAAACTGCACATCTTAGACCAACAGTATAAAAACACTGAATTAAAGGTTAGTTGCGTAAAAAAAGAACTGACCTTAAAGAATAGTGCGGTAAATGGACGTAAGGCGATACTTCTGATTTATACGGATCCTGATGGCGAGGCATGGTGGCTTATACCGGTAATTGTCGCAGCAGTTTTTGCTACTGGTAATACGGTGGCTCATGCCGTAAAAGGAGATATAAATAACTTTTGGGATGGTGCCAAGTACTTTTTTCAAGGTGCAGTAACTGGTTTTGCTTTAGGTGCAGCCTGGCAGTTTGCGCCGTTGATACCAGGTATAGGTTATATCATACAGAAAGGAATGACTTGGTATGCTTATGGACAAGTTGGTGTTGGTGTTGTAGGTATACTTGGTGGTGCAGTAAACGATGGATGGGATGGATTAGGACGGGGTAC
This sequence comes from Dysgonomonas sp., assembly GCA_047972895.1. GTDB lineage: Bacteria > Bacteroidota > Bacteroidia > Bacteroidales > Dysgonomonadaceae > Dysgonomonas. The sequence goes on from JBKEBA010000056.1 coordinate 575, forward strand.
CCAATTATTTCTCGGAAATTTTTACTTAGATGAGCATAGTTTTGTTGGCGGTATTTGGCGGGGATTTACAAGGCACACTTGGGAAATGCTTAATACTCTTGTAGGGCATACATATTCACAAATTAGGAATTCTAGCGGGCTTACTGATTATGTTGAATACTTTGGAGGTGCAACATTTTCAATCCGAGAAAATGTGACTGATTTTAATGGATGGAGAGGAGTTTCTTTAGGAAACTACATAAATATAAAATTAAGAAATAACTTTGATAAAAAATATCCTGGTGGCTGGATATATGGAGAAAATGGTTTGTATTGGCACGAGTATGGACATACTTTTGACAGCAGGTTATTCGGTGCTTTATATCTTCCTGTTGTAGGTCTTGTAAGCGCAGCCACGCAAGGATGGACAGAAAATAGAGCTAATCGTCATTCTAATAGATATGGAAAACGTCATGGATATTGGATTAACTGGCCATATACAAGAAGATATCCTTTATAATTAATCTTAAAATTTAAGGAATATGAAAAAACTTATAAGATCTTTCGTGCTAATGTGCATATTTATTGCTCTACCCATGGTTTCTTGTTGCGATAAATTTTATGGTGAGCCATTTGGGTTAATGAATAACAGTGATAATCGGGTCTATTTTTGGTATGATAGCTGGGATCGTTTCAAACTAAATGATTTTATACCCAATTTTCATTATCCGGACACTGTTCTGCCTGTACAAATTCCCCCAGATTTGAATAAATATATATCCTTATCTCCACACAATGGTATGGTTGTTAGTGAGGCTGATCCGGATTGGAAAACAATTTATTCAAGACTACCGGCTGGTAAATTATCGGTGTATTTTTTCCCGATATTACCAGAAACCCAAGAGCAGTGGGATTCAATAAAAGAGAATCGGGTTTATACAAGAAAAGATGTAACTTATGATGAATTGGTTTCTAACGGCTGGAGTATAAGTTATCCTTAGCGTGGTATTGTCCTTCCTTCATCGTAGTGTTCCCGTCACATCGGATATGCCTGATAAATGAGTAAACGACAGCGCTTGGCAGGCGGGATTTTCATAATCACGTCTTCTGTACTATTAGGCTTAAAAGATTTTAAGAGTTTATTGGGTTAGAATGGTAATACAGTGATTGTTTATCCTCAATCGGAAACGATGAAGGACATGAAAATGTATCCTCAATATAATAAACAGAGTGCTCCCTAGAGTCATCGCCCAATCAAATCAGATAGGTTTAATAAAGAGCATATAGCAATGCTTCACGGCAGGAAAACTTTAAGCTATAAAAAAACGGGGGAAAAGGACTATTGTATGTAATGGTTAGGTAATGCTCCTGGGCAGAGGTTTTACGGGACACGAGCACCTGCCCTTGTTCGGGCTCATCAACATGAATGCACGGCTCTACGACCCGGCTCTCGGGCGCTTCCTCTCACCAGACCCGTATGTGCAGATACCGGACTTTACGCAGAACTTTAATAGATACAGTTACTGCCTAAATAACCCGCTGATGTATGTAGATGAGAATGGGGAATGGGTGCATATAGCTATAGGAGCTGTTATAGGGGGTATAGCAAATTTAATTTCTAATTGGGATAACATAAAGGGTGATTTTTGGAAAGGCTTTGGATACTTCTCAGTAGGCGCAGGTGTAGGTGCCTTATCTGCAGTTGGTGGTGCTTGGATTGCAGGATTTACAAAAGCAGTTGGTGTTGGTGCCGGTGTACTAGTAGGTGCCGGAACCGGAGCTCTTAGTGGAGGTGCAAGTAGTATTGTATTGAACGGTGGTAACAACTTAATAAATAGCGGTAATTTTTTCGATAATTGGAAAACTAATTTAGTCTCAGGAGCAATAGGAGGTGCAGTTTCCGGAGCTATCGGAGGTGGAATACGTGGGTACAAGTATGCAAAAGAGTTAGGTACTAATCCTTGGACAGGAGAGAAAACATTAAAAACAAACTCTTACTCTGCCACTCCAAAGACTGGTATTCAACCACAATCAGACCAAACCAAACATTGTTATTCTGTAACAGATGAATACGCTTCCTCTGGAAGAGAAAATTTTACAAGATCGGATTTTCAGCAAGCAGCAGCGGCTACTAATGGGGGTGTTGTGCCTTCTGGTGCTGATCCTTTTGAAGTATACTCTGCTCAAACAGGGAAAACAGCATTCGAAATAAATAACTGGGATAATGTAGGAACATTACTTTCTAATGGTTCAGTTGAAGTGATGGGAGTTATTACTGAGAATGGAGTTAATCATACGGTAAATGTTGTTAGTTATACCGTAGAAACTAAACTGAGATTATTTGGTGGAGGAATAAAGCAGGTGTTAAGTTCAGTAAAATTCTGGGATCCTGCGTACGGAACAGTTACTAATGGACATTCGTCATTCTTAAAAGTAGGATATTTTAAATACTAGGAAACGCTAAAATTATGTATAAGTTTATATTATATAGAAGTTTATTTTTAATGATATTTTTATATTTGAATTTTTGGGGTTACTCTCAAAGTAATAACGATGAAAAAAAATTCATTTCACGTTTATCTAAAACTTATGAAAATTCAAATTTTAACAATGATAAATATAATAAACAATTACTTTATTATGCTCTAAAGAGGCAAAATATCCCTGTAGATACTATTTGTTCATACATATATATTCCATTTTATCGGGTTGAATTGAAAAATTTAAGTTGTATCAAAAAGAGAAACTTATATAAGAATCATTATTTTTCTTATGTCTCTACGAAAAAGCTTGAGTTTGTAGAAATGTATATATTTAAGAGCAGAGAGTTTTATGGAACATTAAGAGATGATGTAAATAATAATACAATGCATTTTGTCCAGGGTAAATTAATCGAAGCAAGAGCTACTGCTTTTTTTCATCAAATTTATGAAAAGGTTTATCCCGAGATGACAATCTATATCCGAAGACCATCCTCTGAAATGTTTATTATAAAGGACGGGAAAATGAATCTGATTACTTATGAAGATAATAGGTGGAACATACATGATCTTAACGTCTTTTATAGTGATAAAATATTTGATTGGAAAAAAGGATGGGTTGAACGAAAAGGGGACAAACCTCTGCTTTGGAAATAAAAAATGATTTGCCTCAGCCGGAGCGGTTTGCAACCCCGTCCCATCTGATATGCTCGACAAATAAGTAGATGGAGGGTTAATGGAAAGAATCCGGCAAAGGTCGGACATGTTTTGTAATCCGGTTTATAATAACTGCTTACTTTTAAGACATGTAAAGTTGTTTTTCGGGTAAATAATTCTAATAACAGAAAAAGCGGTCTCCGATACTTATCGTGAGCCAGAGTCCAGCGCAAAGTTTATTGCAATAAAAAAACATATCCAAAAGTGTGGAGGATCACAGAAAACTTCGGATATGATGAAATGAACAGGCTGTCAGTAGTTGGAGGAAGTCAGGTAGGCTACCATTTTAATGGAAATATTACAGAAATGCCCGGAACGGGGATACTGGAGTACTATATAAGCGGTAAGCCCTATCAGGTGTCAGGATTATCTCCTACAGGTAATGCTGTGCCGCTGAGAAATCAATCGGTTACCTATACATCATTTCAACGCCCTTCAACCATTGCTGACGGCGTGAACAAGGGAGATTTTTCTTATAATGCCTCAGGTGAGCGGGTACGGGTAAACTACCTCAGCGGCAACTGGTACACGGAGCATACGCTCGCCGATAACGGAGGGCATGAGCTCTGGTATGGTATGGACGGCAATGAAAGAGAGATACTTTATGTGGGCGGAACACCTTATTCAGCCCCGGCAGCATTAGTAATGCCAGAAATTGGAGAGCAGTGGGAAATTTATTATATTTGCCGTGACTATTTAGGCAGCATAACACATATAACAGATGAAGCCGGCTCGCTGACCCAAGAGCTTAGCTACACTGCTTGGGGTCGCCTGCGCAACCCGGATACACATGAAGCTTATGCGCCCGGCAGCGAGCCTGCTCTTTTTCTGGGCAGAGGTTTTACAGGACACGAGCACCTGTCCTTGTTCGGGCTCATCAACATGAATGCACGGCTCTACGACCCGGCTCTGGGACGCTTCCTCTCACCCGACCCGTATGTGCAGATGCCGGACTTTACGCAGAACTTTAATAGGTACAGCTATGCGCTGAATAATCCGCTGAAATACACCGACCCCACCGGCGAAAAATGGTGGCATTGGCTGCTGGGGGATGTGCTGACGGGAGGTGGATTAGTGGGAACTTTAGCTGCATTCGGTACAACTACGTATGCTACAGTATTCCCCATGACAAATACTTCGTATGAGCTGCAAAAATATATATCGCCTATTGCTTTCAAACCATCATTTGGATTTGGGTCACTTCAAAGCGGAGTGGGATTTGATTTCTCTGTCGGTATGCTGAAAGGTGCTCATGGGTATAGATTTCATTATGGAGGCACGTATTATTGGAGCAGCTATGGCGGTTTCAGTGGCTGGGAAAGTCGTCAGGGAGGCGAGTGGGAGCTTTTGCCACTGGTTAATTACTCAGCTAAAAAGTTTTCTAATCCCGGTCAAACCATCGGTAAAATCTCCATCGGAGATCCTTTTACAAGCATCGAATATGAAAACGATTATATGTTTTTAGATAAAAAGTACAATCCGCTGGGCTATCTGCCTTTTATACCCCGCGCAGATGGTGGTGATAGGTTTCGCTCGGCTGCCGTTCAGATGAATCACGGTCTCTTCTCAATTAATTTAAATATGTTTACCGGGGACCCGGGATTAACTAAGAAGATGAGAGATACAGACCCAATAGATGGTTGGGAAACGTATACAAGTGGCACTGCAGATGAACCTAAATATCGGGTTGGGGCTTTGTCATTTGGTTTTGGACCGTTACGAATTGGTAGAAACTCGGAGGCGATACGAAACACCTTCCAAAACAATCTGATACATAAGAATATCGGTTCTCCTTTATTTCGAGTATTGGATATTGCATCATCTTGGTATTGGTATTTTGGTTTTGGTTCAGGTAATACATTGTGGTAAAGCTTAAGAAAGAAGATAACTATGAATAAAAACTTTAAAATAGGACTAATAATACAATGTGTCCTTTTAGTAAGTGCCTGCGAAAAAATGATAACATGGGATGAGTTTGCTCTGGAAAAGGCAAGGTATGACGGTGTTGAACTTAAGATAGACGGGTATTATTATAGATTGACTGAAGACGGTCGATGTACAAGCTTGCATTGTTTTTACAACAATGGCGTTTTATTGTACCTGGGAGGACTTTATCCTACCACTACAGAAGCAGATGCATACGTTAGAAGAGAATTTATAGCTGATCACCGCTATAGAGAAATGAGGACTCGATGGGGTTTATTTGAAATAAGCAATCAGAAAATTAAATTTGAACGATATTACAACAGTGATCAATTAACTAAATCTGCCTACATTAGAGAAGGCCGTATCTTAAATGACAGCACTTTTCATATTACCGTGTCATACCGCTCCGATGGTTCTGAAAGAAGCGGGATGAATGAATACAGGTATTTTCATAAATTTGAAAAACCGGATAGTACGAATGTGATTTTTAAGAAGAATATCAATACTTTGGTTTCGGTTTAGGTAATACATTGTGGTAAAACTTAAGAAAGAAGATAACTCTGAATAAAAAATTTAAAATAGGACTAATAATACTGTGTGTCCTTTTAGTTAGTGCCTGCGAAAAAATGATAACATGGGATGAGTTTGCTCTGAAAAAGGCAAGGTATGACGGTGTTGAACTTAAGATAGACGGGTATTATTATGAATTGACTGAAGACGGTCGATATACAAACTTGTATTGCTTTTATAACAATGGCGTTTTATTGTATATGGGAGGACTTTATCCTACCACTACAGAAGCAGATGCATACGTTAGAAGAGTATTTATAGCTGATCACCGCTATAGAGAAATGAGGACTCAATGGGGTTCATTTGAAATAAGCAATCAGAAAATTAGATTTGAGCATTATTACAGCAGTGATCAATTAACTAAATCTGCCTACATCAGAGAAGGCCGTATTTTAAATGACAGCACTTTTCATATTACCGTGTCATACCGTTCCGATGGTTCTGAAAGAAGCGAGATGAATGAATACTGGTATTTTCATAAATTTGAAAAACCGGATAGTACGAATGTGTTTTTTAAGTAGAATACCGATACCCCGTCCCATCGGATATACCTGATACTCCCGTCCCGCGTGGATATGCCCGATAAATGAGCAAATGACCGCGCTGGTTCCCGGACAGCGGGACAGGCTGGCGGAATTTATAATTCCAGCTTTAGAATACTATCAGGAAACAACGTTCGGCGTAGCCAATTGCATTCAGAATTAAAAAATCCTTATAATAAAAGAGCTGACTCCGACAGCCATCGGAGCCAGCAACAAGCGCACAACTCATAACGACTAAAAGACATTTCCGAAAGGGCGGACAGAGCTGACTGAAATGCCGAACTAAAGACACAACCAGTAAATACCAACAATTACTCAAAACTTATGAAACACACACTATTAATTTTATTTTTCTTAGCAGCCAGCTTCGTTTCGGCACAGGATTACCCCAATGTAAGGATAAGTGCATCCGGCGGATTCAGCTACTTTCCCGTAACGGAACCTACCGGTCAGACATTTGTTAAAAACAGCGCTTACGACAGTTACAACAACCATCTGAAATGGGGCAGAAACGTGGATGGAAATGTTCACTACATCCTGAACATGGGATTGGGTTTTGGCGCAAAATATAGGTATATCAATGTTTCTGCACCGCCTACCGACCTTTTCGTTGATATAGGGAGCGAGCACTACGGAGTGTTCAACCTGCAGGAAAAGAACGACATCCAGTTTATAGCTCCTTCCATCATGTTCATGCAGCGGTTAGGGAGGTCAAGTAAATTTATGGCAGTCACGTCTGTGTCAGTAGGATATACTTATCTTCAGAGCATCGGCGAGCTGGATGGACTGTCATTGGTCATGACAGGCAGTAATATTGGGTATCAGTTTGATTTAGGTCTGGATTATTTTATTACCAAAACTATTTCGATCGGCTTAAATACCGGGTATTTTTCTTCTACAATAAAAGGGGCAAACCTAGGTTTGAGTGAAAAGAAGACCGCACTAAAAAAAGAACAGCAACCCAATCTGTCAAATATTAAACTCAATGCATCATTAGCCATCAATTTATAACCAATCACCATGAAATCAATCATCAAAATAACGACCCTTTGCTTAATGCTGCTTATTGGTGTCAGCTGCAACGAAATGTACGTCCTGAATTATCCGCCACAGCCGTCGCATCAAGATTATTTCGGCTATCTGAACGTGAAAAAAACAGATGGAAAATTTGTAACCACAACACTGGAAGGTCCTGCACTGCCATCTGATGATTATAAAATAGTTGTTTTTCCAAGTTCGATTGAATTCAAGTCACTGTATATCGCTGTGGGCAAGAATGGCGCAGCCTCGTTTGAGTATAAACTGGATAAAACCTACGAAATCGAATCGGGATACAATGGAACCGTAATTGGAGTTTTACAGCTGATAACCTCATCACAATCAGACATCATTAATATACCTGTTGTGTATATGCCGTAGGAAAAATTTTCTCCATCCTACCGGATTAAATAAGCAAAAAAAGGCGAGGTTGGCAGAATGCAACGGTCTTCCGTCAAATCGGATACACTTAATAAAGTGTAATGTTCAAATCGGGAGTTATTTCAATAACAGTCCAATAATCAGCATTGAGATTCTATATTAAAATTTAAAGACAGGGGTAAATTCCCTGTCTTTCATTATTTTTACCGCTAAAATAAAAGAAAATGAATAACAGAGGTAGTTTCGGAACTTTATGTTTCAGATTGGGAGTTGAGTTTTTATCTCAACATTGTACTTCGTGATATATTATCAAAAATGGTTTACTGTAATGGGATTTGCTTATGGGTATAATTACTTCTCTTTTATCAAATGCTGTAAATTCTCATCATTTTTAATTCTCGTCATTTCAGATTTTACGATACTTTCCACATCCGCCTTTATCTGACGGTAATTATGTTCGATGTCTGACTGCATCGTGTCGTTGCCGTTTTCATCGGTAAACGATACGATTTCGGGAATTTTTTGGTAGGCTTTCGTCTCGGCGGAAACACGGGCATTGTCCACCACAATTTCGCAGTGGAAAATCTTCTGCTCGATGCGTTCGTCGAAATTGTCCGACACCGCACCCACAAACATTCCCTGCGTGAGGTTGCTGATTTTGGAAGCCGGAATAAGGCTGTCCATCTGCGTAGAAATAGAAGTCGATTTATCCTGGCGGTTGATGGTCATACTCTGCCGTTTCTGCAACACTTTCCCGAAACGTTCCGAAAGTGTTTTCGCCGTTTCGCCCACCACTTGCCCCGAAAAAATATTCCCCACGGTATTCTGAATTACCTTGCTTTCCTTATCGCCGTAATCCCTCGTTAATTGCGAATAGTCCTGAAACCCCAAACAAACAGCGACTTTGTTGCTTCGTGCCGTGGCAATCAAATTATCCAACCCACGGAAATAAATCGTCGGCAGCTCGTCAATAATAACCGATGATTTCAGCTGTCCTTTCTTGTTAATCAGCTTTACAATTCTCGAATTATACAGCCCCAACGCCGCCGAATAGATATTCTGCCGGTCGGGATTATTTCCCACGCACAGGATTTTCGGCTCTTTCGGATTATTAATGTCAAGCGAAAAATCATCGCCCGTCATAACCCAATACAGCGCCGGCGAAATCATCCTCGAAAGCGGAATTTTGGCACTCGCAATCTGCCCCTGCAATTGGTCCTGCGCACCGCCTTCCCAAGCGTCCATAAAGGGCGAAAGGTAATTTTCTAATTCGGGATAACTCGTTAAAATCGTGAACGTATCGGCATATTTTTTATTCAAAAACTCAATAGCGTGCGGAAAGGTACAGTACTTGCCATTCTCATAAATCTTCAAATACCAGATAATCGCCGCCAGCAGAATTATCGGACTTTCCACGAAAAAATCGCCCTGTTTCTGTATCCACGTTTTGTTCAGGTTGAGCATAATGGTGTAGGCACTTTCATACGCATCCGATATGTCCGTCATAAACTGCGGATTAATCGGATTGCATCGGTGCGATTTTCTTGGATTATCGAAGTTAATCACGTAGAATTTCGGCGGAACTTTGTATTTGTCGGTATGTTTCAGCAAATGGTTGTAGGCTATTGTGGAAAGGTCGTCGAACTTAAAATCGTAGATGTACATCGAAAAGCCTTTCTCGATCTGCTGTTTGATGTAATTATTGACCACGGCGTAGGATTTTCCCGAACCGGGCGTTCCCAGAACTATCGAGGCTCGAAAAGGATTTACGATATTTATCCAACCGTTATTCCACTTCTTTTTATAGTAAAACCGTGTCGGCAGATTAATGGAATATTCATTTTCCATCAGGCGGGTTTCCTGCATAAAACTCTCGTTCTCGTTGTTGAAAACATCATCCATCAGGTTGTTTTTCAGCAGTCGGCTAATCCACAATCCCGCCATCAGCAGACAGATATATCCTGCGGAAATCGTGAAAATATACCACACCGCAATTCCTATTTTCGGCATCGGAAGCACTAAAATCCAAAAGTTCAGAAAGAACAGCACGAAACCGAAACCCAAGGCGATAAAAATCTTCGTCCACGTGATTTTCTCATTTTTCACGCCTTTCGTTCCCAGGCAGGACAACGCCAAAAACACCACCGAAAACAGTTTGGTAATCAGCGGATGTTTGTATAGTCCCGCCGTCTGGTGGAAATTAATCAGTATTTTGTCCAGCACGCTGATCGTTACGTTCCACTCCCGAAACGCTTCGTAGCAGTACCAATAGCAATGTATCAGCACAAATAAAATGCTCAATGCCCGCATAAACTCCATCGTCTTTGCCAAGCCTCTTAAATCGTCTTCTTGTTGCATAATAAAATGTTTTGGAACACGGATGACACAGATTTTTACAGATTTACACAGATGGTAAAAAAATCAGTGCTTATCCGTTTTATCGGTGTTATCAGCGTTCTATTTTTATAATTTGTTCGTTTTTGAATGTTTCTTTTTTCGTCTGATACGACGTTTGAAAAGCTCGTCTTCGTAGTTGTCGCCGTGTGTTTCGAG
>JBKEBA010000099.1:0-34679 GCA_047972895.1 Dysgonomonas sp.
TGACTGTACCGCTCTTTAAGGTAATACGAGTTTTACAACATTTACACTCATAGGCCTCCTTGTCTTTTTTCCAATAATGATCTGTCCCTCCACACTTAGGACAAATTACTCCTACCTGATCTCGATATTCTTTGAACTTCTGCTTGCAACTAGCCTCATCGGGGAACGCAGTGATAAAATCAATTAATGTCATAGCTATCTGTTTTATGCAAAGATAATCATTTTAGGTTAATATGCGAGTATTCATTTTCCTTTTTTAGATATGACTGTATAGCAGATTTTATGTCATTGAGAGAAACTTTATAGTTTTGCAATTGTACGAAGTCGTATTCGAGCTTGTAAATCATTCTGCTGGCGCCTGTTACATCTACACGGTCAATACCTTTAATCTCCGACAACTTTGTTTTTATATTATTATCAACATATTCTTGTATGAGAATTGGTGAAATAGGTGCATTTATTGTATAGCGGAGAAATGGATGATTGACCTCCTCTGTAGTTCCTGACATATAGATAGATGGATAACTTACACCCGGCGGTAAGGTTGGCCACGTCTGCCGAACAACCGTAGACATCTCGAATCTTGCCATATCAGGGTCAACATGTTCGGATAACCTCACTGTGATACTGCCATAACCATTCGATGAATAGGAATTTATACTCTCAACGCCTTTTATTCGACTGAGCATTGCTTCCAATTTAGAGGTTACCTCCATTTCTATCACTCTCGCCGATTGTCCCCACATATTGAAAGAAACATTTACTACCGGATACTTCCTCGAAGGATTGAGTTTTATAGACAATTGCGGAACCAATATTAGTCCGAGAAGGAGTAGACAGATAAAAATAATTATAACAGAAAAAGAAGAAAGTATCCCCTTGGGTTTTTCTGTATCTTTATTTTTTTCTATGTGTGGCATTACGCTTTTTTCCGGCATATGTATATTCTATTATGATAGATGGATGGATACTGATATTATTTTCTTATACCCTCTATTCGGTCAAACTGTTCGGTTAATATTTCTTGTCCTATAAAATCGAATAAAGTTAGTTTACGCAACTTATAATAACTTAGCCAATAATCTCTGAGGGTAGAAATATAATTTCGTTGGGCTGTATTCTGCCTGTTTAAAGAAAGGGTAAGGCTATTCAAATCTGCCTTTCCTATAATGAATCGCTCTTTTGTTACATTATAGGCCATTGTTGCTAGTTTCAAGGCTTCTTCTGCGCTGCTTATCAGGTTTTGTCGGATATTGAAATCGTTTACAGTCATAATAACATCCTGTTCTAGACTTAATTCTTTTTGCTGGATAGAAATTTTGGTTACATTCATGTTATTACGGGCCATATTCGCACGCCCTTTGCGTACGCCCCAGTCTACAAGCGGAATCGTTAATGCTATTCCTATAGTGTTTTGTTGTGCAGGTTTTTTATATGCTCCTTTAAAATTATCAGCCACTTGGTTGAATCCTACGCTGGCTGAAAAACGAGCCTCAAAATTAGAACTTTTACTTGTCCTATCTACTTCTCTTTCGGCCTCAAATATTTCCTGCCTATATCCCATGAAATCGGGGTTGTTATCTCTTGCATATTGTAGCGCAATATCAGCTGATATATTGATTTCTCTCGGGCGCTCGGGCAATTCTAATACAACCGTCGTTTCTTTATCCATATTCAGGAAGGAGACAAAACTAAACATCGATCTTTTCAAATCCATTTCTGAATTTTTCAGAGAGTTTTGGGCATTTACTACATCAAGTTTCAGGGTTAATAAATCAGACTGGGATATGGAAGCTATTTTATGTCTTTCCTCACCTATACGATAGAGTGTATCTGATGAAGATACATTTCCCTTAGCCATATCATATTCCATCTGGGCCATAGCCAGAGAGAAAAAATAAGAAATGACATTTTCCGATATCTCTTGCATCGAATATAAAAACTGTTTCTTGGCTTTTTCATATTTGAGAGGCTCTATTTTTTTCTCCCATTTGAAGCTGTTAAAGCCAAACAAAGCCTGAGAATATCCTATACGCACTGGTACTGAACTAAACTGTGAAGTGGTTTTCTCTTCAAAACTGCGTCTATAACCTAGTTTTGATTCTATGAAGAATGTACCACCCGTAAGGTCGAAATTCTGGCTTATCGATAGTTTTCCATAAGTATCTAACGATTGTTGTTGTCTATACACATCGACATTTAGATCTTGATCGTAACGATCTCTAAAATCCTGACTGTATTCGATAGGTGTTGTTTCTAGAGACAATGAAGGTAGTCGACCCGCCTTAAAGGAACGGTATTCCCAGTAGTTAGCCATATACAGGTTCTTTGTCCGAAAGGCTTGTAAGGAACTATCGGAGGCGATTTCTATACTATGGCTCAGATCAAGCTTTATTGATTGGGAGAAACCTGAAAAAGTAAATAATAAATAGAATAGAGATATTATATATATTTTTTTCATAATCATATCTTTTTATATTTTGATCATTATTTTTTTATTTTTCAAGTTATCGGATGAATTTTCCCGTTAGGGAAAAGAAAACCCCTGTTTTCAAACAGGTATTAACGCAAAAGGATTTATCCTTTTACCTTTCAACCTGCGGAACTTGTTCCGTAGTATTTGAGTTTCTCTTCTTTTCTATATATCCACCAATATACAAGTGGAACGACAAATAGACTGACCGGAGTTCCCATAACCATTCCTCCGATAGTGGCTATTGCAAGAGGTTTTTCTAAGTTAGAGCCCAGGTCGTTCGTGAATAAAAGAGGAACCATACACACAATAGATGTCATACTGGTCATTAAAATAGCTTTTAATCGTCGCCGTCCCGCTTCATGTATTGCTTCCATAAGAGGCATACCTTCTTTTCGCAATTGATTCATTACATCCACTTTCAAGATGGAATCGTTGATAATGATACCACAGGTAACCACTATACCTATGGCAGACATCAGATTGAGTGTATGTCCTGTTATCATCAGCAAACCCAGAGCTGCCGCTACATCTATAGGGATTTCTAATAATACGATTAAGGGTTGTCTGAAGTCTTCAAACTCGGCTGCTAGGATGAAATACATAAGCATGATAGAAACAAAAAGAATTACAATCATCTCGTTTATCATCTTTCTGTTCGAAAAGAATCCACCAGAAAAATCAATCTCCCAATTTGTATCTTTCACAGCTTCAGCTTTTACTTTTTCAATAATTCGTTCTGCATTATCGGTTTCATAAAATGAGAATGGAATATATTCTCCGGTTTTACCTGCTACTATGGTCTTCAAATCTTCTGTTGGAGTTGCTGTTACAAAGGTGGAGAGGGCAACTTTATTTTTTGTTCCATCACTATTTGTAGAAATCTCTACCAACGTATTATTTATAACTTCCGTAATGGTCTTCTCTTCATCTCCCAACAATATAGGCAAATATTGCTGCTGTGAACGTAGTGTTGCAAACTGATTTTCTTTGAATGCGGTTCGGAGTGTGCGATATACCAAATCGTAATGAACATTATATAGTAACAATTTTTCTCTGTCTATACGTAGATTTATCTGGTTCTGGAACGAATTTCCCACAGGAGCTTCTCCTGTCACATCTTTCAAGTTTTTTTCTATAGCAAGAATTGTTTCTGCATCTATATTTCGGGTTTTGTCAGTAGAGTAGTATTCTACAACAAGATCGGCTTCACCCGTTGTAAATATTTTTTCGAAAATATTGCCTACAGGTGAGAATGTTATCAGAGCATATGGATGCTGTTTCAAAAAATATTTTTGAATATTTTTTTTCAGCTGGCTTATTTCATCTGCTGTTCCGGTTTTTATATAAATTTCAGCTTCGGTAGAAGATAGATCTCGGTCTCTGTTCAACAGAAATTGTTGTTGTCCAACCAATCCGGAGTTTTCTTCTGTTTGTGATTCCAACGCTTTAAAGAAGAGAACGCAACGCTCATAATTTTCCTGTATATGTATGTTCTCGTTCCATTCAATATGAACCATTACTTCATTTTGATTGATATCAGGCATTTTTTCTTTTTCGATAACCAGAAATAACACAAAACAAAGAGGGGACAGAACAAGCATAAAAATCAAAGTCAATATTTTATGAGAGAAAACCCAGTCAATCCCTTTATGATAAATCTTTTGAGCTATGGATTCTTTTTCCTCTTTCTGTATATCTGTATTTTTATTTATTTGGAGAAATCTCGGTATTTTCATCGAATATACCAATCTGTAAAGTATAGGGAGGAGAGTCATTCCTGTGAGATATGAAACCAGAAGCCCTACTGTAACAGAAAATGCCTGATCGAAAAATATTGCACCGGCTATTCCACTCATAAAGATAAGGGGGAGGAATACTGAAATATTAGTCAACGCTGAGCTCAGCATCGGAATACTGACTTCGTTTGTACCTACTACACAGGCTCCATCTATTGCCATACCTCGACTTCGGTATTGACCGATATTGTCGGTAACAACAATGGAATTGTCTATCATGTTGCCCGATGCCAGAATCAATCCTGTTAATGAGACCACATTAAGCGAGATATGGAAGAGATAGAAAAATAAAAGACTGATAATAAGCGATACAAACAAACTCAATCCTATAATAACAGAAGAGCGTCCGTCCTTTAGGAAAATAACAGAGATGAGGAATACAAAAATAAAGGCAAGAATAAGATTCTGTTGCAGATTGGATATGGTATAGTCGAGAAGCTCTGTCTGATTTTGTGTCATATTGAACTCTATCTCAGGGAAATCTTTTCTAAATTGCTCTACAACTTCGTTCATTGCCTCCTGCATACTACTCATGTTTTCATCCGATTGTTTGATAACCGAAAGCACGATTGCACGTTTGCCGTTATATATAGCCATCCCTTGTTCCTTCTCAGGAGCAAATTCAACTTTTGCCAAGTCTTTCAGTTGATAGATACGTTCATTCTTACGGATGTAAATATTCTCAATATCTTCCAATGTTCTTAGTATGGAAGAAAAACGAATGACATATTCGTAATATCCGTCACGAACAACCATGCTGCCCGGATCGACATTGTTATTATTCAATGCCCCTTCTATATCGGATAAGGTCATCCCGCTGATATCTAATTTTTTCTGATCGGGTGAGATTATGATTTGCTTTTTCATCATCCCCGACATATCTATCATTGCCACTTGCGGCAATTGTTCGAAGCGTCTTCGGATGACGCTTTCGGCAAATTCACTAAGTTCTATAAATTTGGCAACATCCGTTTTCTCAAAGCAACTGTCGGCTCGAAGAGTGAGATCTAGACTAAATACAGGAATATCTGTTGCACTGGCTTTTATTACCCGCGGCCGAGTTATCTCGCGGGGTAAATAGTTCATAGCCGCATCGATTTTCTCATTCACCTCAATGAAAGCCAAATCGGTATTAGCTCCGTATTCGAAACTCAGGTGAATTACTGCATTGCCATCGCGGGTTTCACTGCGTATATCACGTAACTTACCTACCTGCATCAATTGCTGACGTACGCGGCTGACAACAGTGTTCTCCAACTCACGGGCAGAGGTGTTCTGCCCGGATATTTGAACGGTGATTTCGGGGATGGCGATATCGGGCAGTAGAGATACAGGTATGTTTATATAAGTAATAATGCCTAGTATAAAAAGTGCCGTAAAGGCCATTAATACCGAAATGGGTCGGTGAATGAGATGTTTTATCATATGTTAGTAATTTATTTGCATCAATTCTCTTCTTTTAATATTCTATAATACTCAAATTTTACAATGTAAAACAAAAGGTTTGCTTCTAGCTAGATCTATATAATATCATCATAATTTAAGTTTTGATTATCTAAACAATACGACATTTTATTCTTTAATAAAGTATTTACTCCGAATATCATTAAAGTATCGATTTGTTAATTCAGAAATCTCTTTTTGTGGTACAAAAGAAGCATTCAATCGAAAATTATCACTTTCCAATACAAAATAATAAGGTAATCCAATGTCAGGAATTTGAGCTTCCATATCTTCCGATAATTTATATATTGCAAATTTTATATTATTTAATTTTTTAAACTGAATAATATACTTTTGATTTACAGGTGTTACAAATACTATAATATTTTCATTCCCAATAGAATCTGCCAACTGTTTTAAATTACTTATTTCTGTATCTATACAAGTATTACAATGTAGCTCTGAATATCGAAATATAAGTTTCTTCTTTTCTACTATGTCTTTTAATAATACAGCTTGATTTTTATCATCTAATAAGGCTAGTTTATCAGACAACTCTCTTCCATTAAATAGTAACTCATATTCTCTGTTAATTTTATGAACAGTTAAACTTATTTTCTCAGAAATCAGATCTTCACTTATCTCCTGCAGCTGCTCATTAATTAGTTTCTGATTATTGTTTTGAATATAAAGATGGATTATGGTTAAGACTAAGATAAACAAGAATACATATATTAATTTCATAATTTAGCATCCTTTTTAAATTTGAATCGAAAAATAATTGGATTATCGTCTTCTTTAAGAGTTAAGAGGATATCCTTATATTCCTTTTCTTTAGATTTATTCGCGAAATGCCCATTTATAAATTCTTTCCGCGAATAAAAATTCAGTAACTCCAGAGGGTCTTTTATTGCAATGAATTCATTCTGATCTAAGGATTCAGGATGTAAAATCATATTACTAAAATCACTGTTAATTAATTCCGAATATATATTACATACTTTTTCTTTCTTATTATAAACTGCATAACGAGATTCTCTGTTTTCCACATAGAGAAGAATAATGCTCCTAGGGGTTTCTACTAGTTCAACAATGCCTGTTATATGATCTGGGTTTCTCTTTTCATCTACCTTCAGAGGCTTACTATAGAATCTCTCTGAGAAATTGAACTTATATTTTGCGAGAAAGGTATTATCATTAATCTCATAAATGGCATCATTGTATGAAACTATAAATAGAGGGGAGTCTCCTGAATGTGCAATCTGCCTTCTTATACCCATATGTTGAGCATTGTCATCAAGATTATCGAAAGAGAATAATGATTTAATTTTTTTATTTTCAGTGCTGTAAATGCGTAATTGATAATTATTTTCTTCTGTTGGTATCCAATTGTTTACCATATAAATATATGGTTTTTTGTATTCAATACCGTACACCCAAGAACCGTTATTGACAATATCAGTCACATTGTAATTCTCATCATAGCAGATTAATTTTTTTATGCTATTATCGCATATCCATATGTCTTTATCAACAACAATAAAATCTTCTATTCTGATATATTCTTCAGGACCTTGACCAACCCGATGCAATTTTGATATATATTTTCCCGATTGATCAAATAATACAACCTGATTTGATAATTTATCTAGTATATAAAAAATATTATTTTTGAAAATTACTTTAAATGCTCCACCAATTAAACAGCTATCATTTGTCGCTAATGGTATAATTTCAAAATCTTGCTCTACCTGTGTGGCAATGTCATATGATTCTTTTACATTATTTACATTTATATTTATATCACATATTTGTTCATTTTCTATGGGAATAATTTTATTATTAGAACAGGATATAAAAAATATAAACAGAATGCTTTTATCAATAAGTGACATAATTGTTTCGTTTTATAATTAGTTATTTTTTACTGTGTCTATTATTTCAACAGCCGCAAATCGTATAAATTTGATGTTTCAATTAATTGCATCTTCTTTCTTTTCAAGAAGGAAATAGCCATGAATCATTATAAATAAAAGATATCCGATCAATTAAATTAACCGACTCACTCTAATAGTGAAATTTCACAACATGAAATTCAGGAATATCGCTAAATCCATAGATTATTCTCTTTTGACTATCCACTATGGTTCCGTATATAGGGATATCTAGCAAATATCTTCTCTGCGGGTTTCCATCCCAGTCAAAAACATATATTTGTTTTTTATGAAATACATTTTTAGAAAATAATTCTCCTGAATATGTAATAAAAACTTCGTCTCCTGCATTCGCTGGATAGAAATATGCTTCTTTTGCCTCTTTTGTTCCGTTAGCAAAAGAGACCGATTCATCTTTATACTCATTCACTGATGGTATAAAAAATTCTGGTCCATGTATTCTTTTAATCAGCGATCCTTCTAAACTATATACCTCAATTAAATCTGTCAGTCGATAACTTAGAAGGATACGGTCTTTGAAGTTTGTGGAGTACTCACTCGTAAAACCAAAATTTATTTCCTCATATGTCATATTTTGGTCAATAGACGGAAATCGTCCGTTTGAACTTGATATTTTTCCCTCCATATCAAAAATATAGAACCTGTTATCATTTAAGTTATCATATAATTTAAATGAGAATATTTTGTCATTAATTATCGAAAGATACTCTGCCCGATCATCTAGATAAATTGTTTTTTTAGGTAATGGACTTCTTGTTTGAATGAAAGTCTGGATATCATATTCATATACAATCGCTTTCTCCTGGTCATATAGCCATATATTACGATCATTGGATTGTATAAAATTAAGGTATATCATTTCTCCGGGACCATTCCCGATTAGGACAGATTCTCCTAGGTATTTGTTTGTATTCAAATTAAAGATCTGATAGGCATATTCTGTCCTCACATTATATATTACCAATAACGAATCTTTTATAATCATCTTATAAGGATTGTAAACAATTTCGTCAAAATCGATTTGTTCTCCTTTTAGTTCTATAAACTCACCAAAATCTGAAGACGTTATAGTTATAGCATCTTTATATATATCCTTCTTTTTGCAGGAAATAGCTAAAATAAAGGTTAGAACAATATATGGTAAAAGATATTTAATCATAGATTAATGTATTAATAGAAAATTATATTCAACAGCGTCTTGTTCTGTATGATTATCTATAAGCCGGATGGATTACTTAACAAGCCTCAAATTTCAGATTATTAAATGATTAATATTTGAATCTAACAACATGGCATTCTGGAATATCACTCAGTCCATATATATATCTGTTTTTTATATCGATAGTTATTCCGTAAACGGGTTTGTCTAATTCATATTTTCTTATTGGTTTTCCATTCCAATCGAAAACTAAAATATTTTTTTTATGACCATTATCTTCTGAATATAAGCCCCCACTATAAATAACAAATACTTCATCTCCTGCATTTGCAGGAGCAGAATATGCAACTCTGGCATCTTCTTTTGAATATCCAAATGATATATCTTCGGTTTTATATTCTTTCACATGAGGTAAAAAATAATCAGGACCTTGTATTCTATTTATGAGATTTCCAGCTGTATCGTAGATTTCAATGAGGTCTGTAAAGTAGTGAGTCAAAAATATTCGATCTTTGAAATTTGTTACATAATTGCTTGTATATCCATAAGTTGTTTCTTGGTATGTAAAGTCTATATTATTGGGAGGAAATATCCCTCTTGTATAAATAGAATCTCCATTCATATCAAATAAAACAAATCTACTTTTTGTACTTTCCAACATTTTCGCTCCGAAAAATTGTTCCTCAATAAGAGAGAGTTGATCCGTTTCTATTTTCAGATTAATTATTTTAACAGGGATAGGCTCTTTTTTTGCAATAAAATCATTTGGAAAATATTGAAAGACCATCTGTTTTTCAGTATCTAGAATCCATATATTAGAATCTTGAGTTTGAATAAAAGTTGGACGAATCATTTCATTAGGGCCTTGTCCAAAAAGGACATGTTCACCCATATATTTGAAGTTATTAAGGTTAAAAGTCTGGAAAACAAATTCTGTTCGAACATTGTAGAGGACTAAAATAGAATCCTTGATGATCATTTTGTATGGGTTGAATACAATTTCTTCAAATTCTATATCTTCTCCTAATAAGTGAATTTCTTTACCAAAATCACTTAATGCTATCAACTCAGAATTTTTATGGCTTGTGTGATCTTTTTTATCAGAACACGACATTATTACAATAATAATATTGCAAATTATTATACAAAAAAGAGTATATCTTCTCATTGTCGAAATTGTTTTTTTAATTAAAGATCATGCCATTTTCAGGCATGATCTTTAATTGATAAAAATTATTTACTTTTTACACATTTTATCAGCAGTCTTGGATAACGATTGACCATTATAAGTAACGGTAATCTTACATCCCAATTCTGGGTGAGATTTGCAATAATCTGAAAAACTTAATTTGTCAAGTTCCCCCTTTAGATCAACTTCTGACGCTAAGGCTTCTACATTTGCTAAAGACAATGCAGATGTCTCTACATCACTTATATTCAAATTAACATTAAACGCTGCCATAGCTGCTATAGCTAAAACAGCTATTCCGCCAAATATTTTCTTTTTCATTTTTAATTGAATTTCAAATTAATAATAGTTAGTTGTTTTTAACTGTGTCTATCATTTCAACAGTCACAAATCACATAGATTTGATGTTTCAATTAATTATCTTTGCAGTCACCTCCTTTCTTTTTAGGAGGAAGTCGGGGCGGGACGCATTGTTGCAACTTTTGCGAGACTGTACAATAGCCCGCCCTTTTCTTCCATTGTTAATAATTACTGTTTAAGTATTACCGGAACCTGATCCATCAAGTTCATATTTCCATCGTATATGATGCTGTCTCCGGCATTTATATTGTCTGGAATAATTACATAACTGTCGGAATTTTCTTGTGCTGTTTCCACATAATTCCACATAGCCTTGTTGTTTTTCAATGTAAATACCACTTTCCGATTTGTTCTTAATACCAAAGCCGATTTAGGTATTACAAGTTGTTTTCCTAATAATCGTTGAACACGCACCTTTACGTTCATACCCTCATGGAATTTATTGTCGCGATTGCTTATCACTGCTTTTACCCTAACCATTCCATTTTTATCGATTATGGGGTTGATTTCAGAAATCCTTCCTTCTATAGAATAAGCATTTTGAGAAAAAGGAGAAACGATAACTTTATCATTGAGATTGATTAGCGGCAATTCATTCTCAAGTATATTGAATACTACTTCCGGGCTTTGATTGTCTATAATCGTGCAAAAAGGTTCGTTTCCGGGCTGATTATATTCCTTTACTGTAAGGTTTGCAACTACCCCATTGAATGGAGCATATAACATTGCCATATCTAAATTATATTTCGCCATTATATAATTATTATGACTCTGCTCATAATTACTCCTGATCTTGGCAATCTTCATGACTTCTGGGGGTATGCGTGTAGAATCGCTGAGAGAGTATCCCTGACCAATAAGTACATCTTGTAAATCCAACTTGGCTCGCTCCAAGGCTTCTCGAGATTGTTCCATACTATTTTCTAGCTTAAATCTATCAAGTTCTGCTAGTTTTTGACCTTTGGTTACTCTTTGTCCGTTTTTCACATGTATCTTCACGATATGTTCCTGCGATTGGAAGCGTAAATCTGCTTTGTTCAATGCAGCTATTATTCCATTGGAAATCAATTCATAATTGAAATCCTGATATTCCAGTAGTTTGGCTTTTACTTCTACTGGCTTATCATCGGTTATTTCAGTTACCTTTTCATTTTCTTCCTTTTCATTTTCTTTGTTAGAGGAGCATGAACATAAAGTTGACATCAAGGCGATGCAGAATAGAATCTTCTTTGACATAATTATTGTGTTTTATATTTTTCACATATTGATTTCATCTCGTCTCTCATTTCATTGACAGCCGTAGAATGTACCTTAGCTTCTTTCAATTGAATAAATTCTGCCATCTGACAAACTTTTTCCTTATCTCCTATCTCATCATAGAGTTTTGCCAGCAGATAATAAGGGTATAGTCGGCTTGGTACAATCATAGCTGCTTTATTATAGTATTGTTCTGCTAATGTGTAATTTCCAAGAGCTTGATAGTTTTTGCCCATTACATTATATAACATCGGGTCACAACTGATCTTCATGGCATTTTCTAAAACTTTATTGCTTTCTTCATATTGTTCCGTTTTAGATAGGCTTTGGGCATATTCGAATAAAAATTGTATTTCGTGCTTAAGATAAGGATATATTTTAACATATTCTTTATTGACATCTTTATAAATATTGACATTATATAAAATTTTTGATTTACTCCACTTTTTATAAGCATTGTATAATGGATATCTGTTATACAATGAATAGCTGGTTATTGAAAATAAAAAGACGATAAAGGCTCCTATTAACATAAAATATCTTGAAGAGGAATGGATCTTCTGCTGGTTGTCTGATGTGCATATCGCAATTAAAAATATAAATGAAATTAAGAAAGGTAAGACACTGAAAGGGTATGACATTGAAGCAAAAACCAATAGGGCTATAAATCCTCCGATTGGTACATATTTTTTTCTTTTAAAAG
This sequence comes from Dysgonomonas sp., assembly GCA_047972895.1. Lineage (GTDB taxonomy): Bacteria > Bacteroidota > Bacteroidia > Bacteroidales > Dysgonomonadaceae > Dysgonomonas. The sequence continues at coordinate 12,339 of JBKEBA010000099.1, forward strand.
CTGTATAAATTGTGTATATAATTATGTAAACAAATATGAGGAATGGAATTATTCCAAGTTCAATACATATTTGTAGATATTCATTGAAAGCATATTCGGGATTTCCGGCGACAAGCTGTTCTTGTTCAGAACTTTGCTGTGTCGTAAAATATTCGGCTTGTTTTTCACCATATACTCTGGGGAAATTGCCTAAACCCACTCCGAATGGGTATTCTTTGATGACCTGCAATGAGGTTTTCCAAATGAGGGTTCTTCCATCCGCAGAATCTTTTTTTAAATGATATATACCAGTTAAGCCTATGATTGAAAGTGTTATTACTCCAAGTAATATATATATTATCTTTTTTTTGAAGTGTTTAACATATGCTTTTAACCCTTTATTTTTCAGTAAATACAATAAGCCTGCAATAGAACACCCTATAATCGCCCCGAGCCATGATGCCCTACTCATTGTAGCCGGAAGCACTAATAATATACTGAAAAATGAAATCAGAGAGATACCCCATCTTATATAAAATGGAGCATAAACGAATTGAAATTTATTCTTAAATACGCGATAATCATTAAGCATATAATAAAAAGCGAGAGGCATGACCATCGCAAGATATCCGGCATAAGGCCCCGGATTGAAAAACGAGCCTGTAGTTTTAAAAAGGCTATGCTGAGAAGGAGAAAAGCCGTATAATTGTTTTAACCCCCATATGGCTTCTATAAAGCCCGTGAGGATAAAAGATAAGGTGAGAATAAAAATACACCATTTATATTGTACAAGAAATATTCTGAAATAGAAATATAAGACAGATACTAACGATAAAAAAATAAATTTATTAGATATAGTGTTGGTATGATAGAATGTTATTGCCAATCCGAAAATACAGAAGATAAAGATAAGTAGATCAATAATTGAGAAAGTGATTTTTTTTCGATTAATCATAAAAGAAAGCAATGTGGCTATCGAAGTCAGTCCGATGGACAGGTAAAACCAGAAATATTTTCCTGAAACTACTCCATTTGCTAGATCCTTACTCACAATAAAAACGGTGGATAATACCATTAGAAAGGGTATTGTCAGTATCAAATTGATTGAAATATTTATTGTATTCTTTAATTGCATCTTTACTTTATTTTTTTGAGAAACCTGTCCCAGCTTATTTCTCCAGTGTGCATATCTTTTGTGTTCCATACAAATGCGACTTTACCTGTTATATGATCTTCGGGCAATAACCCCCAGTAACGGGAATCTTTAGAATCGAAAACAAAATCACCTGACATGAAATAATAGTTTTTCAAGAAAGTGTATTCCTTGATAATACTATCGCCTATCAGTACTGTTCCATCATTTATTGAGACTGGCTTTTGCATTTCATATGCTATCAGATTACGATAGAGTATTGCATTTAGTGTATCGATTGGCATTGTATCGCCTATGGCAGGAACATAGAGTGGTCCGAAAGTCTTTATATTCCAATTATAATGTGGGTCGTAAGGAAAGCAATGGAATATTTCCGGAGCGAATTCATGATCAGGCCTTTCGGATAATATACGTTGGTTTTCATAATACCCCAAAGTATCAGATATATTCTTTACTTTATAGAACCCATTCTCGATATAGAATGTATCGCCGGGAATGGCTACACAACGCTTGGCATAGAAAAGATTCATATCTAAATCGAGCCGCCCCCAATCGGAATATGGAAAATTGAAAATAAGTATATCGTTACGCTCTACGTCGAATCCTCCTAGTCTTTTAAAATCAGGCTTCTCTCCCTTGCCTAGCGAAAAGAAGTTCTTTATGATGCGAGGACCGGGTACAAGCTTGTTCACCACTACATGGTCGCCGGATATTATTGCCGGCTCCATGGATGGAGTGGGGATAGTATAGGTATCGAAGATAAAGACGCGTAAGGATATGGCTAATGTTATGGCTACTATTATGAATAGTAGCCATTGAACACAATTTTTCACAATTTTCTTTATCCAAAGTTTATCTACTGACATTTTCCCCATATATTATTTTATTTAATAATTCGTTATATTCAAATTAATGTTCTGAAAATAATTTATCTATATCATATGATGTAATAGTAAAGCCAGCATCATCATTCAGAACCGCAGCGTATAATTTGCCCAATCTTTCATTTACTGTTATATAATAAGCTTCACGCGTAAGCTTTAATTTTTTGATGGGCTGACCATTCCAATCAAAAAGAAGGATAAGATCAGAACGAAATGCTTCTCCTTCCCCATTCTCCGAGATTATTTTTTTATCAGTATAGAGTGCGTATACATATTCATCTCCAGCTGCAATATCAATATATCCTATTATATTATCATCTTTAGGCATTACACGATAAAATTTACCATCATTCATTGGATCAAATTTCGGAGCACCTAATTTGATGGAATTGATTATACTAATAGTATCATTGGACACTTCAATAAAATCTAAATTAGACGACATGTTTAAAGAAAAAACAAATTTATTTTTTTGAGGATGTTTCTTAAAAGTTCCCTGATTTGCAAGACCAATGTGAAACGCATGAATACCTTCTTTTTTAAAATCAAAGACTTCAGATTTATAATCTAGAACTTCATCTGTTTTATTAAATAAAACAAATTGATATTGTGATTTATATGCTCCTGCTCCAAGATAAACTGAATCATTCACAGGGATGATTCTAGATAATTGGGATTCTGGGATTTTATAGTTCGTTAAGATAGTTGGTTCAGAATTTATGTTTATTTGAAGAGAATCAAGATTATACTTTCCAATTAAGCCTATATGATGGTATGAAATGTAAAAGAAATTATTCTCTATGTTTCCATAACAACCTAGTGGAATTTCTCCGGGACCTTGCCCAATTGTACCAAAACGCCCCAAGCATTCTCCGTTTTTTAAATTAAATAAAGAAAAACTTTTACCCAGATAATAATCAATTGCAATTAAAATTGAATCATTGCATTGGACTCCTTCTACTAAAGCCAAAGAATCTTCGTTAATTTTATATACAGCTTCCTTTAATTCGCTTTCAGCATTAAATAAGTCCGAAGCAGTTTGATCTGTCTTACTGTTACATGATAGTAAAATAAGAAATAATACTACAATAAATTTTATTTTCATATTTTCTGTATTATAAGAGAAAGATAAGACAGTATCTTATCTTTCTCTATTAATAATTAAATTTAATCAATTTTTAGGACAAGGTTTATCTCCGAATTTTCCATGTATAACGACATTAGTACCAATAACACAATCCCCAGAATTACCACAGCAATAATATTTATCTGTGTCGTTCTCAGAGGCTAATGCCTCTACATTTGCAAGGTCTATACTCGTACTTTCACTTTGCTTGACATTCAAGCTTAATGTTACTGAAAATACTAATAATACAAGACTCGTTAAAATTATTTTTTTTAGCATAATATTTTATTTACATTTTGTTTTACTTAGTCTTCCAACAATTTCGAATTCTCTACCAGTATTCTCGTCTGTTCCTTTTGCACATGTACCTGAACTTCCACAACACCAGAAATCTGTTTTCTTATCATCTTCAGATGCTAGAGCTTCCACATTGGAAAGAGTCAATGATATATTATTGGATTTCCTATCCAAATTAATATTAAAAGCTATGGTTGCAGTAATTGTCAATACTCCAATACTTATAAAAAATTTTCTTTTCATTTTTAATTTTCTTTTCATTTTAAAATTATAAAATTGTTTTTAACTGTGTCTATCATTTCAACAGTTCCGAAATCACGCAGATTTCAAAATCTAATACATACTTTTGCATTACCTCCTTTCTTTTTTAATTCAGAAGGGAAGGTGGGGCGGGGTCTATTGTCTAGCTTTGCAAGAGGAGGCAATTCTCCGCCTTTTCCCTTTAGATTTCTATTCCTTTACCATACTTTTTATAGACAGAGGGATAGATCCTCTTTTTGTGTTACAAAATACAGTTACCGTTTTCCTAAAATGTCCTGAGGTATCAGGTGTCACTTTCACTTTTATCTCTGTCTTATCTCCCGGCTTTATAGGCTTTTTATCCCATTCAGGGACTGTACATCCACACGAGGCTGAAATATCTTTTATCAACAGGGGAGTGTCTCCCGTATTTTTTAGAATAAAGATGGCCATAGAAGTCTCCTCCACCTTAGTGTCCTTGAGTTCTATTTCCGTTTGCTCTGCTTCTACCGTAGTCTGACTAATATTATTTTGTTCAGTATTTTCCTCTCCCGTAATACTTTGCTTATATAGATCCCATATCTTAGGATTGAGTGTGGGGTTTCCGATTAGAATCACTTTGTTATCTTTATCAAGAAGGAAACACTGATAATTCATGTTGTCAGAAATTTCATTAGCAGCGTTTAGTTTACTTTCATTATCTATGTAAACCGCTTGGCTGAAATTGTCGCGCCGCAATAAGAACTTAAGTTCCTTTTCGTCTTTTGGTTGAAAATAAAAATGGAAGCTAACTTTTCCTGCCATTTCCGACTCAGCTTCTTGTATAAATGTATTCCATTTATAAAGTTGTAGCTTACAACTAGTACAACCAGTAGAATCAGTATAGACCAACACTTTATATGGAGTTTTGCTGTCTGGACAAATAGTATCGCGTCCAAGGTATGTACATCGTATATCAGCGGGTAGGATTATTTCTTTACCTATCCACTCTGCAACTATCTTTTCTGCTTCAGCTTTTTTATCGTCTTTCTTGCAAGATATCATTCCAAGAAAGACAAGCATTAATAAAAAGTAAAAGGATTGTTTCATGATTGTTATGTTATTTAGTTAATTCCTAATTACCACCATATTTGGTTTCCATCCTCATATGTAAAGATTCTCTCTTCTTTTCCCTTAGTATGATTATGTAGCAGGAACAGCGCATTCTGAGGATTATTTTCGAATTGTAGTGTTGCTCCTTTGGCTTTTTGCCTACCTAATGACTGCCATCCCGTATCTTGCCAATAGACCAATTCATATTCATCGCCTATCTCAATGAGATTTCCATCGCTTCGAGGTAGATAGACAATTTTTTCTATCGGTACAGGTTTTCCAAAGTCCATACCTACCCAGCTTTCATCTCTATAAGGCGCATCAAAAATTGTTAGTGCATCACCGTCGAAAGCTGACTCTTTATTATCCCATACCTGATTCCAGAATGAGCCTTCTGTCCCTATAATTTTGCCATAAGAAGGAGGTATAGAATCTTTCTTGAAAAAGAAGATTTCGGCAATAAAGAAGTTACCTCCACCGGGTGTACTTTTGTAGAATCTCCAATACCTGTAATGCTCAGGCTTTTCGAACATAATTTCTTCTGCTTGTGTTCCGTATTTTTTTATTGTATCAAATATGACTGCATCTCTGAACAAAGAGTCATTAGAAGCCTGTATCTCTAAGTTTAATACACCTTGCATAACTGAATACACATGTTCGAAGACTGGATATTTACGGTGTACTATCATTGTCTGTTTCGATGCGGTATTGGGAGTAAGAGTTTTGATTTCTCCTCGAACATTCACAATGAATGGATTCGAAATAGGAATATTACCAGATTCACCATATGCTACGGGTAGATACGCTATATCTTTACCCATATCCTTAAATATTGCTTTGCCTCCTTCTACTTTTGCCCAATGTATTGGAACCCAGTCTGCATTGTCAAAAACCGCCAGATATATATATTTATGTTCTTTATCTTTTACTAAGATTTCTATATCTTTTGTTTTTTGATATGCACTGGTTACGTCTTTAATGAAAGGTGTTCTGAATGTTGCAGGTACATATTTTTCAGATCGATATATTTCTTGTATATCTTTATTTATGGCATAGGTTCTTCTGAATACTTTTGCCATTTTGTGATCTTTTTTATGAGGTGTGCCGGGCGATGTGTCAGCCCCTTCAAAAATTGTATTTATACCAGTGTTTTCGAGTAAAACATTCCAGTTATGACCTTGATTTCTGAATGGCCATTGGGGTGTAAAGTCAATACAAACCGGTATTCCTTTCGCCCTCATTATAGATGTAGCCAGAGTTACATAGTCATCACAAAGTCCGAACGGAATTTTCTCGAGAGTCTTCATCCTCCTGATAGGAATATGGTCTTCATTTAATAGTCTGGGCCTTATTTTATTTCGTAAATCATTATTTACTGTTTCGCAGGCCTTAGATGTCAAATTCTTGAATAAATCACAATATCCCAATCTATTTAATTCGTCTTTACTATAGTCTAAAAAATATGCTCGCCAATTGTCTAGCGTTTGACATTCTACTGCCTTGTAAGGCAATATATATTCACAGAAATTATCGAAATCTATATGTTTGGCCCATGGCTCATTTTGCCAAACATTGAAAGAGCATTCTATGTTATTTATTAAAAAATTGGCTGTGATATAATGAATATCTTCGATCAATTCCAATTTGTCATTATATTTGGCTTTTACCTGTCTAAATAAACTATCCTTTATGGGGTCTCCTTGGTCTTTATATATTGCAGCTACAGAGTCTACTTCATTATAATATTTGTTGATATACAAAGAGTCTTTATAAGAATAATGTCCAGGCATATTTTCAATAAGAAAACATGTAGCTTTATATTTTAAACTGTCAGCAGAATCTTTACTATAAAATTCAAGAACTGCTTCTAGCTCAATTCTATTCTGATCTGCATATTTTAGGGCATTATCTAACTCTTTTGTCCTTTGAGATTGTTCGCAAGAATTAAATATTAGGATAATTATGAATAGGCTCAAGGCATTTGTTTTCATGGGCAATTGTTTGGCTATAGATTGTTAAATGCAACTCAAATATGCTGAAATTATATATTCGTTAGATGTTATTGACTGTTTCTTTGTTTGAATTTATATTTTATTGATTGTTGCTTTTGGTTTTGTTCAATTTTTCTTTTAGTGTTTTCATGTAATATGCCCCTACGGTGGAGCGAGCAACAAAGCCCCGATGGGTTGTAGTATCTGTATTTATTAAATCTGCCATGGGAAGACGGTCTGTTGTTTCATTCATAAACTTATGTAAAGGCCTTATAAATCTTTTAAAATCTTCTTTATTATCTGTCATGGCAGCTATCCATGATATCCAGTCCGACTTAGCAAATTGATCACGACTATCTAAAGGTAGGCCATACAGATTTTGCTTTTTTAGATAAAAGGCAATTTCTTTTTTATATATGGAGTCGGGAAAAATGCCTAAATCCAATACTTTATCCCAAACTAAATTATATTTTTGACTCCAAGTAGAATCCGATTGATCGAATGCTATGCGGTAATGATCTCCGGCATTTGCCAGTTCCTCCCATTCTTTTGCCATCTCACGAGCTTTGTTTCTATACTCTTTTGCTATTTCATGTTTTTGAAGCTTCTCTGATAAATAGGCATATGATCCTATACCTAATATTACTTTTATTGAGAGATTGGAATTGTGGGATATGTGTGATGTGAAAACATCTGTAGATGATTGATCTTTTGTGTCTATTCCATTTTGCAATAAATAATTATTCCATTTAGAGAGTATTTCCCAATGTTTTTCTGCATACTTCGTATTTCCTTCCATTGCAGTAATGGCGGCAGAAAGTATTAACATATTTCCTGCCTCTTCGATAGGTAAATCTATAAAATCCTGTTGGCTAGCTCTTGGATAAACTCCTAGGTCATGAGCCGGATAGGCTTTGGGCCATTTACTACTTTCACTATATTCAAAAATAGGATTCATTAATGCCTTGGTCAATTCAGGGTTGAAATATAAGAAAAATGGGGCTGATGCTGTGAAAACATCTACTGTACCTAGTTCTCTATTAAAATAAAGCAAGTCCCCTTGGTCACTCTGTACCAACTTATTTGCTGCAACGGTCTGACGATATGCAAGAGCGCATAGTTCTGCATATTCTTTACCTCCAACTCTCCTCGCTTTAGTCATTATCTCAAAATCTAGAATTTGACATTGTTTTATATTGTTATCATAATTTTTATAGCTATCTGTAAATATTTCTTCTATAACTTTATTATTATTTCTGTTCCAATAAGGACGTAGGTTATCTCCAAAATATGAAATAGAAAAGATATCATCATATCCGAGTATTATGCGTCCTGATGCTTTTGATGCGACTCCTAGATTTTGACTTACTGCAATATTTGAATTTTGTGATGGATTTATATTTTTTAAGAGCTTGCCTTTCTCTACAAATTCCCTTTGCATATCTACAGCATGACCCGTGGAAACGGATGAATTTTGTTTTTCTGTGCCTATGCAGAAATAGCCCCAACCTGCTGCATGCCGATCAAGCAGTTTTTGTTCAATGTTACCTGTTTTAACAAATAACATATTATCTGTTTCATTATAATGAGGTTTATTCATGCGCAAATCTTCACTAGATGCCCAATAGGGGGATGCCTCAAAATAAATCTGGATATCATGCTCGTTCCCATCCAAAGCTCTGGTATTGTATGAGATGTAATTGAAGGGGCTTGACATAAGCTCCAAATTATCAGGAAGGAATGGTGCAACAAAATTGAGCTTTAATTCTACATCGCCACATTCGAACGTGTAAGAGGTTTGTGTCGCCTGTACATCAATTGCTTTTTGTAAGGCTGTTTGCTCTAAAAATATTTGCTTGTTTTTTATGTAAAGTCCGAAATCGACAAGACCTCCTCCATCCATGTTTTTACAGTGAGCAGCTATTATTATCTTACCATCCAGGAATGTTTTCCTTATTTTATCAGGAATAATTACCTCTACATTTTGATGCCATTCGTGCCCTGTTTTCACCAGCTGGATTCCATTTATATACAACTCGAATATATCGTCGTGTGAATATCTCAATAGGACAGAATCTGTTGCTGGGATACTATCCTCCAAAATAATCTCTCTACGTACCCAAATATTAGGTGTTGGCCATATTGTATGTACATTGAATTCTCCTCTGGTTCCAAATGCTGCTTCACCGCTTTGCCACATTGAATCATCAAAATTTCTACTGTACCATTCTTTCTCTGGTTGAATGAAAGTATATTTTCCGAACCATTCACCATCTTTTGATATGGGTGCAATAGGTTTCATCGTAGTTTCTTCTGTTCCCATAAAACGATATACTACTCCATCCACACGTAATGCTCCGACCAATGGTAACTTTCGTCCAGACCAATGTCTAACATGATCGTTATAAAGCGTGTCGGTCATAGACCATGCATTAATATTGGGGTCTATCATAATCAATGGATATGCCGGGGGGCGTATTTCATTTTTGATATGAAATTCGTCTTTGATATCTTTTTTGCAACTGAATGAGAAAAAGATGATAATCGTGAGTATTAGAGTAGGATCTAGTTTAGACATGCTATTATTTATAATCATTTGCTATTATTTCCACATCTGTTCTCCATTTTCGAATGTAAATATCCGCTCTTGAATCCCTCTCGTATGATTTTTGAGATATAAGAGAGCTCTACGTGGTACATTTTTGAATAAAAGAGAATCAGACATATTGTCCTTTATTACCCCTAATGATTGCCATTCTTTATCGCAATAAAACAACTCGAACGTATCGCCAGGTCGGATATAATTATCTCTGTTACGCGGAGTATATACAATCCGACTGACTCTGGTCGGCTCATCCAACTCCAATCCAGCCCAACCGCCCGATCCTTCCTTATAATCGAAAGAAGTCCAAGTCTTTCCATCGAAGACATTAGTGTATTCATGCGTGCCATTCCCATCCCAGTCTCCCGGAGTACCTATAATCTTTCCTTTGATGGTGGCGGTATCTGTTATGTACTTATAGAATGCCAGTTCTGAAATATTACAATGCATACCATTTGCACCAAAGTATCTCAGATATTTATATGGTTTTTCGGAGTTTATATTAATGGTGGTATTCAATCGTTGAGGAACTTTATTTACCACATAAAGTGTATCTTTCTTCCTGAAATCGCGATAGTCACTCCCTTCTATGGTTCCTCCCAGCATTCTGTCTCGAAAGAAATTTTCTTCCTCTAGTTTAAATTTTGCATATAATACTACATCCTGTAAGCTATCTTTGCTCGGGAAAAAAGTCATCTCATTTGATAGGTGGTCTATGACAAAAGGATCGGTTTGAAATACCAATCGTTTATTTTCCCATGTTGCAACGCGCATTACTGCACCTTTTTGTATATCCTTGAATGATAAATTATTTTTATCGAATTTAGTATAGGCTATCGGAATCCATTCCATTTGCCGACTCAGGCATAAATATGCTACTTTTCCTATAGAACCGTTGTTGTATAGTTGAGAGGATGGTATTTACAGCTTTTGGATATAGTATTCTACACTCGATAATGTTACATCTTTAAATAATGGCCTTTCAAAAAAGGGAGGAGCCGATTCATCTAGTTGTATTATCTCATTTCTCACATCATGATTCAGACTGAATGTATGTCGGTAAACTTTTGCTTTAGAATCGAATCTTCTACCATCCTGGCGTGCAATTCTTACAGAATGAGGGAAATCCTGAATAAATAATTCTCCTGATTTGTCTTTATAAGATATCCAAAAATGATCAGCATTATTATCCCCTCGTGCAATCATAAAGTCTATATGGCAAGGAATACCTAAAGCCCGACACACATAGACAGCATAGTCAGTAAACTCCCTACAACTTCCACTTTGAAACAGAGCTGTTTGGGCTCCAATATGAGGATAACTGGGCGGGGCTGTCATAGTGAAAAATGTCTCACTATCCTTAGCTATCGAATCCATTAATAGTTTTACTGCCACAATAGGATCATCTCTGTCTGAGTATGTCGAATCCAGCAATGGAGCTAGAATGTGGTCATATTTTTCATAATACAATTGCTTCCATTCGGTAGGCTTTTCATCCCCAATACGATATGGTAAGATATATTCACAGAAGTCTTCGAATGATACATTCTTTCCCCAAGGCTGCTCTTTCCAGACCTTGAAAGACCACTCGATATTATTACAAATGTATGTTGAATCAAGTTCCCTTAAATCATATTTTGCATCTAGGTTATTTAGAGAAAAGGATCCATACAATTTGGAAATAGAATCTAATATATCTGTTGGATCTCCGCCTTTTCCTTTGTGGTTATGAAGAGCTTTATAGTAGTTCTGATATTTTTCAAGTTGTTCACCTTCAAAATAATAATGGTGAACCATATTTTCTATCAAGAAGCAGGCAGCCTTATATTTTAAACTATCACTAGGGTTTTTATTGTAGAAGGACAATACTTTTTCTAGTTCAACTCTATTCTCTGCTGCAAGTTCAAGAGCTTGTTCTAATACTGATGGAGGCTCTTTTTTCTGGCAGGTATATAGAAAGATGATGACGACAATAAAGTATGTTTTTTGCATCAGATAATATGTTAGTGTTTGGCATATTCTTTTCCTTTTCACATAAATTTAACATACAAAAACGGAGAATATTCAAAATTTAAGGCATTATATCGATTTGATAAACTCTATCGGCATTTTGTAGAGTATAAGAATGCTGGCCTCTCAATTTGTTGATATGTTAATAGATAAAGAATGTGAAAATTCTTCAATTAAAAAAGGAAATAGTTGATTGTATAGCTTTTTCGCGAATGTTAAAAATTCAACTAACTGTTTTTAAGTAGATTATTGTTTTTTGTATATAGATTTTTATTAATATATAAAAAAGCAAAAGATTGACTTTAACACTATATAAGTTGTTTGGTATATTATGATTTGGCCTTCGCTGATTCTCAGTTCTTATTTATTCATTTGAGTGTTTTTTCTTTTTTAGATAAATTCTGACGATATCTAAGATTTGCGTATGATGCAAGAATATGTCACTTAAATTATTGCCATAGCTTATGTTTTCTAAAACAATTACACTTGTTTTAAATTCAGGGAAATAATAATTCATGGAGGCGAAATAGGGTAAATATCCTGTCTGTCCTAATTGCAACAAGCCACTTTTATTATCAACTGTTATACCATAGCCGTATAGAGTTAGTCCAAATAGAGGGTGATTTCTAATCGCACCTTTATAGGTGGAAGTCATAATATCTAATGTCTCTTTTCGTAATAAATCTTTTTGAAACAAATTCTCATTCCATAACAACAAGTCATCCGCTGTCGAGATAAATCCACCCGCAGGAACAAATACACTGTCTGGGAATTGTTCTTCGATATTACCTGTTTCATCTTCGCTATAGCATTTCGCAAGATGTGAGTTCTTATACAATAGAGGATGAAAAGTATTTTCCATCCTACACTTTTTAAAGAGCTGCGAAGATATATTAGCAAAAGAATCATCATTAATTTTCTCTAATATATTAGCTAATAACTGATACCCAATTTGTGAGTAGGAAAAGTTATCGCCTGGGATGAATTTTAAGTGTTCATCTACAGATACGATGCCATGAGTGTGAGTCAATAATTGATGGACTGTAACAGTATCTTTCCACTTTTGTGGTAAATCAGGCAAATAGGTAGAAATAGGGTCTTCTAATTTTATGTTTCCTTTTTCGACCTCTTCCAAAACTAAGACAGCTGTGATTTGTTTGCTAATTGAACCTATAATGAATGTATTTTTCCATGTCAAGGAGTCTTTTGCTTTTAAATCAGAAAATCCAAATTTCTCTCTATATAAGATACTATCATTTTCTGCGATTAGAATTGCTCCGTTGAAGGGTTTATTTGATTCTGACTTAGTGATTGGGTCAATCTCTTTTCTGATATCGAATATCTGAGCATTTGAAACTATTGGAGAAAATAATAAAAGCAATAGGAGGAATCTTCTAATTTTCATATCTAGAGTTCTATATTAGACAATGAAATTACCGCTTTTTCTTTTAATCAATACTTATTGTGTTGGTATATTTTAGTTTACTATGCCCAAAAAGTGATATCACTATTTTTATATTTGTCTGATTCTCTCTAAGCGAATATTAAATGATTATGGAATTACTCTTAGTATGAATTTTGCTCAGATGATTAGGAATAAATTGCGAGGAAAAGTTGATTAAAGAGGAGTTATATTGGATTTTGATAGAGATTTTAAGCTTTCTAAAAAGTCCTAATAAATAGATAATTTACTCAATAACATTTAAATACTATCAAGAATAAAAACATATTTCTAACAAGATCAGTTTTAATTCAATACTACTTTAATAATTACCGTTATGGAAAATAATAATAAAAAAGCACCTGATTACCTGAAGGATATACAGCTGAGTGTAGAAACTAAAGAATATTTAAAAGTATTGAATACAGGAGGTCCTGCCGTAGAAACACTCTCAAAAGAGGAGGCTCGTAATGTATTGGTTACTGTTCAGGCGGGAGTAAAAGTAGATGTATCTGGTATTGAAGAATCAGAAAAAACTATAATGTTTGATAGCCAGACTGTTAATCTTACTGTTGTACGTCCGAAAGGAGTGAGGGATAAACTTCCTGTTTTCATCTTTACTCATGGAGGAGGATGGATTTTAGGTGATTATCCTACTCACAAACGCTTGGTTCGAGATTTGGTTGTCGAATCGGGCTACGTAGCCGTTTTTGTTAATTACACACCTTCACCCGAAGCCAGATATCCACAAGCGATTCATGAAATATATACAGCTACTAAATGGGTAGCGGAGCATGGTAATGAAATAAATGTAGATGGTAAACGGCTCGCACTAGTAGGAAATAGTGTAGGGGGTAATATGTCTATTGCAACAAGCTTGTTGGCCAAGAAAAATAAAGGACCTGAGATCAAAGTTCAGATTTTATTATGGCCTGTTACAGATACTAACTTCAATACAGAATCATACATTATGTATGGAGAGCAGCGATTTCTTACTTCATCGTTGATGAAATGCATGTTTGACCAATATACAACCGATCCGAAGCAACGAAAAGAAATATATCTGGCACCTTTAAAAGCTTCACTCGATGAACTGAAAGGCCTGCCTCCAACTTTAATTCAAGTAGCTGAAAACGACATATTAAGGGATGAAGCAGAAGCCTTAGGTCGAAAATTGAATGAGGCCGGAGTAGATGTGACTACAGTCCGATATAATGGTGTAATTCACGATTTCGGTCTCTTAAATGGGTTTGCCAATATCCCTGAGACACGTTCTCTAATTATACATACTGCAGCAGTTTTAAAACATTATCTAAAATAATATGATTATGAAAAGAATGATAATAGGATTAGTAGTGGGTTCGGGCGTGATTTATTTTTCAAGTTATCGGATGAATTTTCCCGTTAGGGAAAAGAAAACCCCTGTTTTCAAACAGGTATTAACGCAAAAGGATTTATCCTTTTACCTTTCAACCTGCGGAACTTGTTCCGTAGTATTTGAGTTAGTCCGAAAAATGCAGAAAGACGGACAATTGGATTTCTGTCGCGATCATATTAATAAGTTTCTAAGTAAATCGAAAAGAGATCTAAGGAATGTAGCAGCCTTCACCAAGAATGAGGCCAATTATTTGAAGGAGCGGGTAGAAGATACGATTTTAAATAAAATCTAATATTGATAAATGTAAAAGGGAGAATTCTAGATTCTCCCTTTTCGATTCTATAAGTTTTAGATGTTTGTACTTAATTCATGTACATATCTTTACTTCCTCTTTTTTCTATGCGTTTTCAAGAATATGTAGAATCCTGTGAGAGGCAAAGATGCGCCGAACAAAGCGCCGAACAAGACGAGAAGGCGTCCAGGAGTTCCCCATATAGTTCCGATATGGATTTCATAATTCATGCGTCGCAATTTATCTCCAAATCCGGCATCACTATATCTTCCGCTATAAGGGCCTTCTACTTTTATCTCTTTCAATGAATATCTGTCAAAAGTATATCTGTCAGAATTATAATATACATCTTTCTCTGGAGAAACAGTGGCTGTGACAACAGATGCTCTGTCCTTCGCGTCAGGGAAGTTAATACTTAGGCCTTGAGCTAATGGATTTTCATTTAACAATTTCTCGAAAATGCGATCTGCTGCAATAGATGGTGTCATCAATGTGTCGATTCTCAGAGTGTCGGATTTTGAAACACCCCATTCAGGTAAGTTTTTTCCTCCGGTCGTCATCTTATAGAGGCCTTCCGACCACCAGTTGATTCCCCATACCATACCAGTAAAAGCAATTGCCAATAATACAAAACAGATATAAAAACCAAGAACACTATGCAGATCAAAAAGCTTTCGTTTAGTCGGTGTATTTTTTTTCCAATTAAACCAAAGCCTATTCTTCGCTGCTTTTTTAGACTTTGGGAACCAAATTATAAGCCCTGTAATCAAGACTATTACGAAAGCTAATGTTCCGTAATTAACGATAGGCCGTCCTATATCCCAAGGTAACCATAGCGCTCTGTGTCCCTGACGTATAAAGTTCCAAAAGTTAAAACCTCTATTCTCTCGACTTTGATTTGCTTTTAGGTCTTGACCTTCAATTTCTTTTCCATCGTAGGGGTTTAATAAAACAGATGCTCTGGAACCTCTGCTATAACTGCCGACTCTTACCGGGGCGTCTTTTGAATATGCGACATATGTTGGCGTGATACCTAGAGTTTCTTTCGCAATTTCTGCCAATTGTGAAGGTTTAAGCAGTGATGTAGAGTCAGATTTAATCTCTATATCTGCAAACTTATCCTTATCAACCCAACCATATATATTTAATGCCCAGATAGCTCCAGTTATACAAACTATAAAAACAATAATGCCAGACATCAATCCTATCCAGAGATGGAGTTGGTAGGCTACTTTTCTGAAAGTTATCATCATATACAAATAAGAACACCTCGGGAGGATCTTTTTAAGACCATCTGTTCCGAGGTGTGTTTTTTATTAAGATATTTAATTAATAAGTCAACCGACCAACAGCTGTTATACCACCAGCTTGTACTTCCAATCCTTTTGTAGCAGTTGCTGTTGCTACATCTACTACATAGATATGTGGGTTTTCGCTTTTAGTTGCAATACCCCATGCTATAGTTTTTCCATCTTCAGACACATAAGGTAGTCTTCCTATAGCAGCAATTTCTTCAGGTTTAGGCATTCCTGTTACCCATGTGAAAGACTGATCAACAACGTTTACTATAGCAAAGCTATATGTTCCGGATGTAACATTTTTTTCAGAGTACATGGTTAAGAAGAATTTATTGTTACCTAAGTATCTAGCATTATACAAGTGGTGACCTCCCGATTTTTCCTGAATATTGAAGAAATAAGATTGGTCAAATTGAGTAGCTCCTTTCTTGATTCTGATAGCAGCCGAAGGCTTAGTAGATGCTACGACTCCGTCTCCGCCAAGTGTAGCTGTAGAGAATGCATAAACATCTCCATTTTCTATTTCTTCTAATCCGCTTTGAGCAAAATAATAGCCAATATAACTTGTTCTGTTATCTTTGATAACCCTTTGTAGCTTTAGGTCTGGATAAGAGAATACGGCAACCCAAGTACTATCCGAGAAGTCGGAATGAAATATTGCGTTTGTAACTCCTTTGATGCAATAGTATGGTGCATAAATCTCATTTCCTACCTGGAAAACACCTGTGAAGTGAGCGCGTTCGCCATTACCTGCTAACTGTACAACGTTAACATATTCTGTAGTTGCTATCTGAGGGTCTTCTGTATCAATTCTCATCAGAGTAGCATTCTCATCTCCTGAACGCGGGCTCTTGATAAGAATTAGATCTTTATCATATTTTCCGAATACTTGTACTGTCGGAGTATTTACTGTTGCAACATGTTGAAGTTTTCCTGTAGAGTTTAGATCATACACAACTACATCTCCGGGATTTCCTTGTCCATAAAGTAAGCTAAACACCTTATTATTATTGAAAGCATAGTAGCGGTATCCGTCTTGTTCTATACCTGCTCCTTTAGTTGTAATAGAACCTTCTGTCAAGGAATTAGCTTGAAGAACGTAGTCTGCACCTTCATATAGTTGACCATCGGGCGTTGCTACCACAACGTATTGATAATTAGTTTCGGGATCAACGGGTGTTTCTATTTTATCATTGTTATCATCGCAAGAGGTGAATGTAAAAGCTCCTGTAGCAAGGATAAGTAAAGCAAAAAGATTTCTTTTTTTCATTATTGTTTAATTATTTAAAGTGATTATTTTTTGAAAAAGTATCTGAATTTCACAGAGAAGTTCCTCCCTGGTTTTTGTAGACTGAAGTTATCGTATATGTCATCATCAAATATATTTCTACATTCTAATGCTATATTATACATTCCGTTATTCAATGTATATGTTGCATTAATATCTTGAGAAATCTGGGTTGGAATATTATTTTTACTAGAAGAAATACCCTCGCTTGGCCATCTCAAATAATATTTATTTACATATAGAATATTGTATCCGATGCTAAGCCTACTTCTTTTTTTCCATATATTATTGAAGAATATGCTACAGTCTGCATTACCAAACAAATAAGGCAAGTTGGGCATCCTGTCTTTATACGTAGTACTCGGTTTTTGGCTACCATCGTCATATGTTACATATTTCGTGTTATTACGTATATTCTGATAAGTCATATTTATACCGGCAGTAAGTCTGGTCTTGTATGAATATCTTATTTCTCCATTGAAGCCATAGTTACGCACCTTATCTTGATTGGTCATAACGATATCTGTACCATTAGTCACTAGCTGAGGGCGAATAAAGTCTTTTGCATTCCTAAATAAAAAACTACCATCGAGAATCAATCCGTGAGTATTATTGAAAGTGGTATTGTAACTAGCTCCTAAATTGAAATTATGGCTAGTCTCCGGTCTCAGTTTCATATTTCCTTCCATATTCTCACCTTCGTTTCCAAATAATTCCTCATTTCCTGGCATTCTTATGCTTTTTTCATAAGATGTTTTCAATTGTACTTGTGTAGAGATGAAAAGGGCAGATGCAAAACCATAGCCGAGGGCATCATGATTTTTATTTACAGGAATATAATCTGTTGTACCCCATCCCCCAGCACCGGTTTGAGTTTCGAAATAAGAGGTTTTTTGATGAAACTGTTTTATAAATAATGATGTGCTCCATGCTTCGTTATAATCGAATTTATATCCCAGTCCAATTACATTCTTAGTTGTTTTGCGTGGTTGACTATAATTTTCACTATCGGGATATAACTCATCTTTTCCTTTTCTGTCGAAGGTATTATATACATTATTTATAGTGAACGAATGCTGCTTACTCAATTCATAATTGATGTTTCCTGTTGCGATCCCAGCATTATTTTTGTACTTGTACATCGTGCGTCCGCTTTCACTCCCTGGCGATGGCTTTTCAATGTATTCACCAAGCCAGTTATATTGGCGTGCAACAGTATCCACAACTTGTTCGTACCCGAAGTTGAAATTCCCGGTTAAGCTAACATCCAATCCCTTAATGAATAGGCCTCTTTTTAGATATCTAAAACTTGGCATCACAATACTTCCTCTACTAAAGCGGTCTCCAAACACAAACTCTTTCATGCGAGCTCCGGTTTGAATATCTGCTCTATTTTGACCTAATGTGATTCCGAATAACAATTTGTCGGCAAAACTTTTTCCAACCACACCTACATTGGCTATCACCGTTTCGTTGTGATAGGTATCATGAAAACGTTTTACTTTTACATTTTCGGTTTTCTTTCCTGTTGTCAGATCAACTATATCTGTTGTTATCTTATAATTATTGTCTGAATAGTTTTGGAAAGCATTGATCTGAATTGTAAAGCCGGACTTAGCGGTGTAGCCTGCATTTATATATGACTTATGGGTATTGAATGACCCATATGAATAAGATGCATCAACGTATTGACCAACACGATTTGAAGTGACGATATTAACTGCTCCTCCCAAAGCGTCTGAACCTAAAGATATAGGAACTACTCCTTTATATACTTCAATATGTTCAGCAAGATTGATAGGTATATTGTTTATTTGAAATGAAGAACCAAAGTTTTCCATAGGAACTCCATCTATAAAGAATTTTACTTGGCGGCCAGTAAAGCCATTGAGAGAGAAGTTGTAACTTGACCCTACACCTCCACTTTCTCTTACTCGTACTCCTGATATGCGGTCTAATGCATGACTCAGGTCTAACGTGGTGTTATGTAGTAGCTTGGCATCAATAGCTGAAACATTGTACGCCGATTCGTTTATTTTCTGTAAAGTGGATTTACTTGTTACCAGAACCTCATTCAGTGTAATATCTTCTGGCTCCATTACAAAGTTGAAAGTATTTGTTACCCCATTCTCTACAGAGATTGTTTTTTCTATTGTTTGATAACCTAAAGCTGAAATTACAATGGAATGATTACCTTCCGGTACGGCAAATGTATAAACTCCTTTATTGTTCGTATTGGAACCATATTTTGAATTTTTAATCGATATTGAGGCAAACTCAATGACATCAGACTCGTTATCTGATATAGTTCCGGTTATAAGAGTTTGATTTTTTTGAGCATAGATAGATACAGTGCTTATCAACACGAGAAGCATTAAATATATTTTCATCAATTTATTAATTATGTTTAAAGATGCGACAAAGTTAGGTACTCTGCACTATTACAAACAATCGCAAGATATAGGTAATATGTTCAGTGTTCCTACCTAAATATTATGATAAGAGCGTTTCTATATTTAATAATGAGATGAAATGGGATAGTTGTAGCGTTTATTTGTCAGATAAATAGGTCGTTAAATAGAGAAGAGTTGCTTTGTCTTCAAGGCAACTCTTCTTTTATTTGATAAATGCTGTCTATTCTTTCAGAACAGAAATTGGTAATGTAATTATTTCATAATGAATGATGGAGGAATAGCATCATCACCTGATGCCCATTGTTTATTTGGATGTTTACCCATAACTACTTCAAGTTTTCCTCCTTTCATGAGATCGGCATGTGAGAACCAAGATTTATTCCAATCTTTACCATTTAATTTGGCAGATTGAATAAATTTGTTCTCAGGAGAATAGTTTTCACAAATTACTTCGAATGTCTTACCGTTTCCTATATCAAGCTTAGCTGTTTTAAATGCAGGACTACCAATCACATACATCGGCATACCGGGAGTCATCGGATAAAAGCCAAGTTGTGAGAATACGATAAATGAAGTTAATCCTCCACCGTCTTCATCGCCTGGTATTCCCATCAGATCGTTTCTGAACCATTGTGTTAATAGGGTTCTAACCCTTTTTTGTGTACGCCATGCTTCTCCGGCATAATTGTATAGGTAAGGAACATGCATAGACGGTTCGTTCCCCATCGAAAATTGTCCTACATTACCGGAGTGATCAGGATATTGCTGATAGAAATCGTATCTGCTTCTACCCAAGCCTGTATCGTACATGTTCTCCAGTTCATCAACAAATGCTTTTTTTCCACCCATTAATTCTACCAGATTGGCTACATTGTGAGGAACATCCCAACGATAAACCCAACCATTATTTTCTGAATAAGCTTCACGAGCCCCAAGTCCCGGCGGGAAACGATAATCGAGATTCTCTGTGAATCTTCCTAATGTATCTTTAGGGTGGAAGAATTTAGTGTCGGGATTAAAAACTTTTTGATAATTCAAACTCCTTTTTCTGAAGTAATCGGCTTCATCTTTCTTATTCAATTGATCGGCTATTACAGATAAGCACCATTCGTCATACACAGTGCCTAATGTTACGGCTATGGGTTGTCTCTTTTCCCATCCATGTACTTCTGGCACTGTTTCTTTTTCATCTTTACCTAATGCTGGGAAATAGCCATGATCTTTATAAAAGCGATCTAATACTCCGGCGGGTTTGGCCGACCATGGAGCTAGGGTCTTTTCTGTAATTGCTGCTTTAGATACTTTGTATGCCTCAGCCAGATCGAATCCTCTCAAACCTTTGATATAAGCATCTGCAACCATGGCTACTCCGTGGTTAGAATTCATTCGGCGGCTGTCGCCTGTAACTTCCGGAAAGTTTGGCATCCACGGGTTTTTCATCTGTCGTGTCATTACGATGTATGAATTTACCATATTGTTTTCCATTTCCGGTTCTATTATTATCCGTAAAGGGTGTGTCGCCCGGTATGTATCCCATATCCAGTCGTCTGTATAGAATGGTTTACCTTCATCATCGTGTACTTTACCATCGTAAGCACTAAAGTATTTTCCATCTTCCGATAAGCAAATCATACGTTCGTAAGTGCGATATAGAGAGGTGTAGAAAATTGTTTTTGCATTTTCGTCCGTACCATCTACTTTTATTTTGCCTAGGGTCGTGTTCCAGATTTCACGGCCTTTCTGGGCTGTTTCGGCAAGATTGTATTCGGAGATTTCGCGACGAAGATTTTTCTTTGCCTGTTCTTTACTGATAAACGAAATACCATAACGAACCTTTATTTTCTTTGTGCTGTCAGAAAATTTCATTACCATATATGCGTTTTGTCCAGAAGTAGTCGATTCTTTAGTATCAATACTTTGTCCTTTGTGTGTTCCGGTTTCTAGCGGCTCTCTATCAGTCTCTAAGAAAACATATACTTTAGTGTTATTGCTAAGGTTTTGATAACCTGATATCGAATTACCTTCGTAATTAAGTTCACCATTACCGGTCGATACAATCAGATAAGGAGCAGTGTTGTCACTGAAATCCAATTCATAAATTCCGGACTGATGAGAAGGAGCATATTCCACATGGATGCCATAATCGTCAAGATCTACACTATAGAAATATGGTTTTGCCATTTCATTGTCGTAACCATAATTAATTGAACTTCTTATGTCTTTCAATTCTCCCTGATACGGACTCAGACGAAAAGCAGAACTTCCTCTATGGCTGGTTACGATTATAGGCAATCCATATATTCTGTTGCTGGTGTAATCCCCTCTTTCGGGATAAACACGAAGCATACTGTTTGGTAAATGTACAGTAGGATAGGTCGGTACTAATAGGTGACTGATGTTTCCTATGTATGGATTTACATAGTCAACAGGAGTCTTTTCCTGCGAAATAGAATACTGGGCACTTAGAATAAGCAACATCACTATAAGTAATGTTTTTACATTTTTCATAAAGGGTATTTTTAATATGATTAAATAGGAATATTGTTAATTTTTTCTTTCGTAATGGGCAATTTAGTTCAGATATTCACTATAAAGAAACAATTTTAATTTTATTTTTCAAGTTCGCTAGTTAAAACTATGTACTTTAGTACAAGGCTTTAGCTTCTATAAATGTTTTAAGTTTTATCTTTGTAACGTTTATGGAAAATCGCCGAAGTTCACATAATATAAATAGTTTACAAGTCCACTTAGTTTGGATAACTAAATATCGCTACCAAGTATTACAAGGTGACATTCAACTACGTTGCCGTGATATTCTGCGTCAAGTATGTAATTCTATGGACATTCAAATCATCA
>JBKEBA010000015.1:0-3664 GCA_047972895.1 Dysgonomonas sp.
TATATACCCTGATAGATTTAAATTACTCGATTAATTACAAGATATGAACTATTTTATTAGTTTTGTAAAACCAACAAAACGATGGCGACTCTTTGTACCATTGAAACGAAAAACGATTAGGGGATCGACCCCTAACCGTTTTTACCAACAAAGCTCAGGTTCTTCATTACCCATTAAAAAATGAAAACGAAAAACCTGATATTTTATAAGTGAAAGCCAAACGCTGACACAGTTTAATTTACACTACCGATGAATATTCCGAACTGATCATATTCTTAATCGTTATCATCCGATTTTTAAGAATCTATATTTGACTATTAGACCAAAAAATCTGAATATCCAATCTCCATATCTCGAAAACAAATAGATCGATTGCATCCAATTAGTCCTATTCAGTGTATTCAGGTATATCTGAAAAAAGTAAAGACGACCATAATCTAATTTACAATATTTGTCTTTTATCGACTTTCTCTTTACAAGAATAAGGTTGTTCGCTTTAGTCCTTGTCTTGTCAGAACGATTCTCTGCATCTAAGCGATACTTCATGGTTACGAGTTCCGACTTAGCGAATTTATAACCTTCTGCTAAACGTTTCCACATATCTAAGTCCTCTCCATGAGTCATATTCTCGTCGAAACAACCCACTGTATCAAAACAATCCTTTCTAGCAGCGACACATCCTATAAGCAACAATGCTACAGAATATCTTGCAAAGAACTCGGCAGTGGACTTATAGTAATTATCTACGTAATATCGTTTTCCTCTACTTGGTATATCTTTGATATTCAACGTATGTGAGGTACAAAACACAGAAGCTTGAGGAAAATCTTCAATTAGCAACTTAAATTCTGATAAAGAATCAGGAAACCAAATATCATCGGCATCAAGAAATGTGATAAACTCATTTGATGCGTTTTTTATTCCTGTATTACGAGCGCTAGACACTCCCCTATTTTCTGTACTTATAATTTTTATACGACTATCAGAAACGGTTTTAGCTACTTCCAAACTACGGTCAGTAGAGCCATCATCAACTACGATAACTTCAAAATTTGGATAGTCTTGACTCAATACAGATTGTAAAGTAGATACTATACTGAGTTCTTTATTATAGAGGGGTATTATTATAGAAAATGCAATCATAATGCACTTTTTTGTTTTCGTCTTAGTTTGTAATATAAATTCTGAATAGGAACCAGAAGCAAATCACGTTCATACTGATTCATACTTATTTTCCAGAACACGAATATATATATCAATGAAAAAATAAGCATCCCAAGAGCCAGCATCGGGATTGAGTATAAATTAAGATGCCTGACCATAAAAAAGCTGATTACTCCTAACACGCAAGGTGCTATTGACATTTGAATTATATTTTTCCAAAATGCGGCTATATCCAAACCTTGTTTTTTTGCATAATATATATTCATTATCACTACATGCCCCAGAATCATAGGAATAGCAATTGCAACTGCACATCCCAAACCTCCAAACCGCTTGGCTAACAAAACTTGCAAAAGCAGACTGAATCCCGCAATTGCAACATATATTAACGATTGCACCTTCATCTGATTCCTTGCTCGCAATATCGTATTACCGAGATTCTGAATCAGAGAAACAGATATGGACAGAAACAGTAAAAGAGTAATGAGATACACACCTTCATATCCCGATCCAGCCCACAAGTAAATGAATTGGCGACCAAAGACAATGAAACCTATAAGAATAAAAGATATGATAATGTATTGTAAACGCCCGGTACGGATAAATAAGTCTGAAATATCTTTATCCGAATTTTCTTTGGTAGTCATCTCTGTCACTTTGGGTAAAAACACGCTCGAAATTGCGGTAGAGAAACTTACAAACATTGTTTGAAATTGTATAGCAATAGTAAAAACAGCTACAGATACCGTACCTTCGAACGAGCCTAAGACAAACTGACCACTATTCATATAGATACGATCCATTATCATTATTAGAAATATGTAGAAAGAATAGACCGATAATTCTTTGAAAAATCCCCATTCGAATTTTCGAAAATATATCTTGATTTTGATTCTGTAAACACAATACCATAGATTCAGCAGTAATGTGATTATATTAAATATTGTGGCTACAACTGCCATACCTATCGCCCGGTAACCCATCTCAAGCATTATCACCATTGTCAGGGTATTGAGTACAATACGTATAATATTGACAGTCCGCAAGAAAACGAAATTTTCATAAGCAGAAATTATCGAACCGAAGATGCTGAATAAAAATGTAAATGAAAGGTTAAACAGCATGAGTAATACGATTATCCGCACTTTATAAAGTTCCTCTATAGAGAATGTATTTCCAAAAAAACTATCAATATTAAAATAAAGAGCTAAACCTGCGATTAATGCTATTACCGAAATAATGGAGTAAACAACTACAAACAAACCGAACATAGCATATTGTTCATCCGTCTTACCTTCCGCTCTCAATCTTGCCGTATATCTGACAATCGTATGACCAAATCCCAAATCAAAGATTGATAGGTAAATGATAATAGAACTCGCTAATGAATACAATCCATATTCGCTCTGTCCCATCATACGAAGCATATATGGCGTATAAATCAAGCCTAAAACATTGTTTAATCCAATGATTATATAGGATAATAAAACGCCTGCTTTACGCTGGTTCAAAGCCATATATTACTGTTATGATAACATTATTATTGAGCATCTGACGTAGCATCGGCATTAATATCATGGTCGGCAGCATCTACTAATTCATCTATACGTGTTTGCAAGTCACGCTTTCCTATCAATTCTGTTATTTCATGATCTAGAGGAATACGATATATCTTAGAAGGATCATGTTTGATTGCATCCAGCAGATAATCTACAGCTTCATCTTCTTTTCCCAGTCTAAGAGCGAGTATAGATAGTAAGTATTGGATATTTGGGGTTTTAGGCAAAGTGATCAATAACTCATATGCTTTCGCATTGTAACCAAGGCAAGTCAAACACAAAGCTGTATTATAGTCCGAATAGTTAGCCAATATATCAAGCGCTTTCCAGTAATCTCTTTCTAATAAAAGGCGGACACCCTCATCATATCCGGTAAGGAATTCTCTTCTTACTTCTGTTTTATCGGTCATATCGGTACGATGCATATTGAATTCTACTTCTGCTTTTTCGAGAAGAGGATAGATAGAATCTTTTATAATAGTGAAATCACTCTTGTATAAGCGTTTGATTTCCTCTTCGCACTGATCAGGATTGATAGCATTGGTTAGCATACTCAATATAGCATCCTTATTTTTCAGGTCTTTTCTTCTCGTTATCTCTTTAACTAGTGTCGTCCAATCTTCACTTATAAATTCAGCCTTGAAAAGAGAATTAACGTCTAATTCACCACCCAGAGTTCTTCTTACATAACCTTTTATTTTTCAAGTTCGCTAGTTAAAACTATGTACTTTAGTACAAGGCTTTAGCTTCTATAAATGTTTTAAGTTTTATCTTTGTAACGTTTATGGAAAATCGCCGAAGTTCACATAATATAAATAGTTTACAAGTCCACTTAGTTTGGATAACTAAATATCGCTACCAAGTATTACAAGGTGACATTCAACTACGTTGCCGTGATATTCTGCGTCAAGTATGTAATTCTATGGACATTCAAATCATCA
>JBKEBA010000004.1:0-106998 GCA_047972895.1 Dysgonomonas sp.
ATGTCTTTCTTTTGTTGTTCAAGTTCAGCTTCGATAAGAGCTTTGTGAGAAACAACAACATTTTTGAATTCGTGGTTGATTTTCACAACTTTGAATTCCATAGTCTTACCTACGAATACATCATAGTCGCGGATAGGTTTCACGTCGATTTGAGATCCTGGCAAGAATGCTTCTATACCGAATACGTCAACGATCATACCGCCCTTAGTACGACATTTGATAAATCCTTTGATAATTTCATCTTTTTCAAGAGCCTCATTAACACGATCCCAAGAGCGTGTAGCACGAGCTTTCTTGTGAGAAAGGATCAATTGTCCTTTTTTGTCTTCTTGGCTTTCGATATAAACTTCTACCTCGTCGCCAACTTTCAGATCAGGATTGTAACGAAACTCGTTCATTGATACAACACCATCCGATTTGTAACCGATATTAACAACAACTTCACGTTTGTTCATAGCAGTTACTTTACCTATTACCACTTCTTTGTCGTTTACTTTGTTCAACGATTGGTCATAAGTTTCTACTAATTCTTCTTTGCTCTTACTAGTATAAGAGTCTCCTTGTTCGTACGCATCCCAATCGAAGTCTACGATCGGCTGTACATTTTTTAAGTTATCAATCATTCAATAACGATCTGGCACCTGTCCTGATCAGTATCATTAAAAAGTTAAACATATTTGCTTAAAAAAGCGGTGCAAAGATATTGTTTTTCAACGAATAAAGCAATAAGATATCTAAAAAAGATAAGAATGGGGATAATCCTATTGAATTACCCCCATCAAATATCTTAAAACTATCAAGGTATATTTTTCCTACCTCTGAAAGATCTATTATTTTACAAATAAGCTTAACCCATAATAGCACAACATTGCCATTACAGCACTAATAGGAATAGTTAGAATCCATGCTATAACCAAATCCTTAGTCACGCCCCAGCGAACTGCCGAAAGTCGTTTTACAGATCCTACTCCAATAATACTACCCGAAATCACGTGAGTTGTACTAACTGGTACATGTAAAATCTCTGTAATGAATAATGTTAGAGAACCTGCCATCTGAGCACAAAACCCCTCTATAGGCGTTATCTTTGTTATACGGTTACCCATTGTCTTCATAATCTTCCATCCGCCACATACTGTACCTAGGGCAATCGCGGTAAAACAGGCAAGAGGCACCCAGTCGTGCATATCATTCATACTATTCATATGCAGCCAAGGATGAACATCGGCATTTGTTGCAGTATAAGCAATGAGAGCAGCAGCAATGATACCCATTACCTTCTGAGAATCATTCAATCCATGCCCTATACTCAATGCAGCCGAAGAAACGAGTTGGAGATTTTTGAACCAACGATCCGCTTTTGCCGGCTTTATCTTTTTTGCAAAATGCAATGTCATAAGCGTTATCATATTACCGGCAACCATACCAATTAATGGCGCTACAACTATAAACAAGGCTATGATTCCGATTACACCTGCATGTATGGCATGAAATCCGGAAGCTGCAATCCCTGCTCCGGCGAAACCGCCTATCAGAGTATGCGAAGAAGAGGAAGGAATTCCTAACCACCATGTAACCAGATTCCATGTAATAGCGGCGATCAGACCTGCAATTATAATAAGAGAAGGATTCCCAAAATTCTGGATAATATAGTCCATATCGACAGTCTTAGAAACTGTATCGGCTATACCAAACCCCCCTATAACGTATTTTGCTATGAAATATGCTACAAAATTGAAGAATGCCGCCCAGATAACAGCTTGGGTAGGAGTAAGAACTTTTGTGGACACAACAGTGGCTATCGAGTTAGCCGCATCGTGGAATCCATTAATAAAATCGAAAATTATAGCTAAAACAATGATTATTATCAGTAAAGTCATGTCTTTTGGGTTATGAGTACTTAACAATCATGGTTTTGATAATCTTACCTACAGCTTCGGCTGCATCAGTTGCACGCTCCAGTTCATGAAGAATATCTTTCAGTTTGATAACCTCAATCGCATCTGTCTCATTTTCGAACAAATCTATAAGGAAATGTTCATAAACATCATCTGCTTTCTTCTCTATGACACCCAACTGCAAGCAATGTTCTTTAATGTTCTCAGTATTCTTTTTCAAAACATCAAGCTCGTCAATAGCCTTCACTAGAAATCCTGCAGATTCTCTAACGAACATAGCCAAACGCACCGCTGCCTCCGGCATCACCTTAGGGCTATAAAGCATAATACGTTTCGCGCAACTATTGATCAGATCTGTAACATCGTCCATTGTAGACGTTAGGTGATTGATATCTTCCCTGTCGAACGGAGTAATAAAGGTCTCATTCAGCTCTTCAAAAATCTCATTTTGAATGGCATCCGCCCTACGCTCCTGTTCTTTGATCTTCTTGTAGTACTCTACAGCTTCATTGTGATTAGCAACTTGTACACATTCAATAATAAGATCAGATGCGACAACGATAACTTCTGCCATCCCACTCATAAGAGGGAAGAATTTGTTTTCTTTAGGCTTAAACCTATCGAATAAATTATTTTTCATAAATTTTAAATATATCCATATTTAGAAGAAAACCCCAGACCCCTGCAATTTTCAGCGCAAAGATAGAAAAAAAAACAACCGATGAAAGATTATTTAACATAAAAATAAAAACCGTTATCCTCCTCTTTTATTGACACTTATGAATACAAAAGAGATTTATTCGAATTTAAGTTCTCCAAAAAATTGAGGAATATGAAAATCCGGCTTCTCTGTTAAAATAGGATTCCACGATAAATAATGAGGCGTAGCAAGATTATCTCCGCATTTATAAAAATTAGCACGTGCAGTCACACCACTAAATGTTTTTATATCTGATTTCCAATAAGCCGAGACCGGAATAACAACAAGCAGATTCCATTCAAAATCGCCTTTTCTACTTCCAAATGTCTCCGCGCCAAGACTAGAATAGCGTTTTATCGAATTCATTATGCCTGCGTCTGCATGTATAGCATTTTCACGTCCGGGTCGATATGCCAAAAGCGCCTTACCTATACAGGAAAACTCCGCATTATAATAATATGACGAATTGTCGAAAGATATAAAGAACTCAACACACGAATCTGTCCACACAGGACCATTGTCTATTTCTGTTTTCGCTAAAACTTCATTTTCTTCTACAAAATACTGCAAAAATAAATGCGTTCCATTATGAGCCATTTTGAATGTAACTTTAGGCTTGGATGGAAATTCATCGGGCCAGTTTACATTAGCAATTTCATTTTGCTGAACAAACTGCATTTTCTCTAAAATATTGGCGGGATCATTAATCTCCGCAATGTTAATCATTGGTATCAGCAACATAGTATTTTATTTGTTTTTCATTATTTATTCAAGAATTATCAATCGACTATATATAGATAAATTTAATTCAGAAATATACTTTATTTACTTCTCATCTCCTTATTTATGCCATCTATATAATTGAGGACATCATCACCACCCAATCGATGTTCGGAAGAAGTATAGAATATTGGAGGTAATTCTTCCCAAGTCTCTTTTAACTTATTAAGATAAACCTCAATATTGTCCTTCAACCGTCCTTTACTTAATTTATCTATTTTGGTAAATATAATTGCAAAAGGTATTTGCTCTTCACCCAACCAGTTAACAAACTCCATATCTATTTTTTGCGGCTCATGGCGAGAATCCAACAGCAGGAATAGACACGTAAGCTCGGTACGCTTCACTATATAAGAATCTATTATCTTACGGATTTGTAAACGTCCTTCTTTTCCTCGTTGCGCATAACCATAACCGGGTAAATCGACCAGATACCATTCATCATTGATAATAAAATGGTTTATCAACTGAGTCTTTCCTGGTCTGGAAGATGTCATCGCCAATCCTTTCCTGTTTGTCAGCATATTTATCAGGGAAGATTTCCCCACATTAGACCTACCGATAAAAGCATACTCAGGCTTGCCGTCCTCCGGGCATTTCCTATAATCGGTATTACTTATTACAAATTGTGCGTCCTTTATAATCATTTCTCTATTTATTACAAATTCTTATACTCCTCCTGCTTTTTCTTTGGCAGTTTCTTTATTACCTCATCTACTGAATGACGTATTAGCTCCCTGATTACATTATCGGGTACATCACTCTCTAAACAAACTGAGTTCCACATTAACGATCGTGTATGAACCCCACCAATAACTCCATTATACCTTTCACGCAAATCGACTGACCTGTCAGGATTACATTTCATATTCACTTTGAATATACCATCCTTCGGTTCGAGGCCTATATAAGCAAACATCTTCTCCATCACTTTGAACACTAAAGTGGTATCATCGAATGGAGTACATTCAGAAGCTCCCTTTACAGAAAGGCAATAATATCTTAGTTCTTCTATATTCATCTGACTCTTCTTATTTATAGCCTGAATGCCTTATATATTTTAAACCTTAGAACAAAAATAGTCTAAAATTATGAATATCTTTGCTTTCTGAACAAAACACATGTTGTATTGTTTTAACAATTAAACTTAAAATTGTAAATTACGATGAAAAAAGTGCTTTCGATATCCCTATTGGTCATCATCATAGGCCTCCTCATATTCGGATATATCCGGTTTTATGTTCCATATAGCGACTCTGGAGTTAAGGCCGGAATACTGAACAACATAAAACACAAGGGTGTCATTTTCAAAACATACGAAGGAGAGCTTATCCAATCGGGATTTCGTCCGGGGCAGTCAGGATTGCAATCGAACGAATTTCAGTTCTCAGTAGAAAATAAAGAACTCGCAATAAAGCTAATGTCGATGAGCGGACATAATGTACAGCTCCACTATAAAGAATACTATGGAGCATTGCCATGGAGAGGCTACACCAAATTTATTGTGGATAGTATTATAGCTTCAGAGCCTATTGTAAAAGAATCGACCCAAGAACTACCTCCTTACACAGGCCAGTAATACACATGATAAGAGATGTTACCCTCGCCGATGCGAAAAGAATAGCCGATATATACAATTATTATATAGAGAAGACAATTATCACGTTCGAGTACGACCCTGTAACCGAAGACGACATTAAATCACGTATACAGAAGGTAAAAGGGAAAGGATTTCCTTACTTCGTATACGAAGAAAACGGAGAGGTGATAGGTTATGCTTATCTCAATAACTGGAGGGAAAGAGTGGCTTATGACATAACATTGGAAACAAGTGTTTATCTCGATCAGAAGGCTATAGGAAATGGCTTGGGGAGTATTCTATATCAGGAATTAATAGAGCGGGCTAGAAAGATAAATATCCATTCTCTAATAGGAGTAATATCGTTACCAAACGAAACCAGTCAGAAATTGCATCATAAATTCGGATTCACCTTGATTGGAAATTTCAAAGAGTCAGGAGTCAAATTTGGAAAATTAATAGACGTGGAATTCTGGCAACTTATCTTATAATCACAATCGTTTTCTCAAGCTGTTTATCGGATAAAGCACAGCTAGAAAACTAACGACACTTACCGTCACGAAGACAAGAACAATATCAAGAACCTGAACAGAAACAGGGTAAGCATCTATTATAAATGTTTCGGGAGTAGAACCAAGTTTCCACAGACCGAAATATTGTTGAGCAAGGCAAACGAGTAGACCTAGCACGATACCCGACACTACACCAATGATGGTGATAAGC
Organism: Dysgonomonas sp.; assembly: GCA_047972895.1. Lineage (GTDB taxonomy): Bacteria > Bacteroidota > Bacteroidia > Bacteroidales > Dysgonomonadaceae > Dysgonomonas. The sequence continues at coordinate 5,681 of JBKEBA010000004.1, forward strand.
AACCCCTCAAACATAAATATCCTTATTATTAAACTATTACTGGCTCCCATACTTTTAAGTATGCGTATATCGTCATCCTTCTCTATAATCAATATAGTCAGTGAGCCTACTACATTAAACACAGCTATAACCATGATAATAGCCAAAATGAGAAATGTCACCCACTTCTCTATATTCACCATACGGTATAAGTCTTCTTGCTGTTCAAATCTATCTTTCACCAGATAGTCATTTCCGAGTATTGACTTTATTTTGCCATGTAAGGCTTCGATCTCTACACCGTTTTTAACCTTTATATCGATTGACGACACTTCGTCTTCATATTTTAATAGCTCACGCACCAGTTCGATAGACACGATAAACACCTGATCATCATATTTAGCCTGATTAACAATGAAAACGCCACTCACAAACGCATGTGAGAGATCAAAAGCCGTAGCCGGATTTGCAGGATTCACCCGCACATTTCTCTTCGGCATGTATATCTCAATAGGATCTACAAAGTTTGCTCCTGCACCCAGCATCATTGCCAAACCACCACCAATCACGCCGTTATCAATATCGCCTTCCCGTAAGACAAAACGCCCGTCAACAATTAACTTATCTATTTCTGCTAATTTTTCGAACTGAGAAGAAACTCCTTTTAGCACTACCGGCTCTTGCCTATCACCATATCTCAACAAAGCATTTTCTTCCAACGATTCAGATACAAATTCAACTTCAGACAGATGCTTTATTTCCTGTATTTTAGGATCATTTGAGCTGAATACCTTTCCTTGTGACGGTGTTATCTGCAACTCAGGATCAAAAGCACTAAATGTGATTGTAACGACATCGGTAAAACCGTTAAAGACAGATAATACGCACACTAGAGCTAAAGTAGCAATACCAATACCACATACGGATATCGTCGATATAATGTTAACAGCGTTATGCGATTTTTTTGCAAATAGGTAACGCCTGGCTATATGAAACGGTAGGTTCAAGTTTATTCTTCTTTCCTGTTGTTATCCGTACCCAATAGTTTGTCTATATTCTCAAGGTAATCGAGCGAATCGTCGAGATAGAAAGCCAGTTCGGGAATTACACGCAACTGCTTGCCTACTTTTTGCCCCAAATCGAAGCGTAAAGCCTTTACATTAGTCTTTATATTAGCCAATAATTCCTTTCCCATCTCCGAAGGAAAAATACTTAAATATACTTTAGCCATTCCTAAATCAGGACTGACGCGTACTACACTCACCGAAACAAGTACACCTTTCATCTGCTGCGTTTGCTTCCTGAATATTTCGCCCAGTTCCTTCTGAATTAGCCTATTTATCTTTTGTTGTCTGGTAGTATCCATATCTATTTCTATTTTATCAGAATACAAAAGTACAATTATTATCCGTATTCTTCATCTATCTCTGGTTTTTACCTAAATAGGCTTTTAACTAAAAGGTGACAAAGGTAACATAATCCGCTATTTTTTATTTGCGACTTTTTAATCTAAGAATATTTTCTAAATCTTCTACAACTCAAATAATTATCCACCTATAGATAAATAAGTCAGCAGAATATCACTTTTTCCAGATTAAGGTGAGACCGTCACGCACAGGAAGAATTACTTTTTCTACCCTATCGTCTTTTGCAATCATATCATTAAATTGCTGTATACCGATAGTCTGTTTATCCGAAAGCTTCGGCGTTTCCAACACATGTCCGTCCCAAAGTGTATTATCAGCAATAATCAATCCACCAGAACGTACTTTGTCGAAAATAAGATCATAATACTCTATATAATGGCGTTTATTAGCATCGATAAATACGAGGTCGAACGTTCTGTTAATAGACGGTATTATCTCCATTGCATCACCGATATGTAAATGTATCTTGTCTTTCAGCTTTGTTTTGTGAAGATATTTCATAATAAAGTCTTCGAGTTCGTCATTTACCTCTATAGTATGAATTTCCGCATCATCGGCAGCCCCTTCGGCCAAACATAAAGTAGCATAGGCTGTATATGTACCTATTTCGAGAATAAATTTCGGCTGCAACATCCGGCAAAATACCTTCAACATTCTGCCTTGCAAATGCCCCGACAACATACGCGGCTTGAGCAAATTTACATGCGCATCCCTGTTTAATTGCTGAAGCAATTCCCCTTCTCCATCAATATGAGAAAGTATATACTCCTCTATTTCATTATCTTTATCTATAGCCATAAAATTTATAAAAATACAAAGTTAGAATAATCATCTTGCAATTATATAAACAGAAAAGGTATATTATTCAATATATTTCTTAATTTTAGCACATTGTTATATCTTAAATTATAGAATTATGAGTAGAGTGATAGACAAAAAATCAGCGCCTCATTATTTCTGGGGCGATAAATGTAGTAGTTGGATTCTTATGAATAGGGATTCCCTCTCTATAAAAATCGAAACCATGCCGGCAGGGACCAGAGAAACCCTACATTTCCATACCACCTCCAGGCAATTCTTCTTTATATTAAAAGGTACGGCTGTCTTTTATATTGATGGCAAATCCAAAGTAGTGACTGACCAACAAGGAATATTGATAGAACCCATGAGTAGACACTACATTGCGAACGAATCGTCAGAACCCATAGACTTCCTTTTAGTATCGCAGCCAGATAATGACACCACCAACGACAGAACCGACCTTGAATAACACAATAGTATAAAAACACAATAATATCCTCGAAACAAAGAAGAAATCCATATCTATACAAAAAGAGATAATGACATATAATCATTATCTCTTTTTTATGTTTTGAAAAGGCTGAGATCTTACAGCTCTTCTTTTATAATCCTAATTAGTCTACCGGAACTTCAAAAGCATCTCCTGCTTCGATCACACGACCTACACCGTTGATTTCAAGGAAAGATGTTCCTTTACCTTCACCGAACGAACCGCTCAGATAAGCAACAGTATCTTCTCTCTTAATCAAACCTTTTTCTAATAAGCCATTTAAAGCTTTCAAGAAATATTGCTTGTGTTGGTGTGTTGTATAACCTGTTGACTCCTGGTATGTTGCATTTATGCCATAACATACAGATAGCTGACGAGCTACTTCTTCACTACAACACATAGCATAAACCGGACATCTACTGCGGAATGCAGCCATTGTACGAGCCGTACGTCCTGTGAAACTATCAGTGATAATAGCAGTCAGTCCTAGTTGAGTAGCAGCTTTTACAGCTTGTCTCGACAAGAAAGAAGTAGTATCATATTCTTCATCTTTGAAAGGAACCGGAATTACTTTCTCATCTATTTTAGATTGCTCTGTAGTAGCACAGATTTGAGCCATAGCGCGAACAGCCTCTAGAGGATATTTACCATAAGCAGTTTCACCACTAAGCATCACAGCGTCTGTTCCGTAATATACAGCGTTAGCTATATCTGTCACCTCTGCACGTGTAGGACGAGGATTTTCTATCATTGTGTGCAACATCTGAGTTGCTACAATAACAGGTTTCTTATATTCTATAGCTTTACGGATAAGTAAACGTTGGATAGCAGGAATATTTTCTTGCGGTACTTCAATACCCAAGTCTCCACGAGCTACCATTACACCATAAGCCGTTTCGTAGATTTCATCTATATTGTCAACACCTTCCTGATTCTCGATTTTAGCGATAATTTTGATAGGGCTGTTATATTCATCCAATATCTTTTGTACATCAAGAACGTCTTGTTTATGTCTTACAAAAGAGTGTGCTATAAAGTCAGCTTTATTTTCGATAGCGATTTCGATGCTTCTTCTGTCTTTAGCTGTAATAGACGGAAGGTTTACACTTACTCCCGGAATATTTACACTCTTACGACTACCGATAGTTCCATCGTTTTGAACTTCACAAAGCAAATAGTCAGCAGTTTTATCAATTACTTTCATTCCTGTCTCGCCATCATCAATCAAAAGAATGCTACCAACAGGAACATCTTTTACGATGCTCGGATAAGAAACCGATACTTGCTCAGGAGTAGACAGTGTATCTATATCTCCAATCACTTTCAGCTTATCTCCAGTCTTAACTACTATTTTTTCACCTGTTGCCGTTTTAGTCGTACGTATTTCAGGACCTTTAGTATCCATCATTATACCGATATGACTCGATACAGCACGTACATTAGTCATTACTTTCACAAAACCTTCTTCGGTCATGTGTGCAGAGTTCATTCTAACAACATTGATTCCCGCCTCATACAAAGACTTGATAAAATCAACATCACAACGCATGTCTGAAATTGTAGCTACAATTTTCGTTTTCTTCTGAATCATAAATGGAAATTTGTTTAATATATAGTTTTTATAATTTATCGATATTATCCTTTCTTGTTTTTAAGGAAAAATTCAATCGCAAGTTCATATGAAAATAAGCCTAAACCGACTATTGAGCCCTTACAAGCTGCCGCAATCATCGATTTATGGCGAAACTCTTCACGAGTATGAATATTAGAAATATGCACCTCCAGCACAGAAGCATTCACTGCCTTTATAGCATCATGGATAGCAACAGATGTATGCGTGTAGGCTCCGGCATTCAAAACAATACCATCATACGAAAACCCTACTTCATGAATTTTATCTATAATAGCTCCTTCGTGATTAGACTGAAAATAAGACAACTCACTATCCGGAAACATTTGCGTAAGTTGTAGAAAGTAAGAATCGAACGAGGCATTCCCATAAATATCAGGCTCGCGCTTTCCCAACAAATTCAAATTCGGACCGTTAATTATCTGTATTTTCATATTTATCAGTTATTTAACACTGATTCGGTGACTTTTCCTATTATAGGCACAAAAGTACTATTTTTTATTTGTATTTATATGTTTTCAAACATATAAATTAATCTTATAAAAAGCTTTTTTCATATTGGTTAACAACGAAGTGATTCAGAGCATCTGATATAACATATTTTTAAAGAATATTACCATAAATAAGCTATAAACTAGGCTTTACTTGTTTTATACTTCCATCCTCATTAAACTCCATTTTATCAATACAAACTTCACGATATATACCGGGATATGATTTCTTAATACCATCGGGGCGGGATATACGATGATAGACAATATACCATTCGTCTTTATCAGGAATCTGGAGTACAGAATTATGTCCCGTTCCGAAAATACCTCTAGCTTCGTCTTTCATTATAACGATATTATTTTCGGGAATAGTCAATTCGCCCAATGGCGACTTTGCCGTTGCATAACGAACCTTATAGTTGGCACTTCCTGTATCGTCTTCCGACCAAAGAAAATAATAAATACCATTTCTATAAAATACATAGACAGCCTCACGAAAGGTTTTATCTGGCGTCATAACTTTCATCGTGTTCTTCTTAATAGAGACCATATCTTTATTCAGTTCCGCACCTGCCATATATCCGTTACCCCAATAGATATAGCTTTTCCCTGTCTTAGGGTCGGTGAAAACATCTGGATCGATTTGCTGTCCTCCTGTTACACCATCGGGATAAAAATCAATCAACGGTTTTCCCGAATCGGCGAATGGCCCTGCCGGATCATCAGCCACTGCAACACCTATCTTTTTAGGTTCTCCTTCTTTTCCCCCACTGAAATAGTAGTAATATTTATAAGCGTCCTTACCTACCTTCTTTTCGACAATACAAGGAGCCCATGCATTACCATTTGCCCACGATACATCTTTCTTCAAATCGAGAATAACACCCTCATCTATCCAGTTTTTCAGGTTATCAGATGAGTATGTTTTAAAGTAATATCCTCCCCAACCATCAAAACCGTCACTAGTGGGATAGAGATAATATTTGTTTGTCTTGTTGGAATACAATATTTCAGGGTCAGCATAATATCCTGTCAAAACTGGATTCTTATCTTCAGGTATTACGAATCCTTCGGGAATACCCCACTTATCTGTAAGAACCTCCAGCTCTTGTCGAGTTAACGGTATCACAGAGCCATGACGCGGATGGAAGTTCATCGAAATATCCTTATCTATCACTTTGAAAACATCCAAATCTTTACTTTCACAAAACTGATATTTTCCATTCATATACATGTCATACATGAGAATGTATGTATCACTATTATTCAGTTTAAAGACATACGAACCCTCTACTGCATCTCTGGTCTGCTGCTTATAGCCCGGCTGCTCTATCCATTTTCCTGAGGCAAGCGAATCTGTTATTGCCAAACGGATGCCATTGCCATGCCCCTCGGTTTTATAAAATATATAATAAAGTCCGTTCTTATTAACAATGTCGCCATCTATACACGATTTACCATTCTTCGGGATAAACAACACTTTTGGCTCACCCTCTAAATCCGTAAAATTATCATTCGCATACGCATAATAAATAATATCCGGCCCATTACCATGCTGCATCGACCAATAAATCATATATTTTCTGACATCAGGATCATAAATAACCTGAGGTGCCCATACTCGCTTCAAATTCTCTTGTCCACTATATTTAGTTTGGATATTAATTATAGAAGAAGTCCAATTTATGAGGTCTGTAGATTTAAGCAAAACCATGGCTCGGTTAGAATCCCAACCTTTCGATGATGTCATATCGGTAACTACCATATAGAAAGTCTCACCGTCTTCTGCTCGCAATACATGAGGATCGCGGACACCTCCTGTCGAACTTATCTTCTTGGAGTCGACTACAGGGCTGTTGTTATTCAAAGCCAGATAATTATAACCATCGCGACTGATGGCATAACATATTGCCTCGTCTTTGACATCATTGCCTTTGAAATAAGTGAATAAATATCCTACAAAATCTTTTTCGACAGGGCCAGACTTATAATATTCCTGCCCATTCATTATGGATGGAAGCGACAATCCGAAAATTATCACCACCATGACAATCCTCAGAGATTTCATCATGTTTAGCTTTTAAGGTATATATTTGGTACTATCTAAAATCAGTTCAAGGCTTGAATGATATCGTTCTTCAAGTCCTCCACATCTTCCAAACCAACTGATAGCCTCATCAAGTTATCCTCTATGCCCATTACCTTCTTCATTTCAGGGGTAAATGTTCCATAGATCGTAGATTCGGGATGAATAATCAAAGTTTTATTGTCGAACAGGTTCGTTGCACGACGTATTATCTGGAGCTTGTCCATAAATGCATAACAAGCTTCTTTGCTCTCAAAGCTGAATGTAAGCATTGCTCCCGGATTTCCAGAAAACAGCTTATCTGATGTTTCTTTATATGGCGAACTATCTAGCTTTGTATAATTAGCTTTCACTACCTTCGGCAGAGAAGGCAAAAACTGAGCTAACTCGCATGCAGAAGCCGACATTTTTTCGTATCTCAATTGCAACGTCTCCATACCCAATGCCTGTAAATAAGCAGTTTCAGGATCCATTGCAGCACCCATATTTCGGGCTATTTCTCTTTTCAGTTTAAATGTAAACTGAGACATTCCCGCTGTTTTTACAACCGTTTTCAATCGTTCATTATGCGTCCAGTCGAAAGTACCGTAATCAAGGATAGCTCCTCCGATGCTTGTTGCTCCTCCCGATATATATTTGGTTGTTGATAATACTTCTAAATCTACCCCTGCTTTCTTTGCATCGAATCCGCACCATGGAATAATTGTCGTATCTACAATCATCGGTACATTGCGAACTTTCAACAACTTCGATATTTCAGGTAGATTAGCTATCTCCATATGAGGATTGGTTATCAGCTCACAAAAGAAAGCACATGTATTTTCATCAATGGCAGAGGCTATTTCTTCTATATTATCTGTATTTACGAAACGGACTTCGACTCCAAAAGCTGCTAATGTAAACTTAAACAGAGCAAAAGTATTCCCAAACAAATGTGGAGATGTAACAATATTACTCCCAGCATATGCAATTGTCATGAAAGTATTCGATATAGCCGCCATACCCGAAGCTAACATCATCACGTTTTCTGCTCGTGATGCTGCTTTTATCTTTCTTTCCAGATTTTCTACCGAAGGGTTCGTTATACGCGTATAAGTATGCGATGCAATCTCTTCCTTATACTGAAATGCAGCTGCTATACTTTCCGAATCCGCAAATTCGAACGCCGCATTACGATATATAGGCATGGAGATAGCTCCATGTACATCTTGTTTGTTAAACTTCTCACTTATTACCCTGGTAGAAAATTTGTCGTTTCGAGAATCCCTGATGGCCATTGTTACTAAGACATTTGAAATTTGGTTTCAAAGGTATAAAAGTATAATAAAATACAGCCAAAACAATTGTAAAATATCACCCCCAGAAATTAAAAAAATGGTGGACCGGACCATGCCCTTTACCTATTTCATAATCAGCTCCTGCCAGAATCGCTTTATTCATATAATCTTTTGCACACCTTACCGCATCATTCAGAGGCAATCCTTGCGCTAAAAACGCAGCGATAGCAGAAGAGAAGGTACAGCCTGTACCATGCGTATTTTTTGTATGAATACGTTTAGAACTCAGCTCTATAATTTCATCTGTCTCTGCATTGTAGAAGATATCTATTAATTCATCTTCGGTAAGATGCCCGGCTTTTAGGAGTACAGATACCTGCTTCCCGAAAGAAAGGTCTTTCACTACATGACGTAAATCTTCCTGATTACGTATTTTCGTCCCTAACAAGATTTCAGCTTCCGGTATATTCGGTGTTATAACCCTTACAAATGGAATCAATTCAGTCTTTAATGTCTCGATAGCTTCATCCTGCAACAATTTATCTCCTGACGTGGCAACCATAACAGGGTCTAAAACGATATTCTTCACATTATACCTTGCCAATGTTTCCTTCACAGATAAAATAAGTTCAGACGAATGGAGCATACCTATTTTTATTGCATCTGCTCCTATATCATCCAAAACGGATTTGATCTGTCCCGACACAAACGGCACAGGAATAGGATGCACTCCAGTTACTCCTACAGTATTCTCATCCACAACGGCAACTATTACCGTAGCGCCATAACACCCGCATGCAGAAAAAGCTTTTAAATCTGCCTGTATGCCTGCTCCTCCACTAGGATCACTTCCTGCGATAGACAATGCTATTTTATAATGTTTCTTCATTTTATGTTCTCTCTTCTAGTAAAAAGTAACAAAGGTTACACATTTTCATTCTTTACACTTCATCGTCAATTACTGACTAATAACTATTTCTAATATAGATAAATATGATCAATAATCATATAGCCCACTTCTCTTGTCGCCATGCACTATTCCAAAACAACCATTCCATTTTGGAGCACATCACATAGGCTTCGGTCATCGCCTTTCGTTGCTCAGGAGTACAATTATCAGCCAAGTCATCTGCAATAGAAATAGCGGTTTGTACGGATTTCTCAAAATCTTCTCCTCCATACGTATCTATCCACGACTGATAAGGATTCTCGCCCTTTGTCTGATTTGCCAATATATAATCTCCCACTTCCTTATATATCCAAAAACATGGTAAAACAGCTGCTACAATAACCTCCACAGGCGCTTTTGCCAATGTACCTAAAAGATAAGAAGTATATAATAAGCAACTTGGCGACATTTCGCTCTTAACGGCAACATCTATCTTACTGACAAACGTTGCATGTAAAGCCTGCTCTACAGCAACGCTATCGCCCGCAAAATGAATAAAAGCACTGATGTGTTCTGGTTTATTCAGTTTCGAAGCTATCCCTGTTAACACTTTGCCGTACTCAGCCAGATAAAGAGCATCTTGTCGAATATAAAACGAGAATTTCTCTTTGTCGAGTGTTCCCTCTATCAATCCGTTTATAAAAGATTGTTCCAGTATTTTATCGTATATAGGTTTCGCAGCATTCCACGCATTTTCACTCCATTTCATGATTTTTTATTTTTAGTTCTATCCACTATATTTCTTAATTGACGTGCCGATTCCATTGGATCTTGTGCCGACATGATCGCAGATACTACCGAGATACCATCGGCTCCTGCCGAGATAATATCCGCTGCATTGCTTATATTAATCCCCCCTATACCAACACTGGGATGCCTGCAAATACGGCTTATTTCTTTTATTCCTTCCAACCCTAAAGCCTTAGAAGTATCTGTTTTCGTCTGTGTATCGAATACAGGTGATATACCTATATAATCGACGTCGAGATTGTTCGCCTCTTTTGCATCCTGTACATTCTCTACCGACAAACCAATTATTTTATTTTTGCCTAATAGCTTACGTACTATTTCATAAGGCATATCGCTTTGCCCTATATGCAGCCCTTCTGCATCGCAAGCCAAAGCTATATCCAATCTGTCGTTTATGATTAATGGAACATTATAAGGTTTCAGACAGGCTTTTATCTTCATAGCCAATTCATAAAACTCTTTGGTAGAAGCATCTTTTTCTCTAAGTTGTACCATGGAAACTCCTCCCCTCACAGCCGTTTCAACAACTGACTTTAGCGGACAGTCTAATGATAAAGATTGGTCTGTAACGAGATACAGGCTCAAATCGAATATAGGCATATTTTTATTGTTTGATGTTATTTCTTATTACTTCCTCATCTATATTATATAATTCATCAAGGAAATTCATTTGCAGGCTTCCATTCCCTAAAGATTTTTTCGCAGCTATTTCTCCGGCAATCCCCATAATAGACATTCCATGCACAGCTGCATCCAGCATATTCTGATTAACAGCAGCAAAAGCAGCAACAATAGCCGTAGCTGTACATCCCATTCCTGTAACCCGTGCCATCATGGGGTTGCCATTCTTTACGGTTTTTACATTTGCACCATCGGTTATATAGTCTGTTTGTCCACTGACAACTACAACAGCCCCTGTTTGTTTGGCTAATGATTTAGCTGAATCCAATGCAATATCCGAAGAATCTGTGCTATCTACACCTTTTGTCTGTGCATTAGCATCACACAAAGCCATTATTTCAGAAGCATTCCCACGAATGATAGAAGGCTTACATTCTTCTATTATCTGTTTACAAACCCTCGTACGGTAAGGTGTGGCACCTGCCCCAACAGGGTCTAATATTATAGGGATATTCTTAGCAGAAGCACTTTTACCTGCAACAAGCATAGATTCGACCCACTCGGCATTGAGGGTACCTATATTAATCACCAAAGCAGAGGCAATCCTAGCCATGTCGGCAACCTCGTCAATAGCATGAGCCATAACGGGTGAGGCACCGATAGCCAGCAATCCGTTTGCCGTATTATTCATTACCACATAATTGGTAATATTATGTATTAGAGGAGACTTTTCCCTCACTAAATCTAAGTCGCGCACCAAAGATTGAATATCTATCATAATGTTGATTTATTGAATAAATAAAAAAGCCGTCTCATAAATAATGAAACGGCTTACAGATGATATAGTAATTAATTTTATCCCAAATAACCACTACCGTTTCCCTCCGATGTCAATTACAACATATCAGGTTCAAGGGTTTAATCTCAGTCCTTCTATCGAAGAACACCCCTAACAGTGATGCGCAAACTTAAGTAAAATATTTGAAGAAACAACATTACCCTCTAACATAAAACATCTGCCAATTTGACACAAAATTCTCTTTGGCAAGTATTTTGAACGAATATCATCAAAGAATTGTTATTAAAACTAGAGAAAAACAAACAAAACTAAATATATGAATTTCAACAACTTTACCATCAAATCTCAGGAAGCCATACAAAAGGCTGTTGAGATCACAAAAGAAAAGGGGCAACAAGCCATTGAGCCTGCACACATCCTTCTCGGGGTGATAATGACCGGAGAGAATGTTGTTAATTTCCTTTTTCAAAAACTTGGAGCTAATCCCGGACAAATCACCTCTATCCTCAGCAAGGAGATAGACTCTTACCCTAAAGTTTCGGGAGGGGAGCCCTATCTGAGTCGTGAAAGTAATTCAGACTTAGACAAAGCTGCTGATTATGCGAAAAAAATGGGCGACCAATTCGTATCGCTTGAGCACCTCTTACTAGGTGTCCTTTCTGGGAAAAGTTCTGCCGCACGTATGCTGAAAGATGCGGGCATCTCTGAAAAGGAGTTACAAGCTGCCATCAATGAATTGCGAAAGGGAAGCAATGTAACCAGCCAATCGGCAGAAGATACTTATCAGTCACTCGAAAAGTATGCTATAAACCTCACCCAACGGGCTAAGGATGGCAAACTCGACCCTGTGATCGGACGTGATGATGAAATTCGTCGTGTATTGCAAATCCTCAGCCGTCGCACGAAGAACAACCCCATCCTTATAGGTGAACCAGGTACGGGTAAAACAGCCATAGCGGAAGGGCTTGCACACCGCATCATTCGCGGAGACGTTCCCGAAAATCTAAAAAGCAAACAAATCTATTCTTTGGATATGGGTGCTTTGATTGCAGGAGCTAAATACAAAGGCGAGTTCGAGGAACGACTTAAATCAGTTGTGAATGAAGTTATCAAATCGGAAGGTGAAATCATCCTATTCATTGATGAAATACATACCCTTGTGGGTGCAGGAAAGAGCGAAGGCGCAATGGATGCCGCCAATATATTGAAACCTGCATTGGCTCGTGGAGAACTTCGTTCGATAGGTGCAACAACTTTAGACGAATATCAGAAATATTTCGAGAAAGATAAAGCGCTAGAACGCCGTTTCCAAATCGTTATGGTAGATGAACCAAACGAAATGGATGCTATCTCTATCCTTCGCGGGCTGAAAGAAAAGTATGAGAATCACCATAAGGTACGTATCAAAGATGAAGCCATTATTGCATCTGTACAGTTATCAAGCCGTTACATTACAGACAGATTCCTACCCGATAAGGCTATTGACCTGATGGACGAAGCTGCGGCAAAACTGCGGATGGAAGTCGACTCTGTGCCATTGGAACTGGACGAAAAAAGCCGCCGTATCAAACAACTTGAAATTGAACGGGAAGCTATAAAGCGCGAAAATGACAAAGTGAAGGAAGAAGAACTTTCTCGACAGATTAGCACACTCAAAGAAGAAGAGAAAGACTTGAAAGCTAAATGGCAAGCAGAAAAAGACGTCATCAATAAAATACAGCAAAACAAGATAGATATTGAAAATATCAAATTCGAAGCCGAGAAAGCCGAACGTGAAGGGGATTACGGTAAAGTAGCCGAATTGCGTTACGGGAAGTTGAAAGAACTGGAAGACGGTATTGAAAAACTACAAACTCAATTGCATGAGATGCAGGGCAATCAGGCAATGGTGAAAGAGGAAGTCGATGCCTCCGATATTGCCGATGTGGTTTCGCGTTGGACGGGCATCCCTGTAAGTAAGATGCTTCAAAGCGAGCGGGATAAACTATTAAATCTGGAAGACGAGTTGCACAAGCGTGTAATAGGGCAACACGAAGCCATCACTGCCGTGTCGAATGCCATACGCCGTAGCCGTGCAGGATTGCAAGACCCAAAACGCCCTATCGGTTCGTTTATATTTCTTGGAACGACAGGGGTCGGTAAAACCGAGCTAGCAAAAGCTCTTGCAGAATTCTTGTTCGACGATGAGAATATGATGACACGTATCGATATGAGTGAATATCAGGAAAAATTCAGCGCTACCCGCCTGATCGGAGCACCTCCGGGATATGTAGGTTATGATGAGGGTGGACAGTTGACTGAGGCCATCCGTAGAAAACCGTATTCGGTAGTACTTTTCGACGAGATAGAGAAAGCACACCCCGATGTATTCAATATACTGTTGCAAGTATTGGATGATGGTCGTCTGACAGATAATAAAGGACGTGTAGTAAACTTTAAGAATACAATAATTATCATGACATCCAACATGGGATCAAGTGTGATACGTGAAAACTTTGCCGGTATCACACCTAAAAATCATGACGAAGTAGTAGAAAAGACAAAAAACGAAGTCTTGAATATGCTGAAAGTGAACATCCGTCCGGAGTTCTTAAATCGTATCGACGAAATCATCATGTTCGAACCATTGAAGTTGACAGAAATAGAACAAGTCGTACGTATTCAACTCGAAGGTGTTGTGAAGATGCTGAAAGGAAATGGTGTAAATCTTGAGTTCACAGACGATGCTATTAACTGGATTGCTCAGATAGGATTCGATCCCGAATTCGGTGCCCGTCCAGTAAAACGTGTTATCCAGCGCATGGTATTAGATGTACTGTCTAAGCAATTGTTAGGAGGAACTATTGATAAAGCCACTCCTATAATTATCGATATGAAAGATGAAGAACTAAATTTCAAGAACTAATTAATTGAAATTACATAAAGAAAAGCCCGATGAAAATTGATTCATCGGGCTTCATATTTTATTTTATACAAAAGGAGCAGGATTAATATGCAAAATAACAACGTCGTCAATTGTTTTTCATTACCGGATTCCCATCCAAATGATTCATTTGCAATCCTTTTAATAGCTTTTTGATTTGATAGAGTATCTATTCCTGCTCCTAGAGTCTAAGATTTAGTATATTTTCCTATTCTTTCTGATTCTTCCCCCATCTACATGAAGCTACTGCCTTAGCCGGGACTTCATAAGTAAACGTATTCTTGCCATCATTTACAGAAACTTTTTCAGTGACATCATTTTTGTTAAGTAACACTAATGCATAAGATCCATCAGCATTCACAAAAGAAGAATAAACAATACCATCATTCAGAGTATCTTTTGCACCAATACGGATAGCTCCTGGTTTCACTACTGCCGACAGATGGCCGATAATGTAATAATGAGAATTCCGAGTGATTGTCTTATAGTCCGATCTGTTGAGATCAACTGCACCATAGCAAGTTTTACATCCCCCCTCTCGCCATGGGCCTCTCTCGGTATCCAGCATCAGATTCCAAACAATAACGCCTCTACACCAATTATTCACCGTACCAAGGGCGACAGATTCCATATCCGCAATCAGCCTTTTATCCAGATTCAGTCCATCATTCCATGTACCGATAGACGTTTCTGTAAATATTAGTTTCCGATCGGGACGCTTGTTGTGTATATTTAGTAATTCTCTACGATTTCCTCCGTAATCATGGTATGCCGCACCTGTTATATACTTATCGGCCTCGCTGTCTTCATATATATTTAGGGGATAACTCTGTTGGCCTTCAATATTATCATAGTTGTAATTATGATCGAATACGTAAATCTTAGGATCAACACCTGCTGCTTTAAATTTAGGGCCAAGCTCTTTCTTTATAAAGTCGCGTTGCTCTTCCCAACTCATATATAAAGAGGCAGAGTTCCCTCTATTGAGAGGTTCGTTCTGGGGAGTAATGGCTGTAATATGAATGCCTTTAAGAGCAAATGCCTGAATCCATTTCACAAAGTAAGTGGCATAATCCCCATAATATTTAGGATTGAGCTGACCGCTAGTCCAAGAATTAAAAGGTTTCAGATCCGTAAGATTATCTACCTTCATCCAACGAGGACAAGTCCATGGCGAGCCAAGAATTTTTATTACTGGATTAATTTCCAATATTTGTTTCAGAACAGGTATAACATATTCTGTCTCCTCGCTTTGCAATGAAAAATTGTCAATACCTTCCACATCGCAACATGTATATTCGCTAAGCGAAAAGTCAGAGCATCCGATTGATATCCGTATATAGCTATAGCCAAGCCCTTCTGTAGGATCGAATGTATCTTTTAAAAACTTTTGACGATCATTCGGATTCATTTTTAAAAGGTTGAAACACGATGAGCCTGTGAGTGCTGCACCAAAGCCATCCATTTCCTGATAACGAGTACTTGAATCCAATGTTATGATAGACTCTTTTTCAGTATTATCATCAAAGTTTACAGCTAATCTGTGTAAATCCAGAGAACGATCATTGTTCGTTACAATAATTTCTACATCTCCTCTTGTTTGACTGTAAATGTATAATGGAAAGCTAATCAATAACAAGAGTATAGCATATCGTCTACTGAGAAATACCAAAAAATGGTATCCCCAATTTATATTTTCTGACAATATTTTTTTCCTCTTGATCATGGATATTGGATTAAACAGTAGGTTACTCTATCTTCAAGGTCTACATTCTAACACTTGCTTACTACAAACATATCAAGTTCATAAATACAAAATTTAGTCAAGAGTTAAAATACGAATTGTTAATTAATAAAATATATTGATCTACAAACACTTACTCATTTGTGTATTTACAAAAAAGTGGACAATACATAAAAAGAATAAATACATTCTTCTTATGAAAAGACGATTTTAATATATTATTAAGAAAATAAATAGTATGTAAAAGATTACTTATTGAATGTCCCTATTTTTTTCACAGTCCATTCAAAATCTTCACGTGAGATCTTAGCTTTGTTCTTAATTTTTGCGCGGTAGTTGTAGATAGTGTTTACAGAATACCCCAGAAAGTTAGCAATCTTGCTGCTATCATTTATTCCTAAGCGTATCAGAGCATATATTCGGAGCTCAGTATTCAACACCTCTCCTTTTTTTAGAATTATCTGATCTTCGTCTTGTAACAAGGCATTAAATTTATCTACAAAATCGGGGAATAAGTGGATAAACATTGTATCGAAATTTGCAAACAACTCCTTCAGTTCATCTTCTTTCAGTTCGCTATTTTTTGTTATTTTATACAAGTTATCTATTTGCCTATCTTGTAATTTCTTATTCACCATCTTACGGTATTCATCCAATTTGTTTATATACATCGAACATTGGTCTAAGAAATATCCGATATACTCTTCCTTAATATGATTTGCTTCAGTCACCTCAAAATTTATCTTTTTGAGTTCATCATTCATATGATGCAATTTCTGATTCAGAGAGTTTAATTCAAGATTTGTTTCCTCCTGCCGTTTTGCTGTCTTAATACCTTTTCTCATTTGCTTATATACATAGCAAACAGATATTATAAGTAAGAAAGATAAAACACTTATCAGAATAAGAAAAATACGTAATTCTGTCTTTTGTTTTTCGTTGCGGTTCTGATAAGCTTTGTCAATAACGGTCTGTATATTCAGTATCTCAGAACTCCTGATACGCGTATTGTAGTCATTTATATTATCGAGAGTAAAACGTACATATTGGTATGCCCTGTCGACATCTCCTTCCTGCATAAGTATATTTGTCAATATCGGGAGAGAACCATTATCCTTTATCGCAGATTGGATATCCGAAAGGGTAGATAATATGAGGCACTCCTTCTCCATATCGATATTATCTGCTTTTTTATAAATAAGAGAACGGTCATACATAATCAATGCATATCCAACCGTACCGCTTTTTGTCTGTGCAAGTCGCTTATCATTTATATTCAACGCCTCATTCTCCTCCCCTTTTTCTCGCAAATCGGCCTCGTATATTCTTAAGTAATCATCTGAATTCGGGTCAGCAACACTATATATCGTATCTTTATATAATGCCGCCCTGTGCCAATATTCTTTTTTATCTCCTATATTCTGAGAGTATATACCCAAACCCATATATATATTTCGGCATGTCAAATAATAATCAGCTTTTTGTTGCTTATCGAAAGCTCCTTCCCTAACACCGCCAATCATATCTATAGCTTCTTTGTACATCCCCAAAGCAGAGAACAAAGCTGCCGTAATAATAGATGTTTCATTAATTTTCTGGGTATCATTCAAGCTATAGGCTATCTTCAAGTTTTGGTTGAGATAGTATATTGCAGAATCAGATATGTAGGCACGGTATTCTTTATATAAAGCTGAATTTATGGCATAGAGGGTATTCACTGACAGGTTCAGTTTCATTTTTTCTGTTTTCAGCTCTTCTATTTTTGCTTCTTTCAGGCCTATATAAATATCGCAATTTTCAATCTTATCGTCTAATTCTATAAACAATGAGTCCAGTCTGTCTTTTGGAGAAGCAATATCTACAATAACAAATAATAAGATGAAAAGAAATATAATCTTTTTCATGTTTATATTAGAACTAAGAATCAATATAAAACGACGTTGATTAACAAATGTAAATATGAGGCAGATTAACAAACTGCTTCATAAAATTTTACTAAAAATCAAAGATAATTGTTTTTTCGAAGAATAATTCTATCTAACAAATCCTATTTGTTAAATATTGGCTCTTCATGTATCATATCGGGTAGGTTTCGGAATATAGATAAAGTAAGGAATGGTTATTTTATCATGCCTTTATCTATTCCGAATTTTTCTTTCTTATGCTGTATATCTCTCGGCTCTACGTGGACTACAATGTCATATACATTTTCTATTTCCCTTTTGATACTCTCTTCCACCTCTTGAGCTATATCGTGAGCTTCATCCAGAGTCATATCGCCATCTGCTTCTATATCGAGGGAAATCATGTACATATTTCCAATTTGCCTTGATCTCACCCGATGCGGGTTGCATGCTCCCTGTACTTTTTCTACAGCCTCGAATATCTTATCATACACAGATATATCTTTCACTCCATCCATAAGTTCTACATTAGACTCCATGAATATAGAAAAAGCAGATTTTAAAATAAAAAGGCTGATAACCAAACCCGTAATAGAATCGAGAATAGGCAGATTCAGTATAAACGTAAAAAACAATCCAACTAATACTCCTAACGAAATAATTACATCGTTGCGCATATTCACGGCATTGGCAGTCAACATCGAGCTTTTCACCTTCTTCCCTTGCCTATACTGATAGTATGATAATAACATCTTCCCTATAATAGAAAATATTGTCACATATATGGCTATTATTCCGGGCAATACTTTTGCCTCTGAAGAAAAGATACTTTGAATGGATGAAACCAGCATTTGTATTCCCGCATAGAAGATGATCATAGCCAGTATCTTGGTAGCTATACTTTCTGCCTTTTCATATCCATACGCATACTTTTGGCTAGGAGGCCGCTTCATTATCCGTGCAGTAAAAATCATCACAACAGATATAATGACATCTGTTACAGAGTCTATACCATCGCTGACCACAGCAAGACTACCGGACATCAGACCGACTACAATTTTAGATATTGACAATATTGCATTGCCAAACGTACTTATCCACGATGTTCTGATTAGAATTTTGTCTCTTAAGGCAGGTTCGCTCATCCCTTTACATGATTACTTCGGGCAACAAAGATAGTAGCATTTTGCATGGATTCATACGTATTATACGATTTTAATATTTAAGAAAATTAAACAACCAATATCACATAAAAAATAAAGTGTATTTTATACATTTGTAAAGTCAATTTAATAACCAAAAAAACAAAACATGAGAAAAACACTGTGCTTAGTCATTCTGATGGCAATCTATTCTTGCCTTTTGGCTCAAAATAATTCTCCGGATTGGGAAAATCCTGAGGTATTTGCAATCAACAAAGAAAACACCCGAGCTACTTCGCTCCCATATCCAGCTCTAGATTTAGCTCTGAATGATGACTATTCAGCATCGCCCTACTACCAATCGCTAGATGGTAAATGGAAATTCAAATGGGTTCCTAAAATTTCAGAAATACCTGATGGATTCTATAAAGAAAACTACGACGTCAGTCAATGGATAGAGATGCCTGTACCCGGTAACTGGGAATTTAACGGGTATGGCATCCCTATGTATGTTAACAACGGTTTTGGATTTCCGAAGAACCCACCATTTATAGACAAAGAAGACTCTCCATCGGGAGCATACCGACATACTTTTAACATACCCGACAATTGGGATGGACGCAGAGTATTCTTGCACTTCGAAGGGGGAACAAATTCTATGTATGTGTGGGTGAATGGCGAGAAAGTAGGCTATACCGAAAATTCAAAAAGTCCGGCTGAATTTGACATTACTAAATATATCCGTAAAGGGAAAAACACTCTAGCTTGCGAAGTACATAAATTCAGCGACGGTTCGTATCTCGAAGATCAGGATATGTGGCGTTTAGGCGGAATCAACAGAAGTGTTTATCTCTACAGTACCGATCAAACACGCATCCTCGACTTCTTCGCACATCCCGATTTAGACAAGAACTACAAGAATGGTCTATTCAGTGCAGAAATAAAACTGAAAAACTATACAGAAGAGGCGCAAACCCAAACGATAGATATCGCCATATTGGACAAAGCCGGAAAAAAAGTATTTAATAAATCACAAAAAGTAAGCATTCCGGCAAATAACACGACTGACGTGACCTTGTCGGGCAATGTGTCTTCTCCGTTAAAATGGACTGCCGAAACGCCTAATCTTTATTCGATGCTTATGACCTTGAAAGATAGCAAAGGAAATATCGTTGAAACGACATCGCATAAAATAGGATTTCGTAAAATAGAAATAACAGACGGACAAGTATTCGTAAACGGAAAGAAGGTTTACTTCAAAGGTGTTAATCTTCATGAGTTCAATACAAATACAGGACAAGTAGTTACGCGTAAAGAAATGATGCGCAACCTGCAACTGATGAAAGAACTAAACATCAATGCTGTGCGTACATCACACTACCCTCAACAACCGCTTTGGTATCAACTATGTGATGAATATGGAATTTACCTTGTCGATGAAGCCAACCTCGAATCGCATGGATTAGGGTACGGAAAAGACAATGTATCTAATTTCCCGGAATGGCACGCTGCCCATATGGACAGGATAACCCGCCTGATAGAACGAGACAAAAACCATGCGTCTGTCATATTCTGGTCGTTGGGGAACGAAGCCAGTAACGGAACAGCATTTTTCGACATGTACGACTGGGCTAAGGCTCGCGACAACAGCCGCCCTGTTCAGTATGAACAAGCATACCAGAGAGACCGCAATACAGACATTATATGCCATATGTATCCGTCGTGGAACAGTATGAAACACGATGCGGGAAGGGATATTGGCAAGCCATACATAATGTGTGAATATGCTCATGCTATGGGTAACAGTATGGGTAACTTCCAAGAATATTGGGATTTGATGCGTAGCAGTAAGAATATGCAGGGAGGGTTTATCTGGGAATGGTACAATCACGGTTTTTCTTCACACGACGAGCAGGGGCGTTTCTACTGGGCGTATGGTGGTGATTTGAACGGGTATAATAAGCCAAATGATGGAAACTTCTGTATGGATGGAATCATCAGCCCCGATCAGAATTACATACCTCATACCTATATCGTGAAAAAAGTATATCAAAATATATTATTCGAAGCAAAAGATCTGAAAAACGGTGTTATTACAGTGATAAATGATTTCAAATTCACCGATCTGAGCAATAAAAATTACTCATACAAATGGGTATTGCTAAAAAACGGAGAGACAGCAAGTGAAGGAACTTTCGATGTTGTTATTCCTGCCGATAGCCGTAAAGATGTGAGATTAAACTTACCTGCTATCGATCCTGAAAACGGCACAGAATATTATCTGCAAGTATTCGCTTATAATAAAGAAGAGACTCCATTCCTCTCTGCCGGATTTGAAGTAGCCAAAGGAGAGTTTGCTTTCGAATCGAATAACTACTTTGCAAAATCGGCTGAAACATCAGGTTCTTTAAGTATAGAGAAGAAAGACGATAAAATCACCGTTAAATCTGGCGATATCAGCTACGAATTCTCTGCGAAAGATGGTCGAGGATTGACTAATGTATCAAATAACGGCAGATGGGTATTTAATGAACTGCCAAGACTTAACTTCTGGCGTGCCCCTACCGATAATGATTTTGGTGCATGGGCACAATATAGCATGAGATTGTGGGAAAGCGCAGGACATAATGTGGTTTATAAGTATAAAGGTGAACAAGAATCTGACGGTGCAATAAGCATAAATTATGAGATTAAGCTACAAGGCATCGAGGCTAAAGTAGATATTACATATACTGTAAACAAAGACGGAAGCCTGACTACAAATGCACACTATCAAGCCTTAGCTGACGGGCTACCCGAAATGATGCGCTTTGGCATGATCATGACATTACCTCGCAATATGGACACCTTTACATGGTATGGCCGTGGCCCTCATGAAAACTATATCGACAGAAATGCCGACACATTCATGGGTATATGGAAAGGACTTGTAAAAGATCAAGCATTCGCATATTACCGTCCACAAGAAACAGGAAACAAAACTGATGTACGCTGGTTAACCTTAACAAATAAAGAAGGAAAAGGGGTTAAGATTAGCGGGGCACAGCCTCTATCTGTAAGTGCAACTAACAACAAACCGGAAGACCTAGATCCGGGAATGACTAAAAAGCAGCAACATCCATCCGACATATTGCCTAGTTATGAAACAGTATTATGTGTCGATTTATTTCAGAAGGGTGTAGCAGGACTAAACTCGTGGGGGGCACAACCACTTGATCAATATAGATTCTGGGGCAAGGAATACAAATATAGTTATACGATAAGTTTTATTAAATAATCAATCTGTGCAAAAAGAGCCTTGCTGTAAATTACAGCAAGGCTCTTTTTTTATATTAAATGATGAACGATTATCCCATCATATGTGAAGCATCCAATATAATCTTCAGCAAGAATAATACGGCTATTACATACACAGCAACAGAAACATCCTTGGATTTTCCTGCACATAGCTTAATGAATGCAAAACTCAACATACCGAACACAATACCCTCTGCTATACTATAAGTAAACGGCATGAATACTATGGTAAGGAAAGCCGGAAGCCCTTCACTCATATCGTCAAAGTTGATCTTAGCAACAGAAGATATCATGAATAATCCTACAATAATCAAAGCTGGAGAGGTAGCCGCTGCAGGCACCATCAAGAACAATGGAGCAAAGAACAATGCTAACACAAACATTAGGGCAGTACTTACCGAAGTCAAACCTGTTCTACCACCTGATGCTACTCCTGACGCGCTCTCTACGTATGCAGTAACAGTACTTGTTCCTAAGATAGAACCAACTGTTGTACCTAAAGCATCCGAAAATAAAGCCTTCTTCATTTGAGGGAAGTTTCCATTTTCATCAGCTATTCCTGCCTTAGAAACAACACCAATAAGTGTACCAACCGTATCAAATAAGTTTACAAACAAAAGTGTAAACACCACAACCATCATATCAAATGATAATATGTGATCCCATTCGAATTGAGCAAATATAGGAGCTAGAGAAGGAGGAGTACTAATAAGACTACCGTCAGGCAAAGATACATCTCCCAATATCAGGGCAAATATTGTAGCCACAACGATTCCGATCAATATCGATCCATTTACGTTTCTAACAAATAACACTGCTGTTACCAACAAGCCAAGCATTGCTATCCATACGCTATGTTGAGAGAAATCGCCTAATGTTACCAATGTAGCAGGGCTATCTACGATAATATTAGCATTCTTAAGACCAATCAGTGTAATAAAAAGTCCAATACCTACAGGTATCGCATCTTTCAGAACTTTAGGAATACTTTTCACTATCAGCTCACGCACATTAAAGAAGGTTAGCAATATGAATATAATTCCTTCAATAAATACTGCTGTCAATGCAAATTGCCAAGAATATCCCATCACACCGCAGATAGTGAAAGCGAAGAAAGCATTTAGCCCCATGCCCGGAGCCTGAGCTATAGGCAATTTAGCATAAAGAGCCATCATCAATGTGGCAAAAATAGTAGCCAAAGCCGTAGATGTAAATAAAGCGTCCTTATCCATTCCTGTAGAGGAAAGGATACTTGGATTGACTATCAATATATACGACATGGTAAGGAACGTAATAAGACCAGCAAGAAGTTCCTTGCGTATTGTTGTCTTATTCTCCGTCAGTTTAAACGTTTTTTCAAGAAGGTTTTTCATTTTTCATCAAATCTTAAAAGTTCCACTTGGCTGCTAATGTTGGATTCACATATACCTTATTATTGTAATAAGCATAGAAATTATTGCTGATCTCGATCTCTGTTCCCAAAGAAAGATTTGGTGTTACATTATACCAAATCTGAGGTTCAGTCAACAATATAATTTTTTTATCATCTGTAGTTTTCAATTTACTACGATCTTTATTCTCACTCCACACATCTAAAAATCCGGAGAAGGTAACCTTATTGTTCAGGACATTTGCTCCCCAGGTTACAGTCCATTGTACGTCATTACTTACGCGTTCAAAAGCATTGTATTTATAAGCCAGATATGTACCTAAATTTACACCACCAAGATTTGTGCTATAAGAGATACCACCTAAGTATGCATTTTCGATACTGAATCCGGATGTATTCACATTATCCTTACCCGTCTTGCCTACACCACCGTTAAATTCGACGTGAGCCATTATAGGTGATTTACCTATTTTTATATCACGCGCAATTTCCATGTAAGCTAAACCTATATTACCTCTGGTTTGGTTAAAATCCAAATCGACAAACATAAAAGTCGAGCCCCATTTGTCAGGTTTAAACATTTCAAATGTTGCTGTAAAATAGTTTCGCGAGGCAACATCGCTATGAAGCGCATGTCGAGGATCAAAATGCAACTGCAAGTTTTGAGAATATGCTGCGAATGACAGCACTAAGAATGCTAACGTAATAAATGCTTTTTTCATCGTAATAATATTTGTATTTAAATGCAAAAATAAGCAAAAAACAAGACCATTGATATGTCTATT
This sequence comes from Dysgonomonas sp., assembly GCA_047972895.1. Taxonomy (GTDB): domain Bacteria; phylum Bacteroidota; class Bacteroidia; order Bacteroidales; family Dysgonomonadaceae; genus Dysgonomonas. The sequence goes on from JBKEBA010000004.1 coordinate 30,166, forward strand.
GATATTTAACTAAACAAACTTTATAATAAACATATAAATAGGTATAAAATGTCCATTGGAGGATAATACATTTTATTCATTCAAATAAATTTTCATGTTTTTATTTTGAGATATGAAAAAAAGTCCTACCTTTGCACCGCTGTTAAGCAAAACGGGATGTAGCGCAGTCCGGTTAGCGCACCTGCTTTGGGAGCAGGGGGTCGTGGGTTCGAATCCCGCTATCCCGACAAGAGCGAGAGAGTTAGATAAATTCTAACTCTCTCGCTCTTTTTCATGTAGATATACAATCAGTTGCAATTCAGTATTAAAAAATTCCTAATCGATTCAATAACAGCAACCGATTAGGAATACACTTGGATCAAAACAATAAATTCACAGAAACATGTACCTTGAAGAGCAAATCTACAAAGACAAATATCTTACAATATAATATTTGTATATCAATCGGTGTAAACGACCTTATATATTATTGTATCAGAGTTAAATGCTGTGAAAATCCCGAATCCATTTTCTACAAAACTTACCGGATTGGCTAGATCTGTAGAACTCATACGTTCATAAAGTTCTGCATATTCTTTTGTCACCTTGTAGAGTATACATCGATAGTTACCTTCGAAGGACATATCTTGCATGCCCAATGTGTATGAACTGCCTTGTATCGGCTGCATCAGCATCTTACCAAACCCACCGCCCATAAATGAAGGAGCTTGTGTAGAGCCTGACGATTCACTTAAGCTCTGTATATATACTTGATAATAACTATTGTCTGTATTATTCCAACTTAAGATAACTTCAGGAATCGTGTCTCCGAAATTCCATGACGATTTTTCGATAACATACCGACTCATTGCCAAATCCTGAGGTTTTGACGGTATATTTGTAGTCGCCGTTATTGATTGATTATTATAATCAAATCTCAGGTCGCATTTGCTTCCAATATTTAATATGCCAGATGTGTTTTCTAATGTATACGTGCCAGCGGTGGCCGATTCAGTCAATAATTGATCATTGACATATATTTGTAAATTTGAGATGCCTTTCGAATATTGCGTAACTTCTTCATTAAACGATTCCATAGAATAGACCTTAACCGTCAGTTTTGAATCTTCTGCTTTTAGGTAACTTTCTACTATGGGGGTCTTAATCGAAGCATCGTATTGAGTCAGTTCTTTTCCACAGGAAATCAGCAGCAAACTAAATGACAAGAAATATATATATTTATTCGTTACTTTTTTCATAATACTTATGTAATGCGTGTATATCACTTATTTTAATTGAAAGCTAATTGTTATATTCGGTGTAAAGCCCAGCAGATTTACATTATTCTCGACCAAGCCGGATGAAGAGTCATATGAGAAATCTTTATACCACACATTTGCTCGGTCATACACATTAAATAAAGACAAACTAATACTGGTCTTAAAGTTTTTTATCGCAGATAAGTCATATTTAGCCGAAAAATCCATTCTATGGTAATCCGGATACCTTGCATTATTTTTTCCATCCACAATCAAGAAACTCAGATTACCTCCATTAGGAGCAGAGAGGGTGTACCCCCCAATAGGCTGGGTATAAGGTCTTCCTGTAGCATATATCCATGTCAGCGAAAAAGTGAAATCTCTTACCATCTTACATATCAAGGCCATTTTCAGTTCATGAGTCACATCCTGATTCGCCGAAAAATATTTATCGCCATATACAGGGAACTTATAGCGGGTTTCGCTCAATGTATAGCCAACCCACCCCGTCAGTTTTCCGTACTTCTTTTGGGCAAGAAAGTCTATACCTCTTGAATATCCATTACCAACATAGAAAAACTCTTCGTAGCCCGAGTTATTAGTAAGAGAGGGGGCAAAACGAAGCGTAAATTCCGTGATATTTTTTAGATTCTTATAATAAGCTTCAACATCGAACAAAAACATTCTATTTTCGTATGTTGCTCCGGCAATATAGTGTATCGCTTTACTGACAGGAATCGTTTTATTATCGGAAAGAAGCCAGATATCGCGATTGCCCGCAGATATATCCTCTTTCACTATACGGTTCGAGAATTGGTTATATAATCCTGTAGAAGCCTTAAAACGTAACTTATCAGTATGATTGTAATAGAACTGCATACGGGGTTCCGGATATACCTTCGATGTAACGTCATAATAAGAAACGCGCATACCCGGCAACAATGTTATTTTTTCTGTCGGTTTCCATCTGTATTGTGCATATCCGGCTAAGAGACTTCCTTTGTTTTTCATATCAATAATGGAAGTAGTATCATCTTTTGTATATCGATAGTTGATATCGTAATACGAATAATTGAGTCCAAACTCAAGCTTGCTGTAAGTATTTATCTTATATTCGTTATCGAGTTTGAAAGAATAATCCCACAGTTTATTATCTTCTTCTGTATTCTGATCGAACATAACAGCAGCATTTCCCAATGATTGCTGATTATTTTCCCTATTACGTAAACTATAATAGTTCGAAAAAGAAACAAGAGCATTCGAATATAATCTTTCATTCCAATTTCGTGACCATTTAACACTACTTCCAATATTGCCCCAGTTCGTTTTATCGGTGATACTCCCACTTATCTTGCTACTACCGAACGAATCGCGGGAGTTATCTAAATCGTCTTCACCATTGAAGAAACTAACCGAGACTATATCTCTTTTAGTAGGATTATATGTCAATTTTGCATTCAGGTCGTAGAAGTATGACTTGGGACGGGATTGATTGCGCATCATCCCTCTCCCTCCCATAGAACTCGACTGGTTTTCGGAATACACATCAGAGAATTTATCATACAACGAACTTTGAAAAGAACGTCTCCCCGCAACAAAGAAGGAACCTTTTTCTTTAAACGGAATTTCCATATAAGCATTAAAGCCTAACAAACCAATGTCTCCACCAAGGTTGAATTGTTTATCGTTTCCTGTTTTGCCTACTATTTCCATCACGCTAGACAGGCGTCCCCCATATTTAGCATCGAAACCACCTTTATGCAATTCTATATCCTTCACTGCGTTTACATTAAATGCGCTGAATACGCCAAGCAAGTGTTCTTGATGATAAATAGAAAACCCATCGTAGAGTATCAGATTCTGGTCGGGCGTACCTCCCCGCACATACATACTCGCAGACGACTCGTTACTCCCCGCTATACCCGGCATTAGTTGGAATATACGAAATATATCTTTTTCACCCATAGCCGGCAATTCTGCAATTTTAGCTGCCGTAGTTTGTATCACACTTATTTTCTCCGGAACTTTTAATACATCTTCCCTCTCTTTTACTATAACAACTTCATCGAGAGTGCTAGCCGCAGGAACAAGCTCAACAAAAACCTGATCGACATTGATTTCGGGCGATAGAAAAAAATGTTGCGTTTCGTATCCCAAATATTTAAAAACAAGTGTTTCTTTATCATTTTCGACATGATACAATGTGAAGTAACCATCGTGGTTCGTAGTTGTCGCATTAGTTGTTCCTTCTACTGCCACAGTTGCAAATGGTAATGGTTCGCCGTTGGTAATATCCTTGATACGGCCAGTTATAGTCAAATCCTTGCGAGTAACCACCCCTTCGTATTTTTTATTTTCGACCAAGGTCCTGTTTTTCGGAAGATTTTTTCTGAGAACAATCTGGTAACATCCATCTTTATCTACATAGTAAGCAAGCTTTGCATTATCACGGAAAATGATATCGAAGGCTAGCTCACGCTCTGTACCAAGATATAGATAATCGAACTTTGCATCTCCGATGAGAGCGGGGTCATACTTGAGTTTAAACTCATATTTTTCTTCGAAATCTTTCAGCACTTTCAACAACGATGTACCAAAATATTTTTCGTTTACTACTAAGTTGGTGGAGTCTTTCTGCTGAGAAAAGCAGGGAATACTACATACAAAAAGTATTGCCAGTATTAGTTTTTTCATTAATAGGGTTTAAAAAGATAAATAAAATCAAGGTACAAAATAGTATGCAGTAAAGCTTTTCGACAAATACAATCGATAAACAGGTACATTTTATGGATAAAAGAGTTATTTATATCTATAAAATATCTTACATTTTCTTCTAATTTATATTGAAAGTAAGCCGAGCACTTCTCTCACGTTTTTATACTCCTGACTATACCTTACCCTACGCCTCAAAAACATTAGTAAGCAATTGACAATACTTACATCAACCAAAAACACTCATAATGAACCGATTGCTATACACATATTACTTAAACCAAGTTAAAAAAGGATAACCTGTCTTTTGGAATTAATTTAATAATTGTACTTTTGCAGGCAGACAGGCAAAACTATAGACAATTTTAATTATTAAGAGACTACATTTCGAGCATTTGAGCTATCCCATTTTTTAAGACAAATTATTTATGAAACAGAATCTGTTATTACTATGGATACTTCTGTTCTTATTTACTTGTATCGATGCACAGGTAACTATAGGAAGTAACTATGAGCCAAACAAAGGAGCACTACTTGATTTGAAAGAAAAAAACCAATCGAATGGGACTGAAAACTCCACAAAAGGCATGGGTTTCCCCCGCGTAATGTTAATTGATAAAAACAACCTTTTTCCCATGTTCGATGGTTCCTCTAGCGGAGTCCCCAACAATAGCTATGATACCCCCTCCAAAAAAGAGGCAGAAGACGCCGCACATATTGGGCTCATAGTTTTCAATATGAACGACAATCCACTATTAGGATTTTGTAAAGGAATATATGTATGGCAAGGAGAAGAATGGATAAAATTGGGAGAAGAATGCTATACACCATCTTTAAGCCTAGACAAGGCTACTGATCGAGTGCTGACCAGCGAAACGACCCAGCTTACAGCAACTCATACACCATCAAACTCTACCATAACATGGACAAGCTCTGACCCAACAATTGCCACAGTTAATGCAAACGGGCTTGTAACTACCCTAAGGGAAGGAGATGTTACCGTTACGGCTACAATGACATACAATGAAAATATCCTATCTGCAACATGCGCAATAGAGGTCAAAGATTTGATTGTAAAAATAATGGAAACCAATATTCGCTTAGTTACAGGAACAACGTTCACCCCTACTATAACGACATCTCCCTCATGGGCTAATATAAATACAAGTGCATGGAATAGAATAAGCGGAACCAGTGCGACAATCAATACAGCATCTGGGCTCATCACCCCTGATTCCAACATCTCTACGTCAGAAGGCGAAACATCGAGAGTAAGAATAACAATATCGTCAGGGACTGCTACAGCGAGTGATGAAACAAATGTTTTAGCTGCAACATTAAGATTGACACCTAAAAAAAGCACTAAAAATCTGATCTCCAGATTTCAGGACAATAATAATATAAATTCAAACAGCCAGTATGAAGTAAGCACCTATTCTCCTACATGGGCACCTACTCTGGGAACAGTCAGTATATCAGATTGGATAAGCTCAAATACAGCCGCTGCCACAATAACAAACGCCGGAATAATAACAGCAGCGACCAACTTTCCCGGAAATGGGACAAAAACCAATACACGAACCACAACTGCAAGTGGAGGAAAAGTCTCCCTTGTGGCTTCAGCTATATATGGAGGAACCACGGTAACAGCCGCAACCTCAGGAAACTGTGTAGTCACAGTCTATTCTGCCAATCCTTACCAAATAACAGACAGCCGAACCAATGATACTGCCCAAAGCTATTGGACTAGCTATTTTGGTAATGTTGCAGTAAATGCATCTACGGATGCTGTAGAATGGGATGCAAATGGAAATTGGTGGATGACCGAAAACTTACGGGCAATGCGATTTCCAAACGGAACAGCCATCACAGCTGCGCCTGCCAGTGGCTATTATTCATCCTCGAGTCCTATATATGGATATCCTAACTTCAGTGCTGCCAACAAAGCATCGATGGGTGTCTTATATAATTTTCCTGCTGCTTACGGAAGAGCGATGAGTTCGACAGGCGAAGCCCCAACAGATGTAATGGTGCAGGGAATATGTCCTGCCGGATGGCATCTTCCTAGTCGTGCCGAAACAGACCTGCTAGGTACCGCGATTCAATCTAACCCACGCCTTTACAGCAGCTTAACCTCAGCTAATTCCGGATCATTAGGTAATGCCTTTAAAGCAACAGGTACAGGTTCAGGAACAAATCTTGGAGCTAGCAAATCTCCTTCGCAAGGAGGTTTCTCTGCGCTTCTCGTAGGCTATGCCGGCACAGGAGGAACTTTCCTCAACTTTGGCACATATACTTCCTTCTGGACAAGCAGCTCATACATAAACGCGTCGATAGGAATGTCATACCACCGAAATTTCTCGGAAACCAGTGGCACATATAATTGGAATGGAGGAGGACGCCAATATATATTCAGTGTACGTTGTATAAAGAATAACTAAAACATAGAATTTACTTTCAATATTGAAGTAAACGTTATAAAACAAAAGAGTTAGACTAAATAGTTTAACTCTTTTGTTTTATAATGCCTTTTGCAACTTATGTTTGACTCTCGGGGAAGTATATCATATTACTCCCACTCTAATAGTAAAGAGGAGATAAGACGAATGAACAAATAGATGATTTACTGTTTATATTGTCTCTTTTTATCTATCTTTGCACCTCTAAAATAACAGAAAATAAACTAAAAGGTAAATCTTATGATTACATCAGACCAACTCAAAGAAGTGTTGGAACGCGAGCACGCGTTGAGGAGGCATCTTTGACGTCGATGCAAAGAAAATACAACTCGAAGAAGAAGAATTAAGAACTCAGGCTCCCGGATTCTGGGACGACAACAAGACAGCCGAGGCCCAAATGAAAGTTATTCGTGGGTTGAAAGGCTGGATAGAAGGATATAATAAAGTAAAAGGAGCGGTAGACGAACTGCAACTGGCTTTCGACTTTCTGAAAGAAGGTATTACCTCGGAAGCAGAGGTGGATGAAGCCTATAAAAACGCATTAGTATTCGTTGAAAACCTCGAACTAAAGAACATGCTTCGCCGCGAACAGGATAAACTCGGCGCGGTTTTGAAAATTAACAGTGGTGCCGGAGGTACAGAAGGTCAGGACTGGGCTTCGATGCTGTTTCGTATGTTTCAGCGCTGGTGCGAATCGAAAGGTTATAAAACTACAGTGACCAACTGGCAGGATGGAGACGAGGCTGGTATAAAAACCGCTACATTGCAGGTGGAAGGAGAATATGCATACGGCTATCTCAAGTCTGAGAACGGAGTGCATCGTTTGGTACGTGTATCCCCATTTAATGCTCAGGGTAAACGTATGACTTCTTTTGCATCCGTATTTGTTGTTCCGTTGGTAGATGATACTATCGAAATCGACGTCAATCAGGCTGACATCACATGGGATACTTTCCGCTCTAGTGGAGCAGGAGGCCAGAATGTAAATAAAGTTGAGACGGGTGTTCGTCTTCACTACAAATACAAAGATCCGGAAACAGGCGAAGATAAAGAAATCGTTATTGAAAATACTGAAAGCCGTTCGCAGTTCGGAAACAAAGACAATGCTATTCGTTTGCTAAAGTCGCAGCTCTACGAAATGGAATTGGAAAGACGTAGCCGCGAGCAGTCGAAGGTAGAAGCAGGAAAGAAAAAGATAGAATGGGGTTCTCAGATCCGAAGCTACGTTTTTGACGACCGACGCGTGAAAGATCACCGAACAAACTATCAGACATCGAATGTGAACGCTGTAATGGATGGCGACATCGATGATTTCATAAAAGCATATTTAATGGAATTCGGAGACGAGGCCTGATTTTCTTTATATACAAAATAACAACCTTAATTATGACTCGAAAAACATACATCAAATGTATTGTTTCCGGTATTGCGTTATTGTTCGCAATATCGGCAACAGGACAAAAAAAAGTATTAGACCATTCGGTTTATGACACTTGGAAAAGCATTTCTGATATCAAAGTAACGAATGATGGAAAATACACTGCTGCTGTAGTAAGAGAGCAGGAAGGTGACGACCATTTGTTAATTAAGAATTTGCAAAACCAAAAAGAGATTATTCTTCCGCGTGGTTATGGATATTCTGTAACTCCCGACCAAAAGTATATCATAGCACAAATAAAAGCACCTTTCAGTGTCACTCGTCAAGCTAAGATAAAGAAAACAGCCGAAGAGAAAATGCCGAAGGATTCATTGGCAATAATCGATCTAGTCAAACTATCGGTAGCTAAAATACCTAATGTAAAAACCTTCAAGTTAGGAAAGGATTTTTCCGAATATATCGCCTATACTATCGATGATTCGCTGAAAATAAAAGATAAAAAAGAGCCTAAACCTTATTCTTTGATTTTGCGTAATCTCATTTCTTCGAAGGAAGATACGATCGAGAATGTAATAGAATTTTCGTTCAGTCCGAATGGAAAAGGTTTTGCGGCAATATTAAAACCTGCGCCGAAAGACAGCATAAACAAAACGGGGGTATTACATATCGACCTCAGCAATTTTGCAAAAAGCATTGTATCAGAAGGTAAAACAATATATAAAGGTATCTCATTGTCCGAATCAGGAGAAAAACTTACCTTTCTAGCCACAACAGACAGTCTGAAAAAAGAAATCAAAAATTACAGTCTGTTTTATTACCAGCGAGGAACAGATTCTGCACATGTTGTAGCAGATAAAAGTTTGCCGAAGATGCCGAACAAGTGGAATGTAAGTGAAAACTATTTTCCGTTTTTCAGTAAAGACGAAAAGAGATTATTATTAGGCATAGCACCTATAGCTCTACCAAAAGACACTACTGTTCCCGATTTCGAAAAAGCGCAATTAGATATCTGGCACTGGCAAGAACCGCAAATACAACCAATGCAGTTAGTACAACGAGACAAAAGGCTGAAACAAACATATCTTTCTTATATAGACCTGAATACAAACCGTTTTTACCAACTGGCATCGGAGGAGATGCCCGAAGTCTCCATATCTGACGAAAATAATGGGCGATATGCTATTGGAAAGTCTAATCTAAAATACGAGTTTGCTTCGCAGTGGGACATATGGGCAGGCTTAACAAATGATATTTGGATTTTAGATCTGGTAAACAATACCAAGAAACAAATAAAAACAGGGCTGAAAGGGTTAACCTACCTTTCCCCCGGAGGGAACTATCTGGTTTGGTACAACCCCGAAGATAGAAGGTACTATTGTCATTCAACCTCAAGTGGTAACGAAACCTGTCTGACCGACAACCTTGATGTGAACTTCTGGGACGAGAAAACAGATACACCAATACTACCCTCTCCTTACGGAATAGCTGCATGGACAGAAAACGACGAGGCTATTCTGATATATGACAAATATGATATTTGGAAGCTCGACCCGAAAGGGGTGACAACACCCATAAATCTGACTAAAGGCAGGGGACGGGAAAAACAGGTGATCTTACGTTATATTAAAACCGATCCCGAAAGCAGATTTATCAAACCTAAAGAAAAGCTACTGCTATCGGCATTCGACGATGTGACGAAGATGAACGGATTCTATGAATTGGACAGCAGGTCGATCTTAAAATATCTTTCTATGGCCGGATATAGTTATTCTATACCAATAAAAGCTAAAGACAAACAGGTGTACTGCTATACAAAAAGTAATTTCAATACCTCTCCCGACCTCTACGCAACATCTAATATGTGGAAAAATGAGGGAAAACTCTCTGACATCAATCCGCAGATGAAGGAGTACAATTGGGGTACGGCAGAATTGGTTTCATGGACTATGTTTGATGGGAATACATCGCAAGGGATCCTTTATAAGCCGGAAGATTTCGACCCGAATAAAAAGTATCCGGTGATGATCTATTTTTATGAAAAACATTCCAACGACCTATATCGCTATTCAGCTCCTGCTCCGAGCCGCTCCATTATCAATATACCATTTTTTTGTAGTAGGGGCTATATCGTATTTACACCTGACATACATTATACGACAGGGCATCCGGGCGAGAACGCATATAATGCAATCGTTTCGGGCGCAGAGATGCTCATTGAAAATCCTTGGGTAGACAAAGACAATATGGCTATACAGGGACAGAGCTGGGGCGGTTATCAGACGGCATATCTGGTAACACGCACCAATATGTTCAAAGCAGCGGGCGCGGGTGCTCCGGTATCCAATATGTTTAGCGCATATGGTGGTATTCGTTGGGATTCGGGTATGAGCAGACAGTTCCAATACGAACAAACACAATCGCGCATAGGAGCTACGATATGGGAAGCTCCCGACTTGTATGTAGAGAACTCCCCTATCTTTTTTGCTGATAAAGTAGAAACACCTCTACTTATTATGCACAACGACAAAGACGGTGCTGTGCCGTGGTATCAGGGAATAGAATATTTCATGGCTCTACGCCGATTGAACAAACCTGTATGGTTGCTGCAATATAACAATGAAGCACATAATCTGAAAGAAAGGCGCAATGCAAAAGATTTATCGATCCGTCTGCAACAGTTTTTCGATCACTACCTAAAAGGTGACCCGATGCCGATATGGATGAAGACCGGTGTTCGTGCTATAGATAAGGGTACTACCTTCGGTTTCGATCTGGAATAAATTATTCTTTGCAGCGAAAAGCGAAAGGTCGCACTATCGCTTTTTAATTATTCAATTAATCTGTATTTTACCTTAATATACTTATTATTCGCATTCTTTATTTATTACATACAATACTCATGAACAATAAATTTCACCATTTATCAGGACTAACAATAGTCTCATTAGTCGCTATTATTTCTTTTTGCTCGATTCTATTAATGTCTTGTAATGAAGACGAATCTGAAAATGAAATAAAAGACCCTCATAAAAAAGAGGGAATCATAAAGCTTTATATGAATAATGAGGAGATTTTGTTTCCAGAAATAGTAGAATATCCTTTCGTGAAAAATTCAACGAATAAGCCAGGTCTTGACACGATAGGATTTTCATATACGGGTTATTTAAACAAATCTCATTCCATTATAGGTTCTATCCAAATAATCATACTTCATAACAATATGGAGCTAAACTATGTAGAATACCGTTACCCTATATCCAATATAGCCGCGGTTGGGTATTCCAGATGGAGCGATGATATCGACAGTATGAATCCTTTACAATACGATATAAAAGAAGAGGTGAACAATATAAAAGGATTCTTTAAGGGAAACTTATATTCTGGAGCCAGCTTTCAAGAACAACCAGAATATTTAGCAATAGACAGCTGCTCTTTTTATATCAATAAATAACCAGTCGAGCTATTGCGCTCATAACATTGAATATTAAAATAAAAATGCCTATTGACATGATTACTAGCAGTCAGTAGACATTTTTATTTTATGAGAAAATTGTTTCTATCCTGTTATATTTTCATACATATATCTATTAAGAAAGTTATCGTAAATATCCTTACAGGAAATATTTCATATATTTGCTTTTGAGACTTATTACTGACAAATCATTAATATTTATGAAAAAAGCAATTACCCTTTTTGTTTTATGCTTATCGGTATCATACAGTATTTATGCCCAGAAGCAGCCGATAAAAGTTGAGCTGAGCGACCCTAAGTCGCATTCGATGATTATCATCCCCGATCCGCAAACCTATTCCAAATTCGATGTCAATCAGCCTATATTCGAACTGATGACGGCCTGGATTGCCAATAATATAGATGCCCTGAGAATGAAAGCTGTAATTTGCACAGGTGATTTAGTAGAACAAAACGATCGCCCTGTACCTACCGGAACGAATGGTAATCAAACAGGCCTTCAGCAGTGGGCTAGTGTTTCACGCGGATTCGAACGTCTCGACAATAAGATATCATACATTACAACTACAGGAAATCATGATTATGGATACGAATCGGCTGAAAACAGGATGAGCCATTTCTCCGAATTTTTCAAGCCGGAACGTAATGACTGTTGGCGAAAAAGCCTTGTTAGCGTTTGCAAGAATTGGCAAGGTGTTCCAACTTTAGAAAATGCTGCTTATGAACTCGAAATAGACGAATGGGGTAAAATACTTGTAATAGCACTGGAATTCGCCCCGCGCGATGAGGCTATAGACTGGGCTAGATCGTTATCCAATAGCGAAAAGTATAAAAACCATAAAGTTTTTATACTTACCCATTCATACATGAACACAGCAGGCGAAGTAATCGAAAAAGAAGGCTACAAAATCACCCCTGCCAATTTTGGAAAAGCAATCTGGGAAAAATTGATATATCCTTCATCGAACATCAAAATACTGATTTGCGGTCATGCAGCAAATGCAACAGGAGACAATTTCGAAACGAATGTGAGTTTTAGAACAGACAAGAATCAAGGTGGAAATAATGTACACCAAATGATGTTCAATGCCCAAAGTGCAGGAGGCGGATGGCATGGCAACGGCGGCGATGGATGGCTACGGATACTCGAATTTATGCCGGACGGGAAAACGGTTAAGGTAAAAACCTTTTCTCCATTTTTTGCCATATCCCCTACTACTGCAAAATATGCATGGCGTACCGAAAAATATGACCAATTCGATTTTGTGATTGAGTAATCATCTCAGATAAAAGCAAAAGCTGTATTCTTAACGAATACAGCTTTTTTTGTTTAAATACAATTGACTTAATCGAAGATTGCATTTGAATGCTATTTAAATACATGACAATAAGATAGTTATATTAATATCAAATAAATAGATAACTATAGTATTGAAACTGGCCATTTGACTTGTAATTAATCTTCATAAAGCTGAGAGTATATTCAGAAAGATGTTATCAAAAAATAGTATTGTGTACGTAAACAATATGTATTCCTCAAATGTTAATGATAAAAGATAAGACAATTAGTGTCATCCGGCAGAATTCTCTATTGAGAAACGGAGTAGAATGGAAAGGATAGTAGAATATAGCAACGGCGAGCTAACAATTGTTTGGAAACCGGAAGCTTGTATACATGCAGGTATTTGTGCGGAGATATTTTCAGAACCTTGTCACCCACAAGAAGAGGAATTAATTGATTCTGATAGTGCAACTACAGAACGATTAATATCTCAGATAGAGAAATGTCCTTCCGGGGCTCTGACTTACAGAATTAACAAAAAATGAAATAAGAATTAGTTTGATACTTTAGTAAGTAGTTTAGTGGTGTATGGAGGTTATTTATCGAATAGCCTCCATGTTTTTTATGGCTCTAGATATATAAATAAAAAAGAGCTTCACCATTTTAGATAAAGCTCCTTTTTGTATAATATAGAATCTAGTCTTTATTTATTTTGCTCCGCCTGATTTCAGTAGGTTTGCTTCTTCTATATATCTGTCAGCTTCCGCAGCTATAGGAGAATTAGCATATTCATTTTTAATGATAGTGAATACTTCTACAACTTTTTCATATTTAGCCTGATTTCTGTATATCAATCCGGCTTTCTTATATAGAACAGGACTTTGCGATGCATTATCGACATTTTTTGCTGCTTTCACATAGTAAGAAACAGCTTCATCAGCTTTTCCGGCATTATCCAGGCAGTCTCCGATTGTTCCATTCACTAATTGAGAAATAACCTTATCACTTCCGCTATAACCTTTCAAGTAATCCAAAGCCTTGTCGTATTGCCCTAGATTTGCATAGCTGATACCTGCATATAGTTTTGCCAGCTTTCCGGCTTTTGTTGAACCATATTCATCGATAATAGATTCAAAGCCTACATATCCTACCTTCGGGTCACCAAAGATAGCTAATGAGTCATGACCACTTCTGAAATACTCCTCACCTTTGAAGATTGCGGCCTGAGCTTCTTGGTTTCTAGGACCGGCATAAAATTGATTGTATGCCAGATAAGCACAAACAACAAGTGCAACAACTCCGATTCCTATCAGTAATTGTTTTTGGTATTTTTCAATAAAGTGCTCAGATTCACGAACTGCAGAATCAATCTTTTCCCAGTCCTTTTCTTCACGCTGTTCAGCTTGTTTCTTTTTGGAAGACATTGTATTATAAATTATATTTTATGTTGTTTTCAAAATTAGCAGCGACAAAAATAGCTGTTTTATCCTTATAAATAAAATCTTAACTACATTTTTTTTTATTCGGTATAGAATTTTACGAGCTGTTCGATAGCTCTCTGACATACTGGACAGAACTCTTTACACGTATTAGTCTTCATCCGGCAATCTACAGCAGGCCTATACATACCTTTTGCGGAGTAGCCTGCACCCTCATATACACCTACTTTATATTTCTTTGCATCCTTAATATCCGTTGGCACTGCAGTATCAGTACTAAGCATATCTTTCCACTTAGAAGAGAAATCTACAAGAGTAGTTATATTAGGTTCCCAAGGCTCTACACTATGCGAGTATGTATTATCCAACACATCGCTATCGTAGTAATATTCATCAGCCAATCCTGCAAAGCTATGTCCGAACTCATGAACCACAACCGGCTTGAAATCGGGGTGACCTGTGGTGGTCAACGTATAAGCATTGAAAATACCACCTCCTCCATACACATCTGTATTGGCCAATATAATAATATGAGCATATGGTATTCCCGCGATTGCATCATGTATATCTTTCACATTAGAAGTCGTCAAATATCTATCGGAATAAAACGTATCGAAGTGAGAGCTAAAAGCTGTTTGTTTCCATAAGTTTTCACGAGGCACAGTAACCCCTGTCTCTAGCGAAGCAGTTTCAACCGCGTAGAAATTAAACTTATCTTTTAGTTTATCAAAAGGGGCATGAGCAAAAATCTGCTCACAACTTATCTGAGCATACTTCCTAAATTTATCCATTTCCGATACTGTATAACCTTCGGCCAGAATTACAACATTTACACATTTATCCACTGCCCCGCCTTGATGGATGACAGAATAAGGCGGTATATTCTTCAATCCTTTTTTTCTTATTAATATATCTCTAGGGTCAACAATATGTTTTATGGCCGTTTTATATGTTCCATCTCGTTCACGAAGACTGATTTCTATAGAGACCTTATTCTTGGGAAAAGGAATTAAAAATGTATTCTCAAAGCTTTTCCTTACAGTCTCAGCTTCAGGTATTGTAATCCATTCTTGAAACAGAGTACTGAATGCATCCTTATATATACATTCGCCGCTTTCCAGATCAGTGACTTTCACCTGTCCGTTTCCTTCCCTGAGTACTTGAGAAAGATTATGCCTACGTCCAGCCCACTGAGGCAATTGATTTAATTGATCTAAAGCAACTGTTTGAGTTTGGCTATCTCCCGAAAAAGTATAGTCGATACGTAATGTTTTATCAATAAAGTAATTGTCGAAGTCCTGAGCCCATATGACACAAGTGTAGAGAAGCAAGGAGAAGACTAATATAAAATATTTCATGCCTGTATCCGTTTAGATTGTAATTAACAGTAAATTGCAAAGGTATAAAAGTAGCAAGAAATTCCGCGTGAGAGCTATCTTTGAACAGATAAAATAATATCTAAGAAATCAAATTTTATACTTTTTTTGATTTTTCATATTCTGCTTTCATGTATAATTGATTAGCTTTGCATCCGAATATATAAGCAAGAGGTCTTTATAGATGAGAAAAACTCGCATCTTAGCATACATATTTCTATGTATTTTGTTCTCTGTGCCTTTTTTAGGTGCACACTATTCTTATATGAAGACCGATATGTATTCTTTTGGATCCAAAGATTCTATCTCTCCCATCAATTCAGACTCCATACGCATAAACCGTGACTCTACACGCTTACGCAGCGATTCGCTACCAACAGACTCAATAGTGAAGAAAAAGGATGCACTTGATGCAATAGTAGAATATACTGCCAAAGATTCGATAGTACTTACTTCCGAAAATTGGGGATATCTATATGGTTCGGGAGAAGTAAAATATGCTGACCTCACCTTGAAAGGAGAAGAGATATTTATGAACATGGACAGTAGTCTTGTCTATGCCAAGTTTGGCCTCGACTCTGTAGGAAAAGAATTTGGGTTTCCGGTGTTTAGTGACAGGGGTACAGATCTGGAATCGAAAACAATGAAGTATAACTTCAAAACGAAGAAAGGTTATGCGACCTCAAGTGTTACTACACAAGGTGAAGGCTATGTAATCGCGGGTCAAGCCAAGAAAAATGAAGACAACTCCTTCTTTATGCGGGATGGCAAATACACGACCTGTGAAGACCATGAGCACCCTCACTTCTATCTGGCACTAACAAAGGCTAAAGTAAAGCCTAAGAAAAATGTCGTAACAGGACCGGCCTATCTCGTAATAGAAGGCTTACCGCTCCCCATTGGATTGCCATTCGGATTCTTCCCTTTCTCTGAAAAATATTCTTCGGGGGTGATTATGCCATCATATGGAGATGAATTGGATAGAGGATTCAATCTACGCGACGGTGGATACTATTTCGCTATAAATGATAATATAGATTTAGCCTTAACAGGAGATATTTATACAAAAGGCTCATGGGGGATTAAAGCCATATCTAATTATCGCAAACGATATAAATATTCAGGGTCATTCAATTTCAATTATCTGTATAATACATACGGAGAGAAATATATTGATCAAACGTCAAGCAGAGACCTTGCCATCAGCTGGTCGCACTCACAAGACCCTAAGTCGAATATGTTCAGAACACTCTCTGCAAGTGTTAACTTCTCGACAAGTTCTTATAATCAGAATAGCTTAGATCAGAGATATGTGCCGCGCGGAACAAGTAATACAAAAAGTTCGAGTGTGAGCCTTACCCAAAAAATACCCAATTCACCATGGAGCATGTCCGCTTCAATGAATGTAAATCAGCGGAGTAGCGACTCTTCAATCTCACTTACATTACCAAACTTAATGGTAACAATGAGCCGTATTCAGCCCTTCAAACGGGAAGAAGCGGCAGGATCGGAACGCTGGTATGAAAAGATACAACTGAGCTATACGGGTGAGTTTCGGAATAGCATAGACACAAAAGAGAATTTATTATTTAAATCGAATTTACAAAAAGACTGGAAAAATGCAATGCAGCATTCTATTCCAGTATCAGCAACTTTTACCGTATTCGATTATCTCAATATAACACCATCCTTCAACTACCGGGAACGCTGGTACACCAGTAAAATCGATAAAGAATGGGATCCTGACAGGAGAGCTATGGTGGCAGCAGATACAACCTATTCTTTCAGTCGGGTATATGACTTTAGCACTGCTTTGAGCTTCCAGACAATGCTATATGGTATGTACACCCCACTATTTTCGAAATCGACAAAGATACGGCATGTTTTCACACCAAGTATAAGCCTTAGCTATACACCCGATTTTAGTGATCCTATGTGGGGCTTCTATAAAAGAACCCACTATTTAGACCAATATGGTGATGAAAAAATAGCAAAATGGTCTCCTTATGAACAGGGTATGTTCGGAACAGCACCCTCGGCAGCAGCAGGGATGATTACATTCAATTTTGAGAATAATCTGGAAATGAAAGTTGCTTCCCAAAGCGATACTACAGGGTTCAAGAAGATAAGCCTGATAGACAACTTAAGTATCAACTTTAGCCATGACTTAATGAGAGACTCCTTAAAATGGAGTGATATCTCCACAAATATCCGTTTAAAATTCAGCAAGTCCTTTGTTGTGAACTTAGGTGCGGCTTTCGACCCCTACTTATATAGACTAGATAACCGCGGACAAGTCCAGAAAGTTAATCAGCTACGTATATCAAACGGTAAAGGTATAGGACGCCTGAAAAGCACTGGTTATTCCATCTCTCCATCAATCAATCAAGATACCTTTAAAAAATGGTTTGGAAAAGATGACAGTAAAGATACTGCACAACAGGGAGATACTCCTACCGGAGAAACACCTTCAGGTGACACTGCAAATGACACAGAAAAAGGAGGAAGCCTGCTAGGAGGAAAAACTGATGACAAGGAATACGACGAGGACGGATATGTAAAGAATGAAATAAAGTGGAATCTCGGACTACAATTCTCTATGAATTATAGCTGGGATACTGGTAAGTCCCCTATAGAAAAGGAAAATGGTTATGTCGAATATAGAGGTCGCCTCACGAAAACCTTCGGGTTTAACGGAAGCATCCAGCCTACCCGTAATTGGAACTTCAACTTCAATGCCAGTTACGATTTCGATGCGAAGAAAATATCTTATATGAGCTGCAATTTGACCCGTGATCTACACTGTTGGTCAATATCTGCAAGTTTCAATCCTATCGGCCCTTACAAATCTTATTATGTCTCACTGCGTGCAAGTTCTTCGTTATTGCAAGACCTGAAATACGAACAACGGGGACGTTCTTCGAGCTACGATCCTAACTGGGATTAATTCAAATTTCTTACCGATTGCTAAAATAATTACAGATAAAACTTGTAACTTGCATCCCATCGTTACATTATATTAAATCTGTGCAATATGAAGCATGTACATACTTATTTCGTCATATCTCTTATGACACTGTTTCTCTTTATTGGATGTAATCCTGCTGAAAAGCATTTCCTCAATGATGAGAAATACAGAAACGAAGTTCATCAACAATTCTTGAAAAGAAAAGAACTCGCATCAGGAAGGAATCTCCAATTATTTTCTGTACTCGAAAATCCGTCTTTGAGTATAGAACAAAAAGAAGCTCTGGAGTTTCTCTATGCATATATGCCATTATCAGATTTAGCTGATTATGATGGCGATTTCTTCCTCGGACAAGTAGATGCTGCCTTCAGAGCCAGAGATTGTTTCGATTGGGGGAAGAAAATACCTGAAGATATATTCCGTCATTTTGTTCTAGTATATCGTGTCAATAATGAAAATCTCGATACTGCCCGACAAGTATTCTTCGATGAGTTAAAAGACCGCGTAAAAGGCTTAACTATGGAGCAAGCTGTACTCGAAGTGAACCATTGGTGTCACGAAAAAGTTACATATCGTGGAACAGACGGACGCACATCATCACCTTTAGCGCTTGCAAAAACATCGTGGGGACGGTGTGGAGAAGAATCTACTTTCACTACCGCTGCTCTACGTTCAGTAGGTATCCCTGCCCGACAATGTTATACACCGCGTTGGGTGCATACCGACGACAACCATGCGTGGGTAGAAGTATGGGTAGATGGCAAATGGCATTATATCGGCGCGTGCGAACCGGATGCAGAATTAGACGTAGCTTGGTTTTCAGCCCCTGTTAAGCGCGCTATGATGGTACATACAAATGTGTTTGGCTTATATAACGGACCTGAAGAAAAGAATGTCCAGACAGATTTATATTCCATAATTAATCTACTAGCAAATTATACAGAAACCAGAAATGTAAAAGTAACGATAGTTGACGAAGAAAATAAACCTATCGAAGGTGCTTCCGTCAAATTCAATGTATATAATTATGCGGAATTTTACCCTATTGCATCAGCAAAGACAAATACCGAAGGTACGACATCTATACTTACAGGTATGGGTGATGTCTTTATATGGGCAAATAAGGACAATAAATATGGTTACATAAAATCGACTCCCGAAAACGGTGAATTGACTATCATATTAAAGGAGGGTAAGAAGACTGAATTTGACGAACAAATAGTAATGGGCGTACCTTCTGAGCAATCTGTAAAAGAACTTCCTGTCGAAAAGATAACCGAAAATGCAAAACGATTGGCTCATGAAGATTCGATTCGTAATGCTTACATGAGTACTTTCATCAAAGAGGCTGATGCACGAAAATTTGCGACAGACAGCAATCTCGATCCTGATAAAACATGGAATTATCTTTCGAAAGCTCAAGGCAACTGGAAAGAGATACAAGCATTTATGGAAGCAAAAAAAGGCAATGGCTATCTATACTCTTTTCTAGAATCACTTAAAGACAAAGACTTAAGAGACACTCCTACCGAATATCTTTTAGATCATCTCATACAGGGAGATGGTGTATCTTTGAATCCAATAAGTGAGCATCATGCGAGATATGCAAAATACGTTTTATCTCCACGCATCGCTTTAGAGTTGATACGCCCATGGCGAAGTTTTGCTAAAAAAGAATTGACAGAAGATTTTGTGAATCAATCAAGAAGCGACATACAAAATGTAATAAACTATGTGCGAGATAACATTAAAATAGATGACGAACAGAATTACTTCAAATGTCCAATTTCTCCACAAGGTGTTTATGAACTGAAAGTCGCCGACAGCCATTCGAGAGATATATTCTTCGTTGCATTATGTCGTTCGATGGACATCCTATCTCGTATAGACCCTGCAACCAATCGTCCGCAATACCTGAGGGCAGAAGATAATTTGTGGACAGATGTATTTTTTGACAAGCAGGCAGAAGAAAAACCGAAGGCTATGATTACGTTTACGAACGCTAAAGATAATCTTGTAACACCTGGATATTACTCGCACTTTACAGTTGCCCGTTTCGATAATGGCAACTTTATAACATTATCTTACGGAAATGAAGTAAGTAAACTACCTGCCCCGGTTTTGGTAGATGCAGGCTATTACCGCCTGATGGTTGGCAGCAGAGCAAATGATGGTTCAGTAACCGTAGACACACGATATTTCGAAATAAAAGAGAAAGAATCAAGGTCTTTAGAAATAAAGTTACCTAAAATCAGCAAAGGATTACAAGTGCAGGGAATTGTTGACCCGAATACAGTAGTAAACTTAAACGATGGTAGTAAAAAGTCTATAAAAGAACTTACAAATAAGCAAGGTTTGGTTATTTGTTTTGCCGACCCCGACAAAGAACCGACTAAACATATATTGCAAGACCTACCGTCGGTACAACAGTTTATTGAAGAATGGAGCGGTGGTATTTTGTTTGCGGTTCCCGATGATAAGGTAAGCAAGGCTTTCGATGCATCAGCATTCAAAGGGCTGCCCAAACAAACAGTATGGATGACAGATGAGAATCGCAAACTCCTAAATACAGTTGCAGGTGCATTACAGATTAATTTTTCGAATAACTTTCCGCTTATCATTTATCTATCAACTAATGGAGGCATATTATACTCCTCTCAAGGATATCGTATAGGAATAGGAGAAGATATCGTGAAGACGATTCAGGAAGAGAAAGAAACGAAAGCCCAGTAAAACATGAGGGATATTCCTATTTCCATAATACTTATCCTTACCATCTATTGTTGTTCCAATTCAAATAATGATGATTGGGAAAAGGCTCAGCTACCAACAATGGAAGATAAACTATTCAGACAGGTTGGAAATATTACATATTTTTTCAACTCTGATATCAGTATAGATGACAGGAATGCAATGATAAAAAAATGTAAGCAGAATATAAAAGACAATCTCAAGATGATTAATGAATCGGAGCTTTCCGATTCGGCTTATATCATATTCGTTCGCGACAGGGATGAAATGTATAAGCTTGCAAATATCCGTGCAAGCGGGACTGTTTTTACAGCTGATTTTGCAGGAACAAATATGGTTTTCTGTATTTACAATGAAGATTGCCCAATTAAACATGAACTAATGCATTTGGTTACTCTATGTAAATGGAACACAAAGAAAACTGATATTTCACTAGCATGGCTCAGCGAAGGCTTAGCTACTTATGCTGATCCCGAAACTGAATGTGACGGATATTCTTTTGAAGAAAAATATGCAGCATTCCTACAGAATAAAATGCTTGTCAGTATGGATTCTCTAGCTGAAAACTTTCATAGAAATTTATATACGGAGAAACCTGACATGAAAGATATCAAAATTCGTTATAATCAATCAGCATATATTGTACAATACCTGATAGAGAACTATGGTATGAACAAAATAAAAGAATTATGGCAAAGTGGCATGGATAACTTCCAAAAAATATATGGGAAAAAGATAGAAGACATATTACTTGACATAGAGGATAAACTAAATACAAAATATCCAAACCCGATTGACTTTGACTGGGATAAGTTCGGAAAAAGATGGATTAAATAAGATATCCCAACTAACCATAACAAAAAAGACGACTCAATGGTCGTCTTTTTTGTTATATAAAGATTCGAATAATTATCCCACACTACCCTCCAGACTAATCTGTAATAACTTTTGAGCTTCTACGGCAAACTCCATCGGCAGGTTTTGCATTACTTCTTTTGCATAACCGTTCACTATCAAACCGACAGCTTCCTCTGTGCCGATACCACGTTGGTTGCAGTAAAGAATCTGATCTTCACTTATCTTAGATGTAGTGGCTTCATGTTCAATAATAGCTGATGGATTCGCAATATCAGAATACGGGAACGTATGCGCGCCACATTTATCTCCTAGCAATAAACTATCGCACTGAGAGTGATTGCGTGCACCTTCTGCCTTTGGCGAAACTTTCACCAATCCCCTGTATGAATTCTGACTGAATCCTGCAGATATACCTTTAGACACAATACGGCTGCGAGTATTCTTCCCTATATGAATCATTTTTGTTCCTGTGTCAGCTTGCTGGTAATTGTTAGTTACCGCTACGGAATAAAATTCACCAATCGAATCATCTCCGGCAAGAATACAAGAAGGATATTTCCATGTAACAGCCGAACCTGTTTCAACCTGAGTCCATGAAATTTTAGAGCCGCGTCCCTTGCAAACACCTCGTTTTGTAACAAAGTTATAGATACCACCTTTGCCTTCTTTATCACCTGGATACCAATTTTGTACCGTAGAATATTTCACTTCTGCATGGTCTAAGGCGATGATCTCTACAATAGCGGCATGCAATTGATTCTCATCTCGCATCGGGGCTGTACATCCTTCCAAATAGCTTACATATGAGTCATCGTCAGCAACAATTAACGTCCGTTCAAACTGTCCTGTATTAGCCGCATTGATACGGAAATATGTTGACAATTCCATAGGACAACGTACGCCTTTAGGAATATAAACGAACGAACCGTCACTAAATACAGCAGAGTTAAGCGTCGCAAAGAAATTATCACGATAAGGAACAACCGAGCCCAGATATTTTCTCACCAATTCGGGATGTTCTTGTACCGCCTCACTAAACGAGCTGAATATAATTCCTTTCTCAGCCAATACTTCTTTAAATGTCGTTTTCACAGAGACGCTATCCACAACAGCATCTACAGCCATATTCTGTACACCAGCCAATATCTCACGCTCATGGAGTGGAACACCAAGCTTATCGAATGTTTTCAGCAGCTCGGGATCAACTTCATCAAGGCTTTTAGGCCCATCTTTCTTTTTAGGAGCAGCATAGTAACTGATGCTCTGATAGTCTATTTCAGGAATTTCCAGATGCGCCCATTCAGGAGCCTGCATCGTCAACCAGTGACGATATGCTTTCAATCGGAACTCCAACAACCATTCAGGCTCATTCTTCTTTGCAGAAATCAAACGAACCACATCTTCATTCAACCCCACAGGTATAACCTCTGTCTCAATGTCCGTCACAAATCCGTATTTATATTCACCGGAGGTAACGTCTTCTAAAATTTTATCTTGAGTTTCTTGCATGAATTTTTTAATTTAGTTGACAAACACTAAAGCTATCAACTGTTAAGTTCTTATTTTACCAATAAGCTATTGATTAATGGTCATTAGCTCATTAGTGTTTACAAAGATATTACATTCTTACCATTAATTATGCATATATAAATATTATACATCACCCATAGAACAGATAGAAGATCCTTTTGTTTGCTCTTTTTCCTTTTTATAAGATAGATTTAGAATTGTTTTATTCGATTGATGTTCATAGTATCTATTTTTGATTTTTTAATAAAACGCCATTATACAACCGGAACCTCACAGCCGATAACTTTCGATTATTATCGTATATTTGTGTTTAGCAAATTTAACCCTATTATAATCCGAAAAACTAATTAACAACCAGATATAATATCATGCAGACAAAATCAGGATTAACTCCGGCGAACTTCGCAGGAACAGTAGATGGCAAAAACGTAGAAATGTACGTACTCACAAATGCTAAAGGAGCGGAAGCTACAGTTATAAATTACGGAGCTAAAATAGTATCGTTATCTGTACCCGATAAGGATGGAAAATTAATAGATGTAGTATTAGGACATAACAACTTGGCTGAATACCTCAACTCGGAAGAACCATACTTCGGTGCTGTATGCGGACGTACAGGCAATCGCATTGCAAAAGGGAAATTCACATTAGATGGCGTGACTTACCAGCTACCAATCAACAACGGACCAAACAATCTACATGGAGGATTGAAAGGATTTAATGCGGTAGTATGGGATGCTAAGCTAATAGATAATCAGATATTGGAGCTGACATACATATCAAAAGACGGAGAAGAAGGCTATCCCGGAAACTTGAGTGTAAAAATGATTTATAAGCTAACAGATAACAATGCTTTCGAGATAGATTATGAAGCCACTACGGATAAGGCGACTATACTTAACCTTACAAATCACTCTTACTTCAACTTATCGGGAGAAGGTGACCCTAGTGTTAACGACCATATGCTGGTTATGCATGCCTCTAACTATCTACCAACGGATGATGTAGCTATACCATACGGTAAACCGGAAACAGTAAAAGAAACACCATTTGACTTTACGACTCCACATGCCATTGGTGAACGCATCGAAGATGATTTCGAACAACTGCACTTTGGCAAAGGATATGACCATACTTTTGTTCTTGACAAAAAAGACGGAGAATGTGCTTTAGCCGTTGAATGCTATTCTCCTAAGACTGGTATCGTAATGAATATATCAACTTCGGAACCAGGTGTACAAATTTACACAGGCAACTGGATGTCGGGAAATTTCGAAGGGAAGCATGGACATCGTTATCCTGCGCGCGCTGCCGTTTGTTTCGAAACACAACATTTTCCTGACAGTATCAACAAACCGGAATATCCGTCTGTAGTACTCAGACCGGGAGAAGTATTCAAGAGTAAGACTGTACATGAATTCTCTGTAAAGAAATAAATATACATAAGCTTGATTGAGTAGTAAGGGACTTTACCCTTACTACTTTTATCTTACTATAACCATACCACATACCGATGAAAGCCAACTATACGATCCTATTATTTTTGATGCTGATCGCCTGTCAACTTACCTCAGCACAAAACACAGACAACCAATATATTGAATTAATCAATGCTCAAGACTATTTAACTCTTAGCCGACGATACGAAACAGGTAAAGACAGTCTTCAATCTGAAGTAACAAAATTAATGACTGAAGCTTTTACTAAAGCGGCATTAAACAAATCAAATGAATCAAATGAAGCTGTAGGGATATTATTAAATAGCCATCAAGAAGAATTAGGACTGAATGGCATTACAGCATTAATTGTATTAATGACAGACAATATGAAACGGCTAGGAAATTATAAAGAATCAGCCGACGTTTTACAATCATTCCTCGATCAGACAGCAAGTTTCAATGGTTTGGATAGCCTTACAAGGAAAGGCCTGGAAAAACTAACATACTGGGGTGCTTTAGGAAATGGCGTAATCCCTGAAATCATCCGCCCGAAAAGAGACTGCGAAATATCATTTTTTTATGGAAAAGATAAATTCCGGAACCATGCATACATAAATGCAGAGTTAAATGGGAAGACTGTCAGTTTTATTCTTGACACAGGAGCAGATGCCTATGACACCAATACCGTCACTGAAGGTTTTGCACGCAAAAATGGCATTCGAATCATGAAAGATTCGGTCGTAATAAATGGAACAGCTGAAGGTTATGCAAAACTGGGTTTTGCCGACAGCATGAAAATAGGAGATATCGTTTATAAGAATGTTAGTTTCACCGTTACTCCCGGAGACAATTTACTTCCGGTCGATAGTATTTTTCTGGATGCTATACTTGGTTCAGTTTTCCTGAAAGCAATGAAGGAAATACAAATATTTCCGAATGAGAAAAAGGTCGTCTTCCCTTATGAAGAGAGTGAACTGCCATCAGGAGGTGCAAACATGACTCTTATAGGAGGTCAACCTTATGTCGAAGCTTTCTCGAGTGGAGAACGGCTATTGCTTCACTTCGATACGGGAGGAGGAATTGGATTATCTAGTAAGTATTATATGAAACATAAAGATCAAATCGAGGCCATAGGCAAACTTGACTCAACAGGTGGTGTAGGCGGATTTGGCGCAATGAAGAGAATGAACAAATATATTCTTCCCTCATTCTCATTACAGGTAGGCTCAGAAAAGAGAGAAATAAAGGATATGGTTGTCCTAGCTGATATAGATTTTTCTCATCGGGTTGGCGACGGTGCAATAGGATTCGACTTCGTTCAATTATTCAATAAGACTACTATCAATTACAATAAAATGTTCCTGAAATTCGAATAGCCTTATTTCCTCAATCGAACATAGTCGATCGCATGATTCTCGCTTTTGTGGAGAATTAGACTTGCGCGTTCTCGAGTAGGTAATATATTCTTACGAAGGTTTTTACGGTTAATCTCACGCCAGATTGTTCTCGAAGTTTTTTTAGCTTCGGCTTCGGTGAGTTGCGCAAAGTTCCGGAAATATGACTTCGGATCAGTGAAGGCTCCTTTCCTCAGTTTCATAAAACGGGATATGTACCATTCTTCCAGCTTTTGTTCATCAGCATCCACATATATAGAAAAGTCGACATAATCAGACACAAATATACGTGGCTTTTCGTCAGGATAGTCCATACCGCTCTGCAGCACATTCAACCCTTCCAAAATCAGAATATCGGGTTGGTCGATAATTCCATATTCGTTCGGGATGACGTCATATATTAAGTGTGAATATTTCGGAACTTTTAGATTTCTCTTCCCCGACTTGATATCGGTTACAAACTTCAGTAGCTTCTTTATATCATAAGATTGAGGGAATCCCTTTTTCAACATAATACCCTTTTCTTCCAAAACAGCATTAGGGTATAGAAATCCATCGGTTGTGACCAAAGCTACACGTGTATTTTCCTTCCACCGACTTAACAAAGCCTGTAAGACACGTGCTGTAGTACTTTTACCAACAGACACACTACCTGCTATACCTATAATAAACGGGATCTTCTGAGCTTTCTGTTTCAAGAATTTCATTAAGACTGTCTGGCGGCTAACTCGGGCGCTGACATAATAGCTTAAGAGACGCGAAAGAGGTAAGTAGATTTCCTCTACTTCATCTATTGACAACTGATCGTCTATACCCTGTAATTCTAGCAATTCATCATACGTAAGCGTCATTGGCTCCGAATCGCGAAGCGACGCCCACTGTTCACGAGTAAATTGCATATAAGGGCTAACGGGAAGACTTTCCATCTATCATTTATTTAATGAAAGTGTAAAGTTAGAGCTTTTAGATAATTCTGGAAAATTTCAGTCATTTTATTCTATATATTTATCTATATGTTTGACAGAAAAAAACAAGAAGAGAGTAAAAGATTTCGAAAGGAATACATTTTCATTAAAAAAAACAAAAATCTTATGCTAAGATATATTTATTTTGTTTCTTTGCAGCGAATTTGGGTGTTTTGTACCCACGCGAAAACAAGTTGCTTGTCATAGTAAAGAATGTCTGATAAACGTCAATTAAAAACAATATCCTTGTTTACAGCAGGAGTAATTACTACTATTAGTATCACTCTTGTTCTTTTTCTATTAGGACTAACCATCTTGTTAGGTTTTACAGGCAAGGGGTTAGCCACATATTTTAAAGAAAACATGGGTATATCCATAGAGCTGACCGGACTTATGGATGACGCCACCATAAAGAGGACAAAAGAAAAGATTGAGGCTATTCCATATGTAAAGGCCACAAAATATATAAGCAAAGAAGAAGTAAAAGAGCAATTGTTAAAAGATTTAGGAGGTGATCCTACCGAAGTGCTGGGATACGACCCATCGCGGAGTTACTTCGATGTTTTTCTAAAATCGGAGTATGTAAACAGCGACAGCTTAAAAAAGGTAGAGGCTAGCTTTAAAGATTTCAAACTAACAAAAGGCATTGCATTCAATGAAAAAGATATAGCAGAAGCCAACGCTACAATTTCGAAAATCAGCTCTATCCTTCTTATATTGGCGGTCATACTTATTGTCATTTCATTTACATTAATACGTAATACGATACAGCTAAATATATACTCGAAACGTTTCCTTATTAATACGATGCGCCTTGTAGGAGCTACCAATAGCTTTATCAGGAAACCATTTATTGCCAGTTCCGTTTTGTCCGGAATATTAGCTGCTATCATAGCCAACGTTGCTATAACCGGAGTTATCTATTATTTCACGAATGAATATCCCGAATTGATATCCATCGTAAAAATGTATGAGCTGCTTATAGTATATGGTCTGGTTCTAATCTTCGGAATTTTAATAACTGTTTTAGCAACAATATCCGCTACAAACAGATACTTAAGGATGACAACAAATAAACTTTATCACGTTTAAAAAATATGGATAAAAAAAACTTTGCATTTAACAAGATGAATTATATCATCTGTGCAATATCGGTTCTTTTGATAGTTTTCGGTTTTATACTTATGACAGGACCTTCATCGAGTGTTGAGAGCGGTTTTGAACCTGACATTTTCAGTACAAGACGAATTGTCGTTGCTCCTATGATTTGTTTTGCTGGATTCTTACTGATGATAGTAGGTATTTTATATCCTCGCAAAAAAGAAGTATCGGAAGAAGCTAAATAACACGACTTAATCACAGAACAACATAACCTATAATGAGTATTATCGAGGCGATTATTATCGCTATAGTAGAAGGACTCACAGAGTTCTTACCCGTTTCATCAACCGGACATATGATCATTGCACAAAGCCTTTTAGGCATAGAGAGCAATGAGTTTGTCAAAGCATTTACCATCATCATTCAATTTGGTGCTATATTATCAGTGATTGTATTATATTGGAATCGCTTTTTTCGTTTAAACAGAAACATACCGGAATCTGCAAAAAGCAATATTTTCTATACCATTTTCTATAAATTCGAGTTCTACTGGAAACTTTTAGCTGGATTTATTCCCGCTGCCGTTCTCGGTCTTATTTTCAGCGATAAAATAGATGAACTTCTCGAGAGCGTTACAGTTGTCGCCGTAATGCTTGTCATAGGAGGTATTCTGATGCTATTTGTCGATAGGCTGTTCAACAATCCGGAAAAAGGAGAACAAGAAATTACATATAAAAATGCTTTCATCATCGGGTTCTTTCAATGTATAGCTATGATACCGGGCGTATCTCGTTCCATGATTACGATTGTCGGAGGGATGACCAGAGGATTAAGTCGTAAGAATGCCGCTGAGTTTTCATTTTTTCTTGCCGTGCCTACAATGGCAGCAGCAACAGGTTACAAGGTTTTTAAATTATTCACATCAGATACCGGACTAGAGTTATTGAAAGATAATATCGGTGTACTTATTATCGGCAATATTGTCGCTTTTATTGTTGCACTGTTGGCTATCAAGTTCTTTATAGAGTTTGTTACAAAATATGGATTCAAATTATTCGGTTGGTATCGTATTATTTTAGGTGGAATTCTGTTAATTCTTTTATTAACAGGACATGAATTAACGATTATATAATGGATTTTATTTCCGGAGAGGTCTTATACATAAATAAACCCCTTAATTGGACATCGTTTACCCTCGTGCGTAAACTACGTAATAAACTTTGTCGCAAGTTAGGCGTTAATAAATTGAAAGTTGGTCATGCTGGCACACTTGACCCTCTTGCTACGGGGGTAATGATAGTTTGTACAGGGAAGAAAACAAAGCTGATAGAATCTTTCCAGTACCAAACAAAAGAATATATTGCGACTATAAAACTAGGGGAAACCACCCCTTCATTCGACTTAGAGACAGAGGTGGATGGTTCATATCCCACCGAGCACATAACTGAAGGGTTAGTAAAAGAGATTCTCGACAAATTCATTGGAGCGATTGAGCAAGTACCACCGGCATACTCTGCCTGCAAAGTGGATGGAAAAAGAGCTTACGAGTTTGCCAGAGAAGGACAGGAAATCGAACTGAAACCAAAGCTTTTGGTTATAGATGAAATAGAATTATTGGATTACTCACTACCTATAATAAAGATAAGGGTTATGTGTAGTAAAGGTACTTATATAAGAGCATTGGCTCGTGACATCGGTTTAGCATTAAATTCAGGAGGACATCTGACAGCGCTAGAACGGACACGTATCGGAGAAGTCACTCTCGATCAATGTATTAATGGCGAACAAATAGAAGAGTTCGTTGATGCTATAATACTATGAGGCTTAACAAATAAAAGAATAATCATAAATTTATATATAATATGAAACTTTCTCAATTCAAATTTGATCTTCCGGAGGGGTTGATAGCTTCTCATCCGGCCAAAAACAGGGACGAATCCCGTTTATTGGTTGTTAATCGTAAGACCGGAGAAATTGAACATAAGGTTTTTAAGGATATCATTACCTACTTTAATGATAAGGATGTATTTGTCTTTAACGACACCAAGGTTTTCCCTGCACGCCTGTATGGAAATAAAGAAAAGACAGGAGCAACGATAGAAGTGTTTTTACTTCGCGAGCTCAACGAAGAATTCCATCTTTGGGATGTTTTGGTTGACCCTGCACGTAAAATACGCATCGGAAACAAATTGTATTTTGGCGATGATGACTCTATGGTAGCCGAAGTGATAGACAATACCACATCACGTGGACGTACTCTCCGCTTCTTATACGATGGCCCATCAGAAGAATTCAGAAAAGCTTTATACGCTTTAGGAGAAACTCCGATACCGAAATATCTTAACAGAGGTGAGGAAACAGAAGACAAAGATCGTTACCAAACCATCTTTGCCAAGAATGAAGGTGCGGTTGTCGCTCCTGCTGCTGGACTACACTTCAGTAGAGAGCTGCTAAAACGTCTGGAAATAAAAGGAGTAGATTTTGCTTACATCACATTACATTCGGGACTAGGCAATTATCGCGACATTGACGTAGAAGATCTAACGAAGCACAAAATGGATTCTGAGCAATTGTTGATTGCACAGGAAGCTACCGAAATAGTAAATAAGGCCAAAGATGCAGGAAATCGCATCTGCGCTGTAGGCACATCCGTTATGAGGGCAATTGAAACCATAGTCAGTACTGATGGCCATTTAAAGACAAACGAAGGTTGGACAAATAAATTCATCTTCCCTCCATATGATTTCGGAGTGGCAGACTCTATGGTTACTAACTTTCATTTGCCACAGTCAACCCTATTGATGATGACTGCTGCTTTTGGTGGATACGACCGCATCATGGACATATATGACCTTGCTGTGAAGGAGAAGTATAAATTTGGTACTTACGGAGATGCGATGTTGATAATCTGATGTTAGAAAGGGAGAAACAACATATTGTATTTCTGAGCTTAGGCTCAAATCTCGGAGACAGAGGCGAAAACTTAGATCATGCAATAAACAATATAGAAGAGCGGATTGGCGAAATTATCGCCACCTCCGCTTTTTACGTAACCAATCCGGTTGGTTTTGAGTCGGACAATCAATTTCTCAATGCGGTTTGCGAAGTAAAGACCAATCTAGAACCTCTCGCTATACTTGAAACTACACAAGCTATAGAGAAAGAAATGGGACGCATTACGAAGTCTCGTAATAAGGTTTATACGGATCGAATAATCGACATTGATTTACTCCTTTTCGATGACAAGATTGTGAAGCATCCACAATTAACCCTACCACATCCACATATGCACGAACGCCCTTTCGTACTACTTCCTTTAGCAGAGATTGCCGGAGAATACGTGCATCCTGTTTTACATAAGTCTGTAAATCAGCTGAAGGAAGAGCTGGAATAGCTCTACAGCCTCTTCTTTAATGATCCTCCTTGGTATGAACGAAGAATTCTGTAAATGATGTTTTTCCCTCATTATGGTATCTGTTTGATGCCGTTACAGTATAATATACACCATAGTCGCCAACAGCCATAGGGAAAGAATAACTAGTACCACGCACTCCGGTTGCCAATATATGTGCTCCATTATTGGTGTCTATATCTTCCGTAAAACTAGCATATATCGTATAAGTCAATTCTTTAGAGTCATTAGGAGCATCCCACACAATATTTAGGGTATCTCCTTCACTTTTGTATATAAGGACATTTTTCGGCGGGGCTGGTACCTCATCGCTTAACCACGTTAAAGGTGGTAACTTGGAAGGATTAGGATAATAAGAATAAATAGAGTCTTTAATACCTTTCAGATTTTTCAAAACATTGCCCACACGAAAATAGGCTTGTCCGGGAACCTTCTTATCTCGGGTATATTTCATTTGGTTCAGGACGTCCTGTAAATCCCAATTCTGTTCATCCATCTGATAAACACCAAGTCCGGGCACAACAATCCTTCCATTGCTATTCTTCATCCAATCATCCAAAAACGGATAAAAATACCGTTCTTTATAATACATCATTGGAAATACAAGATCGTGCTTCCCACTTTTCATCCAATATCCTGCATCTTGAAAAACAGTCTCATAAGCTGTCCATCCGTCATTTGGCGCAATTTCAGGCAATACCTTATAACGCCCCAATGGCGAACTGCTTACCTGAACCCATTTCTTCATAGACTTCACCTCATCATAAACATCTGCAACCAGCTTATTTATATTACCTCTCCGCCAGTCTTGAAGACTTTGTCCATTTCCGTACTTTTTATATGTATCTGCATCAGGAAACTTCCCTGTATTACTTGGATAACGGATATAGTCGAAATGAACCCCGTCCACATCATAGTTAGAAACAATTTCCTTTACAATGGACAAGATAAGGTTTCTCGTCTCCGGCATTCCCGGGTCGAGATACCACATACTACCCACTAACTTGTAATAATCGGGTTTACTCTCTGCAGGTACAGCTTTTCTTTTTTTACCTCTACCGGTATATTTTACCTTCGCTCTTTCCATCGGATAAGTGATTATCCATGCATGGCATTCCATTCCTCTCTTATGACATTCTTCGATAGCGAAAGCTAGAGGGTCAAAATTATCGGAATGGTTGAAGTAAGAACTAAGCGGTTCTATATCAGATTTATAAAACACTCGTCCTTGTGCCCTTGCCTGAAAGAGTATAGTATTGAAATTCTGGTCTTGCAGTTCATCCAATATCTTACATAACTCTGCCTTTTGGCTTTCCACACTCGTTCCTTTCGTAGGCCAATCTAGCCCCCAATTTGTAGTAAGCCACGCAGCCCTGACCTCAACAGCCGGAGCCTGAGAATAAGAATACTGAAAAGAAAAAAATAGTATAATCGATAATAAGAGAAGCCTCATATTTGAGAGAAATATATAATTAATGCCTTCAAGAAGTAACTATTGAAAAATTTACAAACCACTGAGATTAACGTCATTGAATAACAATGATGGAATTCTCCATGGAGAATTCATGCGAGGGTCATTACCCACCTCTTCCAGATTTGACCATAAAACAAGTAAATTACCTGTAATGTTCATTTCACTAATAGGGGTTGTGGCTATACCGTTTTCGATAAGAAAGCCCTCTATACCGAAAGAGAAATCGCCGGTAGTTGCATTACTGTTTCCACCGTTAAAACCTGTAACCCAAACTCCTCGATGTACGGTTCTTAGTATTTCATCAAAATCTTTAGCTCCCAAATCAGTATTGATAATTGAAGGGGAGGCTATAGTTGCAGGCATATTCATTTTTAATGAATTGTATGTATCTATAAAATATGTCTGCAAAACACCTTTATCTATAATGGTACGATCTGTCGTAGCTACCCCTTCGCCATCGAACCATCTGGCGCCAAAAGTACGCGGAAGGTGTGGTGTATCAAATATAGTCAGTTTATTTGACGTAATTTGTTGTCCAAGCTTATCTAACAAGAAAGAGTTTTTTTGTTGCAAGGCTGCTCCATACATAGCCCCAATCAAAGGGGAGAATAATCTGGAAGAAGTGGTATTATCAAGCAGCATCTGATATTTACCAGATTGTATCTTTCTCTGTCCTATCTTTCGCAAAGCGCGCTCCAATGCCTTCTTACCAATACCGGATTTTTTCAAATCGTCCCAAAAGATGGCACTATCATACCAATAAGACTCGGCACGGGCATCCCCATCGGTTTTCAAAGAAACAGATGTCACCAGATTAAATGCAGAGTCGTAACTCTCGTCTTCAAATCCGTTGCTAGCTATCATATATTCAGCTCCTACCCCATCATCATAAGATGAAGAGATGGAGACGATACGCTCATTTGATTGATATATCTCTTCTATCGACCGTTTAGCAATTTCAAGTTTATCCTCAGTTTTTATACCATCAAACGAGTTATCGAACAAATCCAAATCCTTATCATTGGGTTTAAAATACCTCTCAGCATCAGGCAATCGGCGACAAGTATCAGCAGCAAGATATTGTGTAGATACAATACCTTCTTTTATGAAAGTTTCTAATTCTTTCTTCTCAATGCGATTAGTCGAAAAAGAGCCATAGCGTCCATTTGTAAATACTTCTACGTAAAGCTTATTTTCAGAATTTTGTTGCAGCTTATCCAGCTGTTTATCTCGATATTCAAATGAATTGTTATTTGCTGTGATAACTGATACACGTGCCGACTGACAAGCGTTTTTCAGGGCAAAATCCATTGCCCATTGTGCTATATCCTTATGTTGTTTTGTTATCATTTATTCTCCTCCTACTGTCAGTTTTTTGACTAATACCGATGGTAAGCCCTGACCTACAGGAACGCCCTGACCATCTTTACCACAAGTCCAGGCACCTTCATCTATTTTCAGATTATTGCCCACCATTGTGATATCTGAAAGAGCTTTAGCTCCATTGCCAATGATATTTATATCTTTTATAGGACGGGTGAGTTTGCCATTTTCGATCAGATAACCCGTCTTTACAAAAAACGTAAAGTCCCCTGCTCCTATTTGCACCTGACCATTAGTAAAGTGATCTACATAAACACCTTGCTTTACAGAAGCAATGATATCTTCTTCGGGTGTGTTTCCTTCTTCCATATACGTCACTCGCATACGAGGCAATGGTGTGTGCCTGAAAGATTGACGGCGCCCATTTCCTGTTGGTGCAACTCCATAGTGCTTGGCACTGATTCGGTCGTGCAGATAACTTTCCAGAACACCATCTTTCACGATATATGTTTTCTGGCTTTCAATACCTTCATCATCAAAATTGATAGCTCCTCTTGAATACTCAAGAGTACCATCATCAACTACATTAATATTAGGCGAACATATTTTCTTACCTAGCTGCTCTGAGAAAAGGGATGTACCTTTTCTGTTGAAATCTGCTTCGAATGTATGTCCTATAGCCTCATGCAATAAAATACCCGAACTACCAGCTCCCATAACAACAGGCATTTCACCACCTTTCGGTTTAATGGCTTCGAACATCAGCGAAGTCTGCTTCACAGCTTCTTGTGCAATAGTTTCGATAAGTTCTTCTCCTAAAAACTCAAATCCTTTTCTGTTAGCACGTGACGCAGAGCCATTCTCCAATTTACCATTCTGTTCCATAGTGCAAAATCCGGCCATAATACACATAGGGCGATAATCCCATGCCAAAGTACCTTCCGAATTAAAGAACAGGATATATGAAGTAGAATCATTCAAGCTTACAGTTGCTTTAACAACCCTCGGATCGAGTTCAAAGATGCGGTCATTTAGTTTTTGAACATAATCTTTTTTATCAGCAACCGATATATCAAGCCACGATTTTTGCACCTGATAGTAGTCTTTAAAATAACTATCTTTAATCTCAATGGGCTTTACCAGCTTAGATGGAGAAGAAGCTATACTCGCAGCAGTTTGAGCAGCTTTAATCAAATCTTTTACTTCTGTATTCTCGACATAAGCATATCCGGTCTGATCACCTGCTACAACCCGGATACCGGCTCCGAAATCTATATTCGAAGAGGCTCTATTTACCTCTCCATCACGTAAAGAGATATTGTTACTAAATGTATGTTCGAAAAATATATCAGCATAATCTCCACCCTTACTCAAAGCTTCACTTATCACCTTGAGTAAATCAGCTTCTGTTATAGAGAAATACTGCAATATAAATTGTCTGTCTATCATTAGAAATTCATTTTAGCTAAAAGGTAACAAAAGTAACGATTTCAATTAATAGTTAACGGTCTACAGTTAGCAAACTTTTATTCTAAAAAACACCTCTAATTTCCTATTATATGGAAAAGTAACAAAAGTTACAGTTTTTGAGTATCTTCTATCGGTTACTTTCTTTCCTGTCTATATTCCAATATCTACTATATATAGATAATCTTGCGCGAAAATCTCAATTTTTAATTTCCTCGCAAACCTTCGGCAATTTCCATCTTCTTAAAAGCTTTTATTTGCCAAATGAACAGTAAAGTGGTCAGCATTGTAGCCACAAAATCGGCGACAGGCAGAGAATACCAGACTCCATCCAACCCAAAAAATTCCGGAAGAATAAGTAAAGCCGGTATCAGTAAAAGAAACTGACGGGTAAGGCTCAAAAATATAGATTTCGCAGCCATCCCGATGCATTGGAAAAAGTTGGTAACAACTATCTGAAATCCAACGAGCGGCAGCATAATAGTCACTATACGTAACGCTTTAGCGGACTCAACAGCCAAAGGAGGGGAAGGGTTGAATGGCATCACTATTATTCCAGGCAGCAATACCCCTATCAACATACCAATAAAACCTATTACAACACCCACTTTTATCGTATAATTGAGTGTCTCTTTCACTCTATTCACTCGTTTAGCTCCATAGTTATATCCAACAATAGGTTGCATACCTTGGGTCAGACCTATCATTATCATAATAATAATCATTATCAATGTATTGGCAAGAGCAAAAGCTTCTATAGCAATATTCCCTCCATAGGTTTTCAATTTGTTGTTAATGATAAATACGACAATAGAAGATGCTACCTGTATAAAAAACGGCGATAATCCTATACTTGCCACAGCCCATACTATTTTAGCATTAAGCCCAATATGTTTCTTTCGCAAACGTAGCATACTG
Organism: Dysgonomonas sp.; assembly: GCA_047972895.1. GTDB lineage: Bacteria > Bacteroidota > Bacteroidia > Bacteroidales > Dysgonomonadaceae > Dysgonomonas. The sequence continues at coordinate 67,122 of JBKEBA010000004.1, forward strand.
TTTTTGTTCATAAAATGGTACATCACAAAACACAACCCTATGAACATTGAGATAATTGTTGCAATAGCAGCACCTTTTATGCCCCATTCCAGAACGAAAATAAATATTGGTGCAATAATTATATTGGCTACAACCCCTATCAACATCGTATACATTGCCTTAGTAGGATAACCCGACGCACGCATCATACTATTGAAATTGAAACACATTGTAAGAAATATATTACCGGGCAGATAGTATAACAAAAATTCTTTTGCGTACGGGAAAGTTTCTTCTGTAGCACCGATTCTCATTAATATAGGATCAAGAAACATAAACAGTAAAGTCACCAAGGTACCCGTAAATAAGATAGTCATCAGAAACGAATTTCCTATAATCTTTTCGGCTGTCTCTTTATCCCCTCGTCCTAAACAAATGGATATACGGCTCGCAGAACCAGCACCAACAAGCATACCTACGGCAGCGGTCAGGTTCATTATGGGTAAAACAATACCCAGACCTCCTATTGCATGATCTCCCAAGTTAGGCCCATGTCCTATATATATACGATCTATGATATTATAAAGCGCATTTACCATTGTTCCCACGATAGCCGGAAGCGCGTATTGCCAGAGTAGTTTATTGATTTTCTTATTCTCTAATTCATCAATATTTGCAGTCTTCAACATTTCAATGTATACTATTATAGTTAAGGAGTGTACCCTCCCATCTTTCGGATGCCAAAGGTACGAATTCTATTTTCTTTTACTCCGCTACAACATCTTATTTTATGAAAATGAGGACAGATGATTGTTAAAAAAAGAATTTACATTAAATCATGAGGATATTAAAGCCCGAACAAAATATTGGATTATGATTATATTTTTTAACTTTGCGGGGTTATTCGCTTTTGAAAAAAGCTAGTGTTATTTAGTAATTTAAAATCTGAAGATAGATTGATAATGAATATATTAGAACTGAGCGAACAGGAAATCATTCGCAGACAAAGCCTTGATGAGTTGAAGACTCTGGGCATAGAGCCGTATCCGGCAGCACTTTACGAGGTAAACGCATATTCAAAAGAAATAAGAGAAAGCTTTAATGATGATGCAGACCGCCGTTATGTTTCCGTAGCCGGACGTATCATGGGGCGCCGCATTATGGGTAAAGCCTCTTTCGTTGAACTGCAAGATGCAGAGGGACGTATTCAGATTTACATATCCCGTGACGACTTATGTCCGGACGACAATAAAGATTTATACAATATTGTATTCAAGAAGTTACTTGACATCGGTGACTTTATCGGTATAAAAGGGTTCGTTTTCCGCACACAGATGGGCGAGATATCTATTCACGCCGAAGAACTAACCGTGTTAGGGAAATCGCTCCGCCCACTTCCTGTGGTAAAGGTAAAAGACGGTGTAACATATGACGGCTTTACCGACCCCGAGCAGCGTTACCGTCAGCGCTATGTCGACCTTATCGTAAACGAAGGGGTAAAAGACGTTTTTGTTAAGCGTACAAAAGTATTCAACTCCATGCGTGAATTCCTTAACGGACACGGATATATAGAGGTCGACACTCCTGTGTTACAAAGCATACCGGGAGGAGCAACAGCACGTCCATTTATTACACATCACAATGCATTGGATATTCCTCTATATCTGCGTATTGCAAATGAGCTTTATCTGAAACGACTAATAGTTGGTGGTTTTGATGGAGTATATGAGTTTAGTCGCAACTTCCGCAACGAAGGTATGGATAGAACACATAATCCCGAATTTACGGTAATGGAATTCTATGCAGCTTATAAAGATTACAACTGGATGATGGATTTCACTGAACGCATGCTGGAGAAAATCTGTACAGATGTGCATGGAACCACCAAAGTAAAAATGGGTAACAATGAAATTGATTATAAAGCACCATATCCACGCGTAACGATGATTGATTCTATCAAACATTTCACAGGTGTCGACATCAGTGGAATGGATGAATCTCAATTGCGTGAAGCTTGTAAGCAACTGGGTGTGGAAGAAGATGCGACTATGGGAAAAGGAAAACTTATAGACGCTATCTTCGGAGATAAATGCGAAGGTAACTATATACAGCCAACATTCATTATCGACTACCCTGTCGAAATGTCGCCACTCACAAAAAAACACAGAAACAATCCTGAATTGACAGAGCGTTTCGAATTGATGGTAAACGGAAAAGAATTAGCAAATGCATATTCAGAGTTGAACGACCCTATCGATCAGCGTGCCCGTTTCGAAGACCAATTGAAATTGTCAGAAAAAGGAGACGACGAGGCGATGTTTATCGATCAAGACTTTTTGCGCGCTCTTGAATATGGTATGCCTCCTACAAGTGGTATCGGAATAGGTATGGATCGTCTGGTAATGTTTATGACAGGACAAGAAAGCATACAGGAAGTGATGTTCTTCCCTCAGATGCGTCCTGAAAAAGCGCCTAAAAAAGATCCTGTTGAAAAATATACAGAACTAGGAGTTGCAGAAGGAATTGTTCCTGTACTCCAAAAAGCGGGATATACAACAGTAGAAGGACTGAAAGATGTAAATCCGCAAAAAATAAGACAAGATCTAGGAGATATAAATAAAAAGCATAAGCTGGAACTGACATTACCTTCGGTGGAAGATATTGAAGGATGGCTGAAGAAAATCAATTAATCATATTCTCCGGATTTCCGGTCAAAATATAAATATATGAGTTTTCCCGGTAAAATAGCAATTCTCGGTGGCGGTACGTGGGCAACTGCATTAGCCAAAATCATGCTCAATCATGAGAAGCATATCAATTGGTATATGCGTCGCCCTGAGCAGATCGAAGAATTCAAAAAAACAGGACATAACCCTTCATATTTATCAAATGTGGAGTTCAATCTGGACAGAATAAGTTTCTATTCGGACATAACAAAAATAGTAAAAGAATCTGATACATTAATCCTTGCCGTACCCTCACCTTTTTTAAAGAGTCATTTGGAAAAACTAGAGGTTGGCATCAGCGATAAATTTATCATTTCTGCCATAAAAGGAATTATTCCGCCCGAAAACCTATTAGTGACAGACTATCTGATGCGTTATTATGATGTATCTGTAGAAAACATGGCCGTAGTGGCTGGTCCCTGTCATGCTGAAGAAATAGCTTTAGAACGCCTTACATATCCAACTATCGCTTGCGAAGACATAGAGAAGGCTCATGTGATATCACAAGTTTTCAACAACAGGTTTGTTCGTTCTTCCGTATCTAACGATGTTACTGGGATCGAACTGGGAGCCGTTCTCAAAAATGTATATGCTATTGCTTCCGGCATTTGCCACGGATTAAAGTATGGAGATAATTTTCAGTCAGTGCTTGTCTGTAATGCCATAACAGAGATGGAACGTTTCGTTGAAACCATATCTCCAATTGAGAGAAACATCCATGACTCAGCTTATCTCGGAGACCTATTGGTTACTTGCTATTCAAGTTTTAGCCGCAACAGAACGTTCGGCTCCATGATAGGTAAAGGCTACTCTGTAAAAGCTGCGCAGATAGAAATGGAGATGATAGCCGAAGGCTATTATGGTACAAAGTGTATAATGGAAATGAAAGATAAATATGAGGTTTTTACCCCCATCGCAGACATGGTTTACCGCATATTATACGAGAATTCTCCTGCACGCGAAGAAGTAAAAATATTGAGAGAACAAATTTTAAAATAAAACAAAGGCTTTTATGAATAAGGTTATCAAATTAGACATAAGCAAAACATCAAACTTCGTGAGTCAGGCTGAGATCGACGCTCAGGCAGCTCTCGCAAAAAAATGCAACGAGACATTACATAACGGCTCTGGCAAAGGGAATGACTTCCTAGGCTGGCTGAATCTTCCATCGTCGATCACTGAAGCTGAACTTAAAGACATAGAGAATACAGCGAAAACATTGAGGGAAAAATGTGAAGTGGTTGTCCTAGTGGGTATCGGAGGAAGCTATCTTGGTTCAAGAGCTGTTATCGATTCTTTATCTAACGCTTTCGACTGGTTACAGAAAGACCGCAAGAATCCTGTTGTCCTCTATGCGGGAAACAACATTGGAGAAGATTATCTCGTAGAATTATTAGCATACCTGAAAGGAAAGTCTTTCGGTATTGTCAATATATCAAAGTCGGGTACTACAACAGAACCGGCTTTAGCATTCCGTATTCTTAAAGCTGAACTTGAAAAAACAGTAGGTAAAGAAGAAGCTAAGCATCGCATTGTTGCCATCACAGATGCAGCCAGAGGCGCATTATTCACATTAGCTACAAAAGAAGGTTATAAGAAATATATAATTCCGGATAATGTTGGAGGACGTTTCTCTGTTCTGACTCCCGTAGGGCTTCTTCCTATTGCTATCGCAGGAATCGATATCTTCCAATTGGTTGCTGGAGCTGCTTTTATGGAAAAAGAAACCGCTCCTCGCATACCTTTCGAAAAAAATATAGCAGAAATATATGCTGTCACACGCAATGAACTTTATAAAAAAGGAAAGAAAATAGAAATACTTGCTAATTTCAATCCTAAATTACATTTCATAGCAGAATGGTGGAAACAGCTTTACGGAGAAAGTGAAGGAAAAGAAAACAAAGGTATCTTCAATGCTTCTGTAGATTTTACAGCAGACCTCCACTCGATGGGGCAATGGATACAGGAAGGTGAGCGTTCGATCTTCGAAACAGTTCTTTCTGTAGCTCAACCAAACGAGACACTGACTGTTCCTGCCGATGAGCAAGACCTTGACGGATTGAATTTCCTTGCCGGCAAGCGTGTTGATTTCGTAAATAAAATGGCTGAGCTAGGAACCCAAATGGCTCATATAGATGGAGGTGTACCAAACATCAAAATTGAACTTCCTAAACTGGATGAATACAGTATTGGTCAGTTATTGTATTTCTTCGAAAAAGCTTGTGGTATCAGCGGCTATATTTTAGGTGTAAACCCATTCGACCAACCGGGAGTAGAAGCTTATAAGAAAAATATGTTTGCCTTGCTAGACAAACCGGGTTTTGAAAAAGAAAGTGAAGAGATTAAAAAACGTATATAATATATAAGCTATAATAGAATCTATTAGCTGGAGCTTTGGCTACTAGCTAATAGATTTAGCTAAGGCTAAAAGATTTCAATATGATTGAAAAGAAACACTTACTTGGTATGACTATGGATGAACTCTATGGTGTCACAGGAGAGTGTGGTTTGCCTAGGTTTGCAGCCAAGCAGATTGCAGACTGGGTATATAAAAAACGGGTATCTTCGATAGATGAAATGACTAATATTTCTGTAGCAAACAGAAATATGCTATCGGAAAAATATGACATAGGAAGATATATCCCAATAGAATTCCAACAATCTGTTGATGGAACTGTAAAATATCTGTTCCGTACAGAAAAAGATAAACTCATCGAGTCTGTAATGATTCCGGAAGACGACAGAGCAACGCTTTGTGTATCTTCACAAGTTGGATGTAAAATGAACTGTCTTTTTTGTATGACAGGAAAGCAGGGTTTCAATGGCAACCTTACAGCCAACGAAATATTAAATCAACTTTATTCAGTTCGTGAATCGGAAGATTTAACGAACGTTGTTTTTATGGGAATGGGCGAACCCTTAGACAATTATGAAGAGTTGAAAAAGACACTAGAAATAATGACCTCCGATTACGGTATGGGATGGAGCCCTAAGCGTATTACTGTTTCTACGACAGGCGTGACTCCAAAACTGAAACGCTTTTTGGACGAGAGTAGTGCACATCTTGCGGTCAGTATCCATAGCCCAGAAAAAGAGCAACGGTTATCCATTATGCCCGCCGAGAAAGCATTTCCAATATTGGGCGTAATAGATTTACTGAAACAATACGATTGGACAAAACAAAGACGATTGTCTTTCGAATATATAATGTTCGACAATTTCAATGATACATTAGTGCATGCGAAAGAATTGGCACAGCTGTTGAGAGGATTGGAATGTCGTGTAAATCTGATTAGATACCATGCGATACCGAACGTTGATCTGAAAACTTCCACGAAAGAAAAGATGGAAGCTTTCAGAGATTACCTGACCAGCAAAGGCGTTACAAGTACCATACGTGCATCGCGAGGCGAAGATATCTTTGCTGCATGTGGAATGCTGTCGACAATGAAGAAAAATGAAAAATAAGATTATACTATGATAAAAGTAGGAATAACACACGGTGATATTAACGGAATTGGCTACGAGGTTATACTTAAAACCTTTGCCGATGTACGTATGGCTGAAATATGCATCCCTGTTCTTTACGGATCAGCTAAAGCTGCGGCATATCACCGCAAAGCAATGGAACTACAGCCGGTTTCATTCAATCAGATAAATAATGCAAAAGATGCAACAGTAAACAAAGTAAACATTATAAATTGCATCAATGAAGACACGAAAATCGACCTAGGGCAATCGACTCCGATTGCAGGAGAAGCCGCTTTTCTGTCTCTTGAAAGAGCTGTCGCCGACCTAAAAAGCGGACTGATTGATGTTCTTGTTACAGCTCCGATTAATAAGCACAATATACAACGTGAAGATTTTCATTTTCCGGGACATACCGAATACCTCGAAGAGCGTTTTGGACAAGATGGAGATAAAAGCCTCATGATTTTGGTAAAAGATTCGCTGCGGGTTGCGCTCGTTACAGGACATGTACCTTTAGCAGAAGTACCGAAAGCACTAACCAAAGAACGAATTATAGAAGCAGCTATAAGATTCGAAGCCAGTCTGAAAAGAGATTTTAGAATAGGCAGACCGCGCATTGCTGTATTATCGTTGAATCCGCATGCGGGAGAAAACGGGTTGCTGGGAACAGAAGAAAATGACATCATCATTCCTGCTCTAAAAGAATTGCAGGACAAGAAGATATTATGTTTAGGACCTTATCCTGCTGATGGATTCTTTGGCTCTGGCGACTTTTCCAGATTCGATGGTATCTTGGCAATGTATCACGACCAAGGACTTGCTCCATTCAAAACAATAGCGATGGAAGATGGTGTAAATTTCACTGCAGGGCTTTCAGTTGTACGTACATCACCCGCTCATGGTACTGCTTATGGAATAGCTGGAAAAGGTGAAGCCTCTGAAGACTCGTTCCGCCAGGCTATTTATATGGCAATAGATACTTTCGAGAATCGTAAGGAATACGACAAGGCTTATGAAAATCCGTTGAAGAAGCTTTATGTAGAAAGAGGTAATGACAACGAAGTGTTAGATTTAACGAAAGACGAATAAAAAACACAGAGGGTAAATTAAACCTTCTGCTTCATTTTTAGTCAAAATATATTAATTTTTATGAATTACGCTATAATTGCTGCCGGAGAAGGCTCCAGACTATCGGAAGAAGGTGTTACTTTGCCAAAGCCTTTAGTAAAACTCAATGGGCAGGAGATGATAGGACGTTTGATTGACATCTTTCTTAAGAATAATGCTTCTTCTATAAGTATTATTGTTAATGAGGAAATGTCGTTGGTTCATGATTATATCTCGAACCTCAAACTTAATATACCTTTTAATGTAGTAGTGAAATCGACACCTAGTTCTATGCACAGTTTTTTCGAATTGCGAAATTTTCTTCGCAACGGAAAATTTTGTCTTACTACGGTCGATACGATTTTTAAAGAAGAAGAGTTTTCACGTTACATAAAAGCATTCATAAATGACACAAAAAGCGACGGCATGATGGCTGTCACAGATTTCGTAGATGATGAAAAGCCGCTTTATGTAGATGTGGATAACAATATGAATATACAAGGCTTTCTTGATAAATCGGACAATTGTAAATATATATCAGGTGGTATTTATGGATTGACTCCCAAAGCTCTCACAACATTAGAGAATTGCTTAGAGTCAGGTCAATCGCGTATGAGGAATTTTCAACGACAACTGGTTGCAGACAAATTAAATTTAAAAGCATTCCCTTTTGCAAAAATAGTGGATGTAGACCATGCCGGAGATATAGAAAAGGCAGAAGAATTTATAAACAGTTAATTATTATAACAGGGCAAGCGGAACTCTGAAAAGTATATGTCAAAGATAAAAGTAGCAGGAATCAAAAGAAAAACAAAGTTTTCGCCCAATCACATAGGTAATGATGGCATGATATTCAGCCTCACAGCCGAGTGTTTGCGAAACATGGGATACGAAGTAGTGGAATACACAGAGGCTGAGTTTGTGTTGAGTGAAGAGAAGGAGAAGTACATCTTCAATATGGCTCGTGACAAAACAACAATCAAACGCCTTAAGCAATCTGAAAAGGAAGGAGCTGTCATAATCAATCCGGGAACCGGCATCGAAAATTGTAAGCGCGAAGCCATGACCCGTTTACTCCTCGGAAACGGTATTCCCTATCCTGAAAGTTTAATTATAGATGTTACCGGCGATCCTACCGAAGGTCTTACTGAGATGGCCGCAGACGCTTACTGGATAAAAAGAGGAGACTCACACGCCATACACCGCGAGGATGTTACATATGCAAGAAATATCCCTGAAGTAAAATCTATCTTACAAGAATTTGGACTGCGCGACATACCAAATGCCGTTATCAACGAACATTTGGTAGGCGACCTCGTTAAATTCTACGGAGTAGCTGATACTGATTTCTTCTATTGGTTTTACCCTTACGACCTGAGTCACAGCAAATTTGGATTAGAAAAAATAAACGGTGCAGCTAAAGAATTTTCGTTCGATGTAGAGGCTCTTAAGAAAGCATGTGATAAAGCTGGAGAGATACTCGATGTGAAAGTTTACGGTGGTGACTGTGTCGTAGCAGAAGACGGATCATTCAAAATTATCGATTTCAACGATTGGCCTAGTTTTGCACCTTGCAGAGATGAGGCAGCGCCTAAGATAGCGGAATGCATCCATAAGCAAATTATAAAAGATAGATAATAAAGACTATCTTTGCTATTATAACACGTGAATATTACTTCATTTGTAATTATATATTTAGGTTAAATGGAAAATCAACATCCTTCTCTAGAATCTACACTTAAATCTACGGATACTGAGGAGTTTATAGATATACATTTCTATCGTCCGATAGGATACCGCTGGGCTCTATTATTTAGTAAACTGGGAGTAACACCTAACGCCGTAACTATAGCCAGTATTTTCCTAGGCATAGGTGCAGGAATATGCTTCTATTTCGACAATATATGGATTTCCTTGCTAGGTATTTTGCTTCTTGTGTGGGCGAACTCATACGACAGTGCTGACGGACAGCTTGCGCGCATGACAAAACAATTTTCCGCATTAGGTCGTGTACTGGATGGTTTCGCCGGAAATTTATGGTTTGTATCTATCTATGTTGCTATTTGCCTGCGTTTATACCCTGAGTGGGGAGGTTGGATATGGGTTCTTGCCTGTGTCACAGGATACTTCCATTCTAAACAGGCAGAGATGGCTGATTACTATCGCAATGTACACCTATTATTTCTGAAAGGCAAAGCAGGTAGCGAACTTGACAATTCGGCCGAACTAACCATAAAGTTCAAAGAACTATCTTGGAAGGAAAACTTTGGCGCTAAATTGGTAGTTTTCTTTTATAGAAACTACACTACCGATCAGGAAAACAGATCTCCAAGATTGCAACAATTATTCAAATTGCTAAAAGAAAAATACGGGGAGGTAGCATCTGAATCATTTAGAAAAGATTTCAGACAAAAAAGCCTTCCATTGATGAAATATACAAATATCCTTTCGTTTAATACAAGGTCAATTGCTCTATTTATATCCATATTAGTAGGTTGGCCATGGATGTATTTCGTATTCGAACTTACAGTATTAAATATATTGCTTGTATATATGATAATGAAGCACGAGAAAATATGCAAGGGCTTCACCAAAGATATAAAGGCAGGGAAATATAATTAAAGAGAATATTTATTTTTATCGGGAAGAGAAATATGAGAAGGCATTAAGTCTTTTAATACTCCCGATAGTAAATTGAAGATATAATGTTTGACTTAAGTAAAGTAAAAGGAATAATCTTTGACTACGGAGGTACGATAGATAGTAATGGAAAACATTGGGCCGAAGTACTTTGGGATGCCTATCAAGATCAGCAAGTACCTGTCACAAAAGATCAGTTTCGTGAAGCCTATGTATATGGAGAACGTTATTTGGCAACGCATCCAGTTATTGAATCAAAAGATAATTTCTATATCTTACTGAAGAAAAAGACTGATCTACAGATCCAGTATATTGAAGAAAAGGGCTTTCTGCCGTCTAATGGTAAAACAAATGAGTATAGTCTTGCTATTTCCAATCAATGTTATACCTTTGTTAAAGATTTGATAAAAAAGGAAATCAACATACTTACAACCCTCAAAGAACGCTATCCAATGGTATTGGTATCTAATTTTTACGGAAATGTACAATCCGTATTGGATGATTTTGGGTTAATTAAGTATTTCGATAACATTATAGAGTCAGCTGTAGTTGGTGTGAGAAAACCTGATCCTGCAATATTCGGGTTAGGAGTACAAGAGCTGGGATTACCGGCAGAGTCAATCGTCGTTATTGGCGACTCTTACACGAAAGACATTGTCCCAGCCTCTAAAAACGGATGCCAGACTATCTGGCTGAAGGGCCTAGGATGGGGCGATGATGATGAAAATGCTACAGCAGACCTGATTATAACAGACTTCATGGAGTTGAAGGCAGCCTTTCAATTAGATTGAAAGACACATACTGTTGTACTTGAAAATTTTGGTAATAATGCGGAGTTGGCCGACTTTTTGTCTTAATAATGGAAACCGTTTGTATGGTGAAAAAGCCCGGGTTGGGAGAATAAAATGAGACAAGATATCGACGAATTTGTACTATTATAGTGGTTTTACTGAATACAGAAATAAGCTCTGTATGATGTATAGCCCATGTGTTTAAAGGATTGCCGCGGGTTGCGGTGTATTTTAAAAATTTAATTTTATAAAATGGAAAAAGTACAAGTAAAAGAAGCCAAGGGTAAACTTGGTATTCTGACTGTAGGAGTCGGTGCTGTAGCTACTACTTTTATGGCAGGAACGTTATTAACACGTAAAGGACAAGGTGTTCCTGTTGGGTCAATCACACAATTGGCTACAATGCGTTTAGGAAAAAGAGAAGAAAACCGCTTTCCTAAAATCAAAGATGCTGTGCCTTTGGCAGATCTTAACGATGTAATATTCGGAGGATGGGACATTTTCGAAGACAATGCATACGAGGCAGCAAAACACGCAGCTGTCTTAACCAACGAAGATCTTGATAAAGTAAAAGACGAAATGATAGCTATCAAACCGATGAAAGCTGTCTTCGATCAGGATTTTGTAAAACGTCTTCATGGTACTTGGGTGAAATCTGCTCCTACAAAATGGGAATTGATGGAACAAGTGAAACAAGACATCGAAAAATTCCAAAAAGACAATAATTGCGACCGTATAGTTGTTATCTGGTGTGGTAGTACTGAAGTATTTACTCCTCTTGGCGAAGTTCACAAAACACTAGCTTCGCTTGAAAAAGGAATGAAAGAAAACCATAAAGACATCGCTCCTTCTAACATTTATGCTTATGCATGTGTGGCTATGGGAATACCTTACATCAACGGAGCACCGAACTTGACTGTCGACATACCTGCAATGTGGGAATTAGCTGAAAAAACTCAAACTCCTATCTGCGGTAAAGACTTCAAAACAGGACAAACAATGCTCAAAACAGTATTATCTCCAATGTTGAAAACACGTATGCTAGGTCTTAGCGGATGGTTCTCTACTAATATCTTAGGTAACCGTGATGGAGAAGTTCTTGATGATCCGGGTTCATTCAAAACAAAAGAAGAATCGAAACTATCAGTTATCGATAACATTCTTCAACCAGAACTATATCCTGAACTTTACGGAAATGTTTTCCACAAGGTTCGTATCAACTACTACCCTCCTCGTGGCGACGATAAAGAAGGCTGGGACAACATCGACTTATTTGGTTGGTTAGGCTATAAAATGCAATTGAAAGTAGACTTCCTTTGCAAAGACTCAATTTTGGCTGCTCCTTTATGCTTAGATTTAGTTTTATTTACTGATTTAGCTAAACGCGCCGGAATGAGTGGAATTCAAGATTGGCTATCTTTCTACTTCAAGAGCCCTATGCATGAGCCTAGCAAGATTGCAGAGCATGACTTATTCATACAGTATGTGAAGTTGAAAAATACACTTCGTCAGATGATAGGTGAAGAAACTATCGATTTCATTGACTAAATGTTATTTCATCATATAAATAAAAAAGCCCCGATCAGAATTGATCGGGGCTTTTTCATGTTGATTAAAAACTAATAAAGGCGAATCACCAAGACTCACCTTTATTTTTCAAGTTATCGGATGAATTTTCCCGTTAGGGAAAAGAAAACCCCTGTTTTCAAACAGGTATTAACGCAAAAGGATTTATCCTTTTACCTTTCAACCTGCGGAACTTGTTCCGTAGTATTTGAGTAAAATTAGCTATTCGTATTTAGCTGTTGCAAAAGACTTCCCCTAATAATTGAAATTGTAAATAAGCTAAGTCTGTCGGGGAAATAACATTATTTCACTAAATATAATGCCTCTAACATATCTCAAACTTTCCAAATGCAATAGTTGTGCCTAACAAATTCGTCAGCTCTATATTATAATCCCCACTAAACCAATCAGATATATTAATCAGGACTTCTTTATGAGAGACAGTAGGATCTAGCTTTCTCAAATAAAAAGGCTTTCCTGCATCATCTAATATTCTCATCCTTATTTTTTCTATTCCGTTAAATTCTACTTTAAGACTATAATCGTTTTTCATTATTTTTGCAGCTGTAGGATTTGCTGACAATCCTCCACCTCTATGGATTGAATAACAATTATTCATTCCAATTTCGCAATAATCATTAGGCTTATTTTTTTCGCTATTTTTCATATCTTCCAGCATCAGTAAAAATTGAACATTAATTGCCTCTTCTTTCGAAAAAATGCAAACATCCTTTATAAATAGTATCTTAAAGACACGTGACAATATATGATGCATTTTCATAAATTTCAACGTTATATTGTAGTCTGCACGATGTGACAAAACTAGTGTCTATTAATCAATGATACAAAGAACTTAACCCTCCATATAGCTTTTTTTTAAAATCAAAAAGCATAATACACTGATAAAATGAACGATATACACAAAACAAAGAACTCTGATATAGTTTTTTTTTATTAAAATATAGATAAAACTATCTCTATATCTACTAAAATATTATTGTTGGATGCAAAAAGGGTGAAATAAATTTTCATCAGGGTTCACCCTTTTCTTAAAATACCTTTTTTTTATACTATCATAGATGTATTTTAAACAAGAATTCTAACATCTATAAAACATCAAAACTGAAATTGTGAATGTTTAAACCTGAAGATTAATTATATAGAAAAACCTCCATAGTAATAATCATCGTCACTTGTAGCAGATCTGCCATAGAAATAGATTGTATAAGTTCCCTTATCCAGCCCGCTCACATCAACATAAGTCTCAGCATTTACGTTAGCATCTATTACAAGCGTTTTAACTGTTTCACCAGTAGCTTTATTGACAATTTTCACATCAAAAACATCACTTAGAGATATCACCAACTTAAGAGTCGATTCGCTGTAGAATGCACGAATAGGCTGAGTCGCAACTCTAGAAAAAGTTTTTAATCTTGGTTTGCTCGACGCTGTACCGTTCAATATATCCATTTCGGTCAGGTCATCATCATTTTGTTTCAAAACATCCAGTATCTCCTGTATAATAGAAGACTTACTGTCAACAGAGACATTTCCAGAATACACGCTTGTTCCCATAGAGAACAGAATCACAAATGCTGCAATAAATTTCTTTTTCATAGTGGTACAAAAAAATTAAGTAGAGTAAAAACAATACGTGGTTATTTTTCGTTTTATAAAATAGTAAACCTAGGCACGAATGTGCCGATCGAAAACTTAGCCATCATCAAAGCTAGAGGCTTCTAATCGAAAAAACAATGCTTTTTTTTTTCAATATAGCTTTTTTCGGCATTTAAATTATACAAACAGCTGACAACATGACACATGAATCATTTAACATATAGTTTTTTTTTGAAGCAAAAAGACGAAATAACTAAGAATACTCCTCTAATAATATTGTCACTTATTGAAAAATAAAGTAATTTTACAGAATATTATGTTTGTGAAGCAATATATTTTCACTACATTTAGATTTAAATGAAAGCGAATCCTTCTCTTTTTGATTATTTTTGTACCCCATAGCTGTAATTTACAACTTAATAGATAAAATATACTATAATATTAATATCATTCTCAATGGCTCGTATAACAACATACCTCATACTTATTTGTGGTATCCTGATCTTACATTCTTGCAACTTCCACAGAGAAGACCCAGAAGAGGTCCTTTCTAACGTTGAGGGATTGATGGTTCAGCATCCTGACAGTGCATTGAGACTTTTAGATAAAATATTAAGTCCCCAAGCATTCTCTGAAGAAATGTATCATAAGTACATCTTATTGAATATGCAAGCTCGGGACAAAAATGCAAAAGACCTATCAAAAGACACATTGATATTCAAGACAAAAGATTACTATGTTGCAAAAAATGATATCAAAAATGCAGCACTTGCGTCTTTTTACGCTAGTAGGGTATTGCAAACTGACGATGAAAAGGAAAGAAATGAAGCAATCACCTACCTAAAAGATGCAGAAACATATACAAAAAACAGTAGCGATTATAACCTGAGAGGACTTATACAACATGATTTAGGAGAACTACTTTTAAAGCAAACATCCAAAGACGAACCAATCCCGAGATTTAAACAAGCTGTGCAATATTTTGATATTGCCGATGCTTATAAGAATGAAATCATTGCATACAACCAAATAGGGCGTACCTTTTATGTAAACAGAGAAAACGACAGTGCTTTTTTCTATTACGATAAAGCCTTGTCTCTAGCAGTCTTACACAAAGACACACTACAACAAGCTTTAATAAAATTAAATATGGGCTTTGCATTTATGAATGCAGGCGATAAGAATTTAGCACGAGTGTATTATAAAGAGGCTTTACCATTTTTTCAAGATTTAGAATATAGGGTAAAAACATTTACCAACATCGCCTACACTTTTGATAGTCAAACCGAGAAAGACTCCATAATGTATTATGTTGATTTAGCCAGAGATTTACTTAAAGAAAAGTCTGACCCATCTTTAATGGCATCAATATACAAACTATTGTACTCGGTTGAAGAAAACAATAAAAATTACAGTCAGGCTATTGCTTACCAAAGACAATATATAATTGAATTAAATAAATTTTTCAGGGAAAAGAAATCCCAGGATATACTAGACATTCAGAATAAATATGATTACGCCGTCATCAAAAGCGATAACGATAGGCTCATTATAGAGAAACAATGGTGGTATCTGATTGCGATTAGCTTGTTTGCTGCCGTTTTAATGATTGGTCTCGCTTTTTACCGCTATCGGATAAAGAATAAGGAAAAGTTACTTGATGCACAACAGAAGATTTTACACTTGAAAGACTTAGCCAATAGTTACGATGAAAAGGGTATATCTCAAAGAAATGTGTTACTCGAACACTTCGATATATTGAAAAAAGTCGCCCTATTGGAAGGCTATATGAAAGATGATGAAAAAAAGCAAGGAGAAAAATTGCTGAAAAAGTTCAATGAAATAGTGTACAATCAGGACTCGGTTGATTGGAGTAAAATATTCCAAACATTAAATCATCTGTCAAATAATTTTCCAAACAAAATGAAAAAAGCATACCCACAATTAGATGATGCGGAATTTAAAATCTGTTGCTTAACAGAAGCCGGTCTGGCGAATATGGAAATTGCTATAATTTTAGGATTCAGTGTCAATACAGTACAAATGAAAAAATCGAATATCCGTAAAAAGCTAAATATCGAAGGTTACGGAAATATTATAGAATACCTGAAAAAAAATCTAAACTAATTATTTTAAATAATATTTTAATATAAAGGTGGGGTGAAGTAAGTAAACTTTATCTTACCTTTGCTTTTTGTGTGTTTTCTTAGCTTTTAATGAATTACATATCTAATTTTAGCGGAATTTAATGTAATTTCGCATTTTGCAACTAAAAAGACTATTTTGTGTGTGATTTTATTACAACAATACAGTTTGAAAAAAGTTTAATCAACACCTAAAAATAATCATAAATCTGGAAGTTTTTATAAACTGTTTTTTTGAATGAACAAGATTGTATCTAAAGAGTATTTCTCTGAAAACGTAGTTAAGTTTGAAGTAGAAGCACCTCTTATCGCACGCAGCCGCAAGGCCGGACATTTCGTCATTGTGCGTGTAGGAGAAAAAGGTGAGAGAATACCTCTTACTATTGCGGCTTCGGATGTAGCAAAAGGTACTATTACCATTGTTATTCAGGCTGTAGGGGGATCATCCCGCAAGATATGTGACCTGAATGAAGGTGATTACATCACAGATGTAGTTGGCCCGCTGGGACAAGCTACTCACATAGAAAAATACGGAACGGTAATCTGTGCCGGAGGAGGAGTTGGCATTGCGCCTATGTTACCAATTATAGAAGCGATGAAGAAAGCCGGAAATAAGGTTATATCGGTCCTTGCTGCACGTACAAAAGATTTAGTAATTCTGGAAGAACAGGTTGCTGAATATTCAGACGAAGTAATTGTTATGACTGATGATGGCTCATATGGCTATAAGGGTTTGATAACAAACGGTATCGAAATGGTAATAAATCGTGAAAAAGTCGATTTATGTGTTACCATAGGACCAGCCATTATGATGAAATTCGTATCATTGCTCACCCAGAAATACAACATCCCTACTATGGCATCCCTGAATACGATCATGGTAGATGGGACAGGAATGTGTGGAGCCTGCCGCGTAACTGTAGGAGGTAAAACTAAATTCGTGTGTGTAGATGGGCCGGAATTCGATGCACATCAGGTTGACTTTGATGAAATGCTCATGCGCCTGAAAGCATATAACTAATCAGATTATTAATAACTAGATATTAATACACAAGCTAGCAGCTACATGCTAATAGCTATCAGCTAAAAACGATGACAGAACAATATAATATACAAGCTCGCAGAGGTGAACCATGGAGGGATGAACTTCGCAAGAGCATGAAGGCAAAGGAACGTTCCGACATAGAACGTGTGCATATGCCTGAACTCGATGCTGAATACAGAAGTCATTCACTGAAAGAAGAAGTTAATCTAGGACTAAGGGCAGAGCAAGCCGTTTTAGAAGCAAAACGTTGCCTCGATTGCGCCAATCCTACTTGTATAGAAGGGTGCCCTGTTGAAATACAGATACCTACGTTTATAAAGAATATTGAGCGTGGAAACTTCCTTGAAGCGGCAAAAATCTTAAAAGAGACAAGTGCCCTACCAGCAGTATGCGGACGCGTTTGTCCTCAGGAAAAACAATGCGAATCTAAATGTATCTATATTCAGAAAATGAAAAAAGAGCCGGTTGCTATCGGCTATCTTGAACGCTTCGCTGCCGACTACGAACGCGAAAGTGGCAAAATGTCTTTACCGGAACTTGCACCTGCCAATGGCATCAAAATAGCGACCGTAGGCTCCGGCCCTGCAGGCTTAGCTTTTGCCGGAGATATGGCTAAACTTGGATATGATGTAACAGTATTCGAGGCACTGCACGAAATAGGTGGAGTACTCAAATATGGCATTCCTGAATTTCGTTTACCTAACAAGATTGTAGATGTTGAGATTAATGTACTTCGCGAAATGGGAGTTAAGTTTATCAATAACTGCATCGTAGGAAAAACAATATCTCGTGAAGATTTGCTTGACGAAGGCTTTAAAGGAATTTTTGCTGCAAGTGGTGCAGGACTACCTAACTTCATGAATATCCCCGGCGAAAATCTCATCGGCGTAATGTCATGCAATGAATTCCTCACCCGCGTGAACCTGATGGATGCTTCAAGTCCGGAAAGTGACACTCCCGTACAAATGGGGAAGAAAGTAGCAGTTATCGGTGCTGGAAATACAGCGATGGATGCCGTGCGTACAGCTAAGCGTTTAGGAGCAGAGAAAGCTTATATTGTGTATCGCCGTTCGGAAGAAGAGATGCCTGCACGCATAGAGGAAGTGAAGCATGCCAAAGAGGAAGGAATTATATTCCATACCCTACACAATCCGCTACAATACGAAGGCGATGAGCAAGGTCGTGTACAACGCATGTTGTTACAGAAAATGGAACTTGGCGAACCTGACGCATCGGGACGTCGTAGTCCAAGACCGATAGAAGGGGCAACTGAATGGTTCGACGTAGATCAGGTTATTGTTAGTGTGGGGGTTTCTCCAAATCCGCTTATACCATCTACATTCAAAGGGTTGCAGATTTCCAAATGGGGAACTATCATTGTTAATCAAGACACTATGCAGTCTGACTTGCCTGATGTTTATGCAGGTGGCGACATTGTTCGTGGTGGTGCTACTGTCATCTTAGCAATGGGTGACGGACGCAAGGCTGCCGCTGCAATGAATAAGGCTCTGAAAGAAAGCAAATAATTGAAAATATAAAACGATCAAGAGTCCTCAGTTGTGATAATCAACGAGGACTTTTTTATTTTGAAAAAACAGAAAACAGCTACTTATGGATTCAGCATATCGGGCAATATGATAAAATGTCCATTGAGGTGATCAATCGTCATCTCTACCTGCTCTACTCTATTATTTACGGGTATAAAAACTATTCCTCCTAAAAGCCCTGCAGCTACGGCAGCAATGCCTGCACCGACATATGCGCCTGCATCAATCCTGATATTACCATCATTCAAAAATTTGAATTCGTCCTTTACCTTGTGTATCAGAATATAGCCCTTATCGCTGGCAATATAAGGCTGACCATCTAATACTACTGCATAAATATCCTTAGGGTTAAGCTTTTTCAATTTATTTTGTTCATTGAGCTGTTTTACCTCCTTCAAATTATTATTTTTATCGAACTTGGGCGTCAATTTATCTGCTACAGGAGTTTGGTTTGCAAAAGACTTAAAATCAGGATAAGCCCCATCTACGTATGCATCTGCACTATAGAGCTTCATGTTGTTTTTTTCAAAAAAGTCGATATTATGAATATCTGCAAGCAAAAATGGAACTTCATCCGTCCGCTTATTCGTAAGATTACTTAAAACGAACGAAGTAATTATATTAGATGAGTTTTTAATCAGCTTCCCCGTGACATCCATGGCTTTTACAGTAAGTAATGTATCAAGAGTGGCTATCAGATAATAATCAGGATATTCCTTTTCGTACAGACTGATACGAATATGGCAGTAACCTGTTTCGCTCATAGATTTAGTTATTTCGCTGAAATTCAGATTGCGCAACTGCAATAACAAAGTTTTCTGCCGAGCTGTTTCATTTATTACTTTACTCATCAGGGAATCAAATTGCTGAGCAAAAGAAGGCTCATCCACCATGTATACATAATTATTAAACATTCCTGTTTGGACATACCCAAGGTCTTCTTTAAATAATCTTGAATCCAGATATTCTATATTGTCATATAAACTGTTTTCTATAACATTTTCAGGCACTATCAGATTGAAGACCTTGGTGCGCTTGTCTTGTGCTGCAATATTAATAACGGACACTGAGAGCAATAAAATCAGGATAAATAGGTTTTTCATAGCAATTTAATATTTCTGAACCAAAAGTAATGTAATTTTCAAAGCATCAAAACTACACTATTTGAATTTGAAAATTTACAACATTATGACTGCTCACATTTACCCCATATGTGCAATCTCTGAAAACTAAGTGTAGAAAACAGAATTATTACATTTTTTTTATGACAAATTGATTATTTTAATATTTGATTTATTCTTTTATTCAGATAATAAAACCTAAATTTGTAAGGCAATTTAATGATTGATATACAACTAAATGAATTAATAATTTTAGAGTTTGTATAGTGTAAATTATACGGCTCTTATCAAGTATAATAGCTAACAAGGATATGGGAAGAGAAATTAAATTTAGCCTCGTCTATCGAGATATGTGGCAGTCTTCTGGAA
Organism: Dysgonomonas sp.; assembly: GCA_047972895.1. Classification (GTDB taxonomy): domain Bacteria; phylum Bacteroidota; class Bacteroidia; order Bacteroidales; family Dysgonomonadaceae; genus Dysgonomonas. Next base: position 87,245 of record JBKEBA010000004.1, read on the forward strand.
AATACCAGCCACGTGTCGACCAACTAACACAAATTGCACCTGTAATTATCGATATGGGATGTTTTGCCCGTGTCGAAACTAACGGTGGCGCATTCGAACAAGTAAACTTGCTTTACGGAGAAAACCCGAACAAGGCTGTGCGCGAATGGACAGCACCTTTTAACAAAGTAGGCATTCAAACACATATGCTAGAGCGCGGACTGAACGCCTTGCGGATGTATCCCGTACCAAAAGACGTACGTCGTTTGATGTTCAAAGTTAAGAATGCACAGGGAACAAATATCGCTCGTTCGTTTGACGGACTGAACGACCCCCGTAACCTTGAACTATCGGTGAAGTATGCGAAAGAAGCAGGAATGATTTCTCAAACAGCTCTTTGTATTACTAATTCTCCAATACACACAGTAGAATACTATGTAAATTTTGCTGACAAATTGGTTGATTTCGGAGCTGACGAAATCTGTTTAAAAGATATGGCCGGAGTTGGTCGCCCAGCTTTCCTTGGTAAATTAGTAAAAGCATTAAAAGACAGACATCCGAATATCCCTATCCAATATCACGGACATACTGGACCGGGCTTCTCTGTAGCTTCTATGCTGGAAGTTGCACGTGCCGGAGCCGATTATCTGGACACAGCTATAGAACCTCTTTCTTGGGGTATGGTGCATCCAGATGTAATTACAATACAAGCAATGTTGAAAGACGCAGGATTTTCTGTTCCTGACATCAATATGGGTGCATATATGGAAGCCCGTGCTTTGACTCAGTCTTTCATCGACGATTTCTTAGGCTATTGGATCGACCCGTCTAACAAGATCATGACATCGCTCCTTGTAGGCTGCGGACTACCTGGAGGCATGATGGGTTCTATGATGGCTGACCTTAGAGGAATGCATTCGGCTATCAATATGGCTCTTCGCAACAATGGAAAAGCAGAAGTTACTTTAAACGATCTTGTTGTTCAACTCTTCGAAGAAGTAGAATATATATGGCCTAAACTTGGTTATCCGCCATTGGTAACACCATTTAGCCAATATGTGAAGAACATAGCATTGATGAATATATTTGCAATGGCTCAGGGACAGCCTCGCTTCTCTAACATTGACAAAGATAGCTGGAACATGATTCTGGGTAAAACAGGTACACTGCCAGGCAAATTAGATGACGAGATCATAGAACTTGCAAAAGCTAAGAATCTGGAATTCTATACAGGCAATCCTCAAGATGAATATCCTGATGCCCTTGACCAATATCGTAAAGAAATGGACGATAACGGTTGGGACTATGGTCAGGACGATGAAGAATTGTTCGAGTTAGCTATGCATGACCGTCAATATCGCGACTACAAATCAGGATTGGCGAAAGAACGCTTTAATGCCGATCTTGAAAAAGAAAAGGCTAAAGCCGGAGCTCCTATCATTGTGACCCGTCAGGTTGTTGAAGTACCTGCTTTCGATGCAGAAGCTATAAAAGCAAAATATCCAAATGCCAACCCTCTGCAGGCTACTGTAAGCGGGCAAGTAATCTGGCAAGTTGATGTGGATGATGTATCTACTGCTCCTGTGATTGGCACAAAGGTTAAAGAAGGAGAGACGATTTGTTTCCTTCAAACTTATTATGGAATTGAGGAGGTAAAAGCACTTGCATCAGGTAAGATCGTTCAGATCGAAACCAAGCAAGGAGCTAAAGTTCAGAAGAACCAAGTGTTGGCATACATTGATTAAGCCTTCATAAATATAAAATAGAGAAAGGAGTTTTATGAAGAATAGAACTCCTTTTTCAATTTCCTTAAAAGCAAAATCATACTATGAAAAGACTTTTTTTTTACTTTATACTATTCACCTTCGGAACGATAGTAGTCAAAAGCCAAAGCTCACAGACCGTTAAGCCTGAATCTCAAAACGAGAAATATACTATTTTACTTACCGGAGCATCTTTTGCCTCACCTAATAACGGTTGGTTTGAAATCGGCTGCCGGAATTTAGGAGCGAAAGCAATCAACAGGGCGATTGGTGGTGAAGCCATTGCCAATACGGCGAATAAGATGACAAACGGCACATTATATTCGAAAGCCGAACTTGAAGATATCGATGCCTTAGTCATTATGCAGGTTCACGATAAGGATGTGGCAAGTGAAGAAGGCTTACAAGTGAATTATGAGGATTATAAAACGCCCTTTGACCGATCCAACTACGCAGCAGCTTATGACTACGTAATTAAACGATATATTACCGAATGCTACAATCTTAAATTCGATAAAGATTCGAAATACTATAACAGTCCGAATGGAAAACCGGCAGCAATCGTATTGTGTACTCATTGGCACGATGCCCGTACTATCTTCAACCCTGCCATTCGCAAACTTGCTGAGAAATGGGGTTTTCCTGTGGTTGAATTCGATAAATACATCGGATTTTCTAAAGACCATTTACATCCTGTTACAGGTAAGCAATGGAGCATACTCTTCACGGATAACAATACTGAAACTATCAACGGTGAAATCTTCGGTTGGCATCCGCAATCAGGACAAGATAAATATATCCAACAACGGATGGGAGCCATTTTTACCGACTTGATGAAAAAAGTTTTACCTTTGAGGTAAGATGTTATACGCTAAAGAATACATAACAGAGTCTACCCTAATAGGTATCTGGAAGATAGAGGAGAGTAGAGATAAACTTCTATCTTTATTATCGCATCACGAGTGGATACAAAATATCCACACAATAAAATCTGAATCGCGGGTACTGGAAATACTTTCGGCAAGAATCCTAATTAAAAAGCTGACAGGAGAAGAGAAAGAAGTTTACTACAACGATTCGGGAAAGCCGTTTCTGGTCGACCAATCTTACCATATAAGTGTATCACATACCAAAAACTACGTAGCTGTAGCAATCAACGAAGAAAAGCATATCGGGTTGGACATTGAATATATATCCGAAAAGATAAAACGTGTGCGAAGCCGTGTCATTGCTTCAACCGAATATATAGATAAGGAAAATGAATTGATCCACCTATTACTCCATTGGTCAGCAAAAGAAGCCATGTTTAAGTTTCTGGATGTTGAAGGGGTTGACTTTCTGAATAACTTATTCGTGAGTTCATTTACTCCAGAGAAGGAAGGTTCTTTTATGGCATCTGAAACACGCACCGAGAATCAACATAATTTTAAAGCACATTATAAGGTCGGGGAAGAATTTGTAATGGTATGTCTGGAAGCTGATAATTAAACCAACTCCCAGACAAAAGTATTATTACTTCATCAAGAAGCTAAAATCATCTTTATTTGTCAATTCTGTCGGCTCCTGTCCATATTTGAAAATACGAGCAGTCTTTTGACCTATCAGCCTTAAGGCATCACCTTCAAGATTCAACATTGTCCCTTCTCGTAAACCAACTACATACATATCTTGGTTCTCTGTAATAAATTCTCTGATACGGTCTTCACGCGTTTCGCCCCCATGTCCTTGGGGATGGACATCCAGATAATGCGGATTGATCTGGAAAGGAACAAGATTTATCACATCAAAGCCTTTAGGGTCGATAATTGGCATGTCGTTTGTCGTCCTTAAAGTAGGACAGGCAACATTCGAACCTGCACTCCAACCAATATATGGAGTTCCAGCCTTTACCTTTTTTTGTATAAGTTCGATAATACCATTGTCTCGCATTGTACGTACAAGCTTCCAGGTGTTACCACCTCCAACGATAATAGCCTCGGCTTCTTCCACTGCTTTTTTAGGATCGGCAAAATGATGTATGCCTTTCACTTTATGCCCAATATCTTTAAAGCGGCTATTTACTTTTTCTTCATATTCATCATACGGAAAAGTCACTGCGGCATAAGGAATAAATAAAGCTTCAACAGGCTTTTCTCCTAAAAACTCTTTAATATTATGTTTGGGATAATCGAGGTATGGTTCTCCCGGATTGGTCGAATTGCTTATTAATAGTAATCTCATAATTAAATTGGGTTTTTCACAAATATACAAAACTATTTCTACCGATAAAAGAGATAAGTTTATGAGAAGTGGGAAGAAAACTATAGTTTTGTATAGCTTTTAGAAAAAATCATGACTCAACAGCAAAAGACACTTCACCCTGTTATGTTCGCAGGAACAGGTAGCGATGTAGGTAAAAGTATCATCACTTCGGCATTTTGCCGCATCTTTTTACAAGATGGTTATAAACCTGCTCCTTTCAAGGCGCAGAATATGTCCCTCAACTCCTATGCCACACCCGAAGGATTAGAAATCGGACGCGCACAGGCTGTACAGGCAGAAGCAGCGGGTGTAGCTTGCCATACCGACATGAACCCTTTATTATTGAAACCATCGAGCGAAAAAATATGTCAGGTCGTATTGAACGGAAAACCAATTGGTAACCAAGAAGCATACGATTACTTCAAAAAAGAAGGACGAGAGGTATTACGCAAAGAAGTAAACGATGCCTTCGACCGACTGAATAGTCAATACAACCCCGTAGTGATGGAAGGTGCGGGCAGCATATCGGAAATCAATCTGCGGGAAGTTGATCTTGTAAATATGCCGATGGCTATCCATGCAAAGGCGAATGTTATTCTGGTAGCAGATATCGACAGAGGCGGAGTTTTCGCATCCGTGTACGGTTCTATAATGCTACTGACCGAAGAAGAACGCAGACATGTAAAAGGAATACTCATCAATAAGTTCAGAGGAGATATTCGCCTTTTCGAATCGGGAATAAAGATGATTGAGGATTTATGCGGCATTCCTGTTATTGGGGTTGTCCCCTACTATAAGGATATTTATATTGAAGATGAAGATTCGGTGATGCTGCAAACCAAAAACCTGCAAGCGACGCATGGCAAAGTCAATATTGCAGTAGTATTACTGAGGCATCTTTCCAACTTCACCGATTTCAATGTTCTGGAACGTGATCCGCGTGTTCATCTATATTATACAAATAACACCGATGAAATAGAGAAAGCGGACATTATCCTGATTCCGGGTAGCAAGAACACAATATCAGACTTATACGAGCTACGGAAAAACGGAGTTGCCCAAAGCATCATCAAAGCCAGTAAATCAGGAGCGACTATTATTGGTATTTGCGGCGGGTACCAGATCATGGGACAAGAAGTATGCGACCCCGAACATATAGAAGGAGACATAGGCCGTTTACCTGGATTAGGATTACTGCCTATATCGACACAAATAGAAGGGGAGAAAGTAACCCGTCAGGTAAAATTTTCATTTCTGGACAGAAAAGAAGAATGTAGCGGTTACGAAATACACATGGGAGTTACTACCCCCGTTGATGGAACAGAACCGTCACCATTAAACTTATTAGCTGATAATACAACCGACGGTTATTTTATCAACAGTAAATGCTTTGGTACATATATTCACGGCATACTCGACAATAGTGCTGTGATAGATTATATGCTCGCGCCATATTCAGATAAGCTATCAGACGAACCTTTCGACTTCAAGGCATTCAAAGAAGAGCAATACAACAAGCTGGCAGATCATGTGCGAAGCAATGTAGATATGGATTTGGTTTATAAAATAATGGAAGAACCAATAAAATGATAGAAGGTCACGGAGACGACATATATAGTTACAACAAGGAAATAATCAGCAATTTCAGTTCGAATGTTTATGGGAGACAGGATATGTCGGCTTTGGATGAACACTTGCAAAGAAACATACATTCCATACATTCCTATCCTGAACCTGATGCAAAGTCATTCGCTAGCTTAATAGCAGACAAAAACAATATATCTATAAATAACGTCTGCATAACGAACGGGGCAACGGAAGCTATCTATCTGATAGCTCAATCCTTCGCCAATAACAAAACAGCCGTTATTATTCCCACATTCAGTGAGTATGAAGATGCTTGCCGCATACACAATCACAAGCTATCTTTCTATGAGAAGCTGGATGATGTTACAGCCGACACACAATTAGTCTGGCTATGCAACCCGAATAACCCGAACGGATATGTATATGATAAAGACGCGTTGAAAGATATAATAAAGCTGCATCCAAACACATATTTTGTATTCGACCAATCTTATGAATATTTTACAGACCAGCCTGTAATGAAGATAAAAGAAGCCGTTGACTTTAAAAACGTAATCCTGTTGCATTCCATGACGAAGGAATATACCATCCCCGGGCTACGTTTAGGATATATCACAGCCCATCCTGAAACACTCAGCTTAATCTCAAAATTCCGTATGCCGTGGTCGGTAAACCAACTAGCTATTGAAGCAGGGAAATTCTTATTACAGAACGATATCAAGACAATAAGCATCACCGGCTACTTAGAAGAAACAAAGCGGTTACAATATGAACTATCCAAGATAAGTGAACTAGAGGTTCTTCCCTCTCATACACATTTCTTTTTATGCCGATTAGAGAACAAAAAAGCTTCAGAGTTGAAAACTTATCTGATTGAGTATTACGGCATACTGATTCGTGATGCTTCAAACTTTCGGGGGTTAGACGAACATTACTTCCGCATTGCAACTCAGTCTCCGCAAGAGAACGATATATTAGTTAACGCCATCACCAAATGGACACAGCAGTAATAAGCATACTATTACCCTTTATACTTGGTTGGCTCCTCGACCTGATGATAGGCGATCCGCCATACCTGCCCCACCCCGTCGTCGGCTTCGGTAAGATTATTTCATGGAGCGAAAAGTTACTGAACAAAGGAGATTGCAGAATGCTAAAAGGAGCGTTACTGGCCATTACCCTTATCCTGTCAAGTTTCATCTTTATGTTCTTCCTGCTAAAAGGGTTAGGCCAGATACACCCTTACCTGTCAATGGCCTTATCCGCAATAGTTATATTCTACTGTCTGGCAGGAACTACTTTAATCAGAGAAGTGAAACAAGTCTTCATCGCGCTTGAATCTTCTGTCGAGGATGGTCGCAGGCAAGTAGCACGCATTGTAGGAAGAGATACTTCAAACCTTTCTCCACAACAGATTCGCACCGCAGCATTAGAAACTCTATCCGAAAATTTAAGCGATGGCGTTATTACTCCTATGTTCTGGTTTATGCTACTCGGTGTACCCGGCATGTTTGCCTACAAGATGATAAACACATTGGATTCGATGTTGGGCTATAAGAACGAGCGTTACAGACAATTCGGTTGCTGGGCTGCCCGCATCGACGATGTAGCGAACTATATCCCTGCACGGCTGACTGCTTTCCTCATGATTATCGCCACAGGACGGTTATCACTGTTTTCTTTTCTCCGCAAATACGGGAAGCTACATGCAAGTCCCAATTCCGGCTACCCCGAAGCTGCTCTGGCAGGAATACTCGATTGCCGTTTTGGAGGACCGAACACCTATTTCGGTAAAGTGATGATAAAACCCTATATTGGCAATAATGAACGTAACTTAACCATGAGAGATATGCTGATTGCCACAAGGGTGAACAGAAGTACAGAAAAGCTGATGATCTCACTCATAGCTATTCTCACCATGATTGTCAATATGATCTAGATACCCTAAAGGAAGATTAATTACATGTCAATTGGCATATTTTACAAACAGGCTCACATCGCAACACCACAACAAAGCGCTGACTATCAATACATTAATCTTTAATTTATTTAAAAATACAAGTATTTGATAATTAACGAATAAGCCTCGCCAATCAGCAAAAAATACATTAACTTTGGTATCCGTAAAATATCGGATAAATTTCATCTCTTCAAAGACAATCTACTATGCGGAAAATAACGCTGATAACAGGCGGGCAACGTTCAGGGAAAAGCAATTTTGCCCAGAGGCTTGCATTATCTTTATCGCCTCACCCTGTCTATCTGGCCACGTCCCGCATCTGGGACGAAGAGCATCAAAGGCGTATCGAGAAACATAAGGCAGGCAGAGGTTCGGAATGGATAAATATAGAAGAAGAGAAAGAACTGAGCAAACACAATTTGGCAGGCAAAGTTATCCTTATTGACTGTGTAACTCTGTGGGCAACGAATTTCTTCTTCGATATGCAGTCTGATACAGAGGCTGCCCTAAAGACCATCAAAGACGAATTCGATAAATTCACCCGACAAGATGCGGAATATATATTCGTAACAAATGAGATTGGTATGGGCGAAATGTCGCAAAACGATCTGCAACGCCGATTTGCCGACTTGCAAGGATGGCTAAATCAATATATTGCAGAAAGGGCTGACGAAGTTTATCTGATGGTTTCGGGAATTCCGGTAAAAATAAACTCAAATACTACGGAACAAGTTCCGCAGGTTGAAAGGTAAAAGGATAAATCCTTTTGCGTTAATACCTGTTTGAAAACAGGGGTTTTCTTTTCCCTAACGGGAAAATTCATCCGATAACTTGAAAAATAAACAATATAAAAAAATGAATCTAGAGCAACTTACCGCAGAAGTTTGCGTAATAGCAAAAAAAGTGGGCGAATACCTCGCGAAAGAACGGACTGTTTTCCAAAAAGAAAAAGTAGAAACGAAGAGTGCAAGCAACTTTGTTTCGTATGTAGATAAAGAAGCCGAACGTCTGATTGTAGAAAAATTATCGGGATTAATCGAAAACGCTTCTTTTATTACAGAAGAAGATACGGTCGAATATATCGAAAAAGATTATTGCTGGATAATCGACCCGTTGGACGGAACTACTAATTTCATTTACGACAATGCTCCATATTGCGTCAGCATAGCATTGAGCTACAAGCAAGAATTGCAGATCGGAGTCGTGTATGAGGTTTGCCGCAATGAATGTTTCTATGCATGGAAAGGCGGGAAGGCTTACCTGAACGGAGAAGTCATAACAACTTCGAAAACTAATGACTTTTCGCAATCTTTCATATTACTCGATTTCCCCTACAACGCTAAAGACTATAAACCTGTAATATTGTCTCTCATCGACCAATTATACGGAAATATAAATGGAATACGTATGAATGGCTCGGCAGCCATGTCGTTATGCTATGTCGCTGTCGGACGTTTCGATATGTATGTCGAAGCTTTTATCAATGTATGGGATTTTGCAGCAGGAGCTTTAATTCTGCAAGAAGCCGGCGGGCTTATTACAAGCTTTTCAGGAGATAACGATTTCATGAAAGGACATGAGATAGTATCTTCCAATGGTCTGATCCACTACGATATGATTCGCCTCTTAGAACCCTTTGCTCAAAATTAAAATAACTATATGCTTCAATTCAATATTGAAAAACCACAAGATGACGTCCGTTCCTATTTACAGGATAAGATAGATAATCTGACCAAGCCTAAAGGCTCGTTAGGAGTTCTGGAAGATTTAGCAATGCAAATCGGCTGGATACAACAATCCTTAAATCCGAAACTAACTAGGCCTTGCCATATCGTATTCGCAGGAGACCACGGCATTGCCGCCGAAGGTGTCAGCCCGTCACCACAAGAAGTAACTTACCAGATGATTCTCAATTTCTGGGCAGGAGGTGCAGGCGTAAATTTCCTGTCACGTCAGCATGGATTTGATTTAAAAATTGTAGATGCAGGCGTAAACTTCGACTTCAAAGCCGAAGACCCCATTATAAATAAAAAGATACGCAACAGCACACGCAACTATCTGCATGAAGCAGCCATGACACGCGAAGAAATGGAACTCGCCATTAAAAATGGAGCTGAGTGTGTACAGGATTGTTTCGATCAGGGATGTAATGTCATCAGCTTTGGCGAAATGGGAATTACAAATACATCTTCGTCTTCTTTATGGATGACATACCTTACAGGTATTCCCCTGAATGAATGTATCGGGGCAGGCTGCGACCATACAGGGAATATTATCAGTCATAAATATAAAGTACTCAAACAGTCGATGGAAAACTATGACGGAGATAACTCTGTCGAAGACATTATCCGTTACTTTGGAGGATATGAAATGGTAATGACCGTCGGTGCTATGTTGAGAGCTGCCGAATTGAAAATGATAATCCTTGTCGATGGCTTCATTATGACCAATTGCATGCTTGCCGCATCGAAACTCAATCCGAATGTATTGCATTACACTATCTTCGGACATAAAGGAGATGAAGCAGGACACAAGCTCGTGTTGGAATATCTAAAAGCAAAACCCATTTTGAATCTTGGTTTTCGCTTAGGCGAGGGAACAGGCGCATTGTGTGCCTATCCGATAGTAGAGTCGGCTGTACGTATGATAAATGAAATGAATTCTTTCAAAGAAATAAAAGTGACAAAGTATTTCTGACAAATGAAGAATATAGCTGCTGCATTTATTTTCTTTACACGCCTCCCTTTTTGGCGGCTAAAAGCCTTTAATGTCCCTGCCGAATATTTTAGGCAGGTGATCAATTATTGGCCTATAGTGGGGTGGCTCACCGCAGCGGTCATGGTAAGTACCTTGTGGGCTTCTTCACAGGTACTACCCTATTCTATAGCGATCATAGTCGCATCCGTTAGCAGGTTGTTAGTGACAGGTGCACTGCACGAAGACGGGTTAGCTGATTTTTTCGACGGAGTAGGTGGCGGCACTTCACGCGAACGTATTTTAGAAATAATGAAGGATTCTCATATAGGGACATATGGAGTAATCAGCCTTATTTTTTATTTCCTGTTGATGTTTCTTGTATTTAGCAATATGGAAATGCAAACAGCCTGCTTGGTGATTTTAGCAGGAGACCCATTATGTAAGTTCGTTGCTTCTCAAATCACATTATTCCTGCCATATGCACGTACACAAGAAACGAGCAAATCAAAGACCATATATGAGAAAATGGCATTGAAGCCATTTCTCATATCTTTTATATTCGGGATCTTACCTTTAATCTTATTATTAAATACGAAGCTTTGGTTTGCAGTACTGCTTCCTATCCTCGTTTTGTTTTTTATAATCTACATCCTCAAAAGGAAGATTAGTGGATATACAGGCGATTGTTGCGGAGCAATATTTCTGCTTTGCGAACTCTCGTTTTATATCGGGATACTAATATGCTATAGAATTTTCATACATTAATCAATCCTTAGGTATTAATTACTTTAATACCTCTTTACGTATTCCATCCCAACCTACAGCCTTAACTGAAGTAGTCCCTTTGGGTGTATGCACAATCGTTGTTTTCACATCATCCGAACCAGCACCCACAAAAGCGACTTTAACAAGTTCATCTCCATTATATGTCTCGAAGGCAACAGCATTTTTCCATACGTCATTATCTATCACGAGCTGCTTCTCATCTTTCGTAAAACCACTACCCGAGACACCTTGCAACGGCAACTTCTTTTTGTAAACATCTGTACTATTCGCCGTAATATAATGAAGAACGGGTGTAGACGGCTTCTTATACTTAGCTGCGTATGATTTTACCTTTTTAATATCATCCTCCGTAATTGTCATTTGCGCACACGTATAATCATCCACCCACAAGTCTATCGGATAAAGCATACACGATTGCTCGAAGAAATCTGTCAAGTCAAGTTTAGCAGCATCGCAGGCACGCTTGATAAACTCTAATTGATAGTAACTATCCTGACGACCTTGTTGAACAGGTGCATCAATTGCTTTGATAAATATATCTCCGTAAAAATCTTTATTTCCCCACGAATTGTCCTCACCCGCCACTGCGAAATAAAGCTGCAATTGCCATAGCGGAACAAGTTTTACAAAGTGGTCGCCACCCCAATCGCGCGGACGTTCTCTATCCCATCTGTCATTTCCCGCTTGTGTAAGCCATGGCTGACGATGCACGAAGGCACTCTCCATATATGCAGTAATACGCCCTCCGATTTTAGCCCCGTCATAATCCCTGAGTTTTTCTCTTTCCAACTTCGGCGCATCGGGGTTATATATATATTGTGTCCAAACAGAATAAATATTATTTGTCACCTCGGTTGTTCCCACCCATTTCATATTTGGACGCACCTGATTCACATGACCGAACTCGTGAGCCACACCCCAACTGTTTTTTCTCAGTTTGGCAACATTGGCTATGTCCTTCATCGTATTGTCATGAAATGCCGCACCCGTACCGTCAGCATGCATGAAGCCTTTCCATATCACACGCCCGAACATATGATTCTTAGGAACTCTCTTATATTTGACCAATCCCATAATACGATGTTGGATATTTATAATAGAATCGTATAGTTGTATCAGCTCCACACCTTCATTAGGCGCTTCGTTTTTCAAAGAAGCTACCGAATAAGCAAGATGGGTTTGCTTGCCCACAATGTCAAGTACATGACTTGTGGCGTTATTCAGTAATTCCGCCCAGCGCTTATTATCATCCTTGCCAAGCTCGAACACACCGTTAACCTGTCCACCCAATATGTGCACTGGGATTTTATGTTTAGAAACTTTATCGTCAGAAAAATACGAGATATAGCTATTTCCTTTATTCTCTATATCTATAAAGTTATAACCTTCCTGCAATAGATATTTTTTATCCTTATAATGCTCGTCGCCCCAGTTAGTCACCCTGAGCTCTATATCCACACCTTTGGTCGCCCCCACCCAAACAATGGCTTTATCTCCTTCGTTGAAATAAATCCCTGTCGGATTTTCAAACTGTGAATACGGGCTTGTTTTCAACTGTTTTGCCAATACCAATGGCGAGAGATAGCATTCATAACTCTTAAATCTCTCCGTTAAAGGATAGTTTCCGGCAAGTAATTGATTCGCAGCGTCACGCAAAACCGAAGATTCGATTTTATCAATATCTGCCTGCGTAGCATTCTTTTTTAATACTGATAGATTGGAATTTGAAAATAAAGTAACATCAATATCCTGAGCGAATGATGCCATAAAAAAGCAAGTCAGAAAGACTGCCAATAAAAATTTCTTCATAGTTAGTTTCTATTAACATTTTCTGTCAGGTCAGTAAGTAGAGGTCTGCAAATGTAAGTATAGAAATTAATCAATAAGTATAAATATCCCTTTTTATATTTATTTAACCAGATAAGGACACAACTGCTTGTCCTTATTTATTGAGATAAAAGTCAGCAAAACGATTGAATAAATTATCTATATTTGCACGAATTTTCAATTTGACGCATGAAAAAAAAATTGACTTGGAAAGTCAGCAGATTCGATGAGCTGACAATAAACGAACTATACGGCATATTACACCTGCGATGCAAAATTTTTGTTCTTGAGCAAAACGCTCCGTATCTCGACATGGATTACAAAGACCAAAAAGCCATCCATCTGCACGGATATGTAGACAATAAGCTGATTGCATACTGCCGCTTTTTCAAAGCCGGAGATTATTTCGAAGAAGCCAGCATAGGGCGCGTAATCGTCGCACAAGAAGAACGGAAATACAGCTACGGACACGATTTGATGGAAAAAGCCATCGAACTGGAAGAATCCATATTGGGCGAAACAGAAATTACAATCTCAGCCCAACTCTACTTACAAAAATTCTACGAAAGCCATGGCTTTGAACGAACCAGCGAAGTTTATCAAGAAGATGGAATACCACATATCCAGATGAAAAAACAATAGAAAGCTTAAAAAAGTCTTGGAGATTAAGATTTTATGTCATAAATTTGCACCCCGAAAACAGAGAGGAGGTTTAATGATCTTTTGAACAAAACATAGTCAACTATAGTTAGATGTCGCTAATAAGCGGTGTTCGGAAGATTATTATATACAGATTTCCTGGTTTTTTATAGGCGGAAGCCTAAAATCTCACTAAAACAATTGAATTTAAAAACAAAAAATAAACAAACACAATTATGATTATTGTACCGTTAAAAGAAGGCGAAAACATAGAAAGAGCCCTAAAAAAATTTAAAAGAAAATACGAAAAAACAGGTGTAGTTAAAGAACTAAGAAGACGCCAAGAGTTCCGTAAGCCTTCTGTAGTAAAGAGAGAGCAAAGAATACACGCTGTTTACGTTGAAAAAATGCACCGTACAGAAGAATAAATAACTATTGTCATTTTCGCATAATATTATTAACTTCGTGTTTCAGGATTGAAAAATCGGAAAAATGAAGTTATTAATTGACAAATATATTAAGTATCTCCGTTATGAAAAGAATTACTCTTCGCATACGGAGATTTCTTATTCTAAAGACCTAAGTCAATTCTCAGATTTCCTTAACGAACATTTTCCCGACACAGATATCAAAACGGTAGACAATGATATTATACGCATGTGGATAGTATCGCTAATGGAAACCAAGACATCGCCACGCTCTGTCAATCGTAAATTAAGCGCATTAAAATCATTCTACAGATATCTTCTCCGAATAGGAACGGTAAGCAACAATCCTGTAAAGAATATCACAGGACCGAAAACATCCAAACCCATACCGGCTTTCATCAATAGTGCCGATATGGACAAGATACTCGATGAAGAACCTGTAGACAATTCATTCGAGACATTTCGCAACCACACGATGCTCGAATTATTTTATGCGACAGGAGTCCGCCGAGCAGAGTTATTAGGCCTACGCGACATCGATGTAGAGCTCACTACTGGCACTATCCAGGTGACAGGAAAAAGGAACAAACAACGATTGATCCCGATAAGCAACGACCTGATATTGTTGCTCGAAAAATATATTATAATAAGAAACGAGGAAATCAAAAACCAATCAGGCTACCTATTTGTTAAAGAAGATGGACAGCAACTATATCCAATGTTGATTCACCGCATTGTATCGGAAAATCTGAAACACATACCGACTCTGTCAAAAACAAGTCCGCATGTGCTAAGACACACTTTCGCCACAGGCATGCTGAACAACGGAGCAGATATAAATGCAGTAAAAGAATTACTAGGACATTCAAGCCTGGCAGCAACAGAGATTTACACACATACTTCGTTTGAAGAATTAAAGAAAATTTATAACAAAGCTCACCCAAGAGCTTAAAAGTAAAGGAGGAAATATTATGAACATTGCAATTCAGTCAGTGCATTTTGATGCATCAGTCCAACTAAAGGATTTTATTGAAAAGAAATTATCTAAACTAGATAAATTTTCCGACTTAATAGTGGATGCCGAAATCATCCTGAAAGTGGTAAAGCCCGAAACCGCAAACAACAAAGAAGCTTCTGTAAAATTAAACATCAAAAGTGGTGAGCTTTTTGCCAACAAAGTGGCAGACTCTTTCGAGGAAGCAATTTTATTAAATGTAGAAGCCCTCGAAAAACAAATACTAAAAGTAAAAGAAAAGGCTCAAGCTAAATAAAATAACAAACACTGCATTTTCCCATTGCCATTCACATAAATAGGACATTCCTAAGCAAGAAGAAAAACACTAATGAAAATAAATCAACAAAGTGTTGTTATTGTAAAAAATAATTTCTAATTTTGTCGCCGTTTCGCTATCAAAAAGCGTTAACAGCGGCAAAATTAGATTTTAGCGCCTCTTTAGCTCAGTTGGCCAGAGCACGTGATTTGTAATCTCGGGGTCGTTGGTTCGAATCCGACAAGAGGCTCAGGTATAAGAAATTAAGAAGCCCTGAATAGACAAAAAGTCTAAAAGATTTTAATAATTCAGGCTTCATTTCTTTGTCTTTTTCGAAAACGAATTACGTCTCAATTTGATGGACTTATTCAAACAAGGAAAGACCAATGCCAATGTAGCTCAGTGGTAGAGCACTTCCTTGGTAAGGAAGAGGTCACGGGTTCAAGTCCCGTCATGGGCTCTAGTAAAATAGACCGATACTTGATTCAAAATTGAATTAAATATATACATTAACTAAATAATAAGAAGATTAATTATGGCAAAAGAACATTTTAACCGGGCGAAACCGCATGTTAACATCGGTACAATCGGTCACGTAGACCATGGTAAGACTACTTTGACTGCTGCTATTACTAAAGTGTTGGCAGATGCAGGTCTTTCTGAAGCACGTTCATTCGACTCTATCGATAACGCACCAGAAGAAAAAGAACGTGGTATCACTATCAATACTTCTCACGTAGAATACGAAACAGCTAACCGTCACTACGCTCACGTTGACTGTCCGGGTCACGCCGACTATGTAAAAAACATGGTTACAGGTGCTGCTCAGATGGACGGAGCTATCATCGTAGTTGCTGCTACTGATGGTCCTATGCCTCAAACTCGCGAGCACATCCTTTTGGCACGTCAGGTAAACGTACCTAAATTGGTTGTTTTCATGAACAAATGTGATATCGTTGAAGACGAAGAAATGTTGGAATTAGTAGAACTTGAAATGAGAGAACTTCTTTCATTCTACGATTTCGACGGCGACAATACTCCGGTTATCCGCGGTTCTGCACTAGGAGCTTTGAATGGCGTTGAGCCATGGGTAGGCCAAGTGTTGGAGCTTATGAATGCAGTGGATACTTGGATTCCACTTCCTCCACGCGATGTAGATAAACCATTCTTGATGCCGGTTGAAGACGTGTTCTCTATCACAGGTCGTGGTACAGTAGCAACAGGTCGTATCGAAACAGGTAAGATCAAAACTGGTGAAGAAGTTCAGATTATCGGACTTGGAGCTGCAGCTAAAAAATCAGTTGTAACAGGAGTTGAAATGTTCCGTAAGATCCTTGACGACGGACAAGCCGGTGACAACGTTGGTCTGCTTCTTCGTGGTATCGACAAAGAAGAAATCAAACGTGGTATGGTTATCACTCACCCGGGAAAAATCACCCCTCACACTAAGATCAAAGCTGAGGTGTATATCCTGAAAAAAGAAGAAGGTGGACGTCACACTCCATTCCATAACAAATATCGTCCTCAGTTCTATCTGCGTACGCTTGACGTTACTGGTGAAATCACTCTTCCTGAAGGAACAGACATGGTTATGCCTGGTGATAACGTAACTATCACAGTTGAATTGATCTACCCTGTAGCATGTAACGTAGGTCTTCGTTTCGCTATCCGCGAAGGTGGACGTACAGTAGGTGCCGGACAGATCACAGAAATCTTAGACTAAGAATTCTTTATATAAAAGTCGGCTTTGCGATATAAGCCGGCTTTATAACCTACGGGCGTAGTTCAGTGGTAGAGCGTTGGTCTCCAAAACCAAATGTCGGGAGTTCGAATCTCTCCGCCCGTGCAAATAACTCAAAAGAGTGATGAAGAAAATAATTAATTATATTAAAGATTCTTATAACGAGCTTGTATACAAGGTTTCTTGGCCTTCTCGTGCAGAGTTGACAAACAGTGCAGTTATAGTCATGATAGCATCCATTCTTATGGCTTTAGTTGTGTGGGGTGTCGATTCGGCATTTGAGCGAGTGATTAAATTTTTCTATGGTCTTTAATTTTATCTGAAGCTATGACTGAAATCGAAAAGAAATGGTACGTCTTGCGTGCTGTTAGCGGAAAAGAAAATAAAGTCAAAGAGTATCTTGAAGCTGAGATAAAGAAAACTGACTTAGCGAAGTATATTTCACAAGTTCTTATCCCTACAGAGAAAACCTATATTATGCGTAACGGAAAGAAAGTTCTGAAAGAAAGAGCTTACCTTCCCGGTTACATTTTAATTGAGGCTGCCCTCGTAGGAGAAGTTATCCACGAACTACGTAATATCAATTATGTGGTTGGGTTTTTGCCTGATACGCAAAACCCTCAGCCGTTGCGCCAATCTGAAGTTAACAGAATATTGGGTACAATGGATGAGTTGGATGAACAGGAGGTGAGTATGGACGTTCAGTACTATGTGGGCGAAAATGTGAAAGTGACCAATGGCCCTTTCTCAGGATTCTCAGGTATCATTGAAGAAGTGAATACTGAAAAGAAGAAACTAAAAGTAATGGTAAAGATATTCGGACGGAAAACTCCGCTCGAATTGAATTACATGCAAGTCGAAAAAGAACAGTAAGTTTGGTTACGCATACTGATGTTCGATCTTAAGTTTATTAAAACTAAAAATTAAAAACAGAAATGGCTAAAGAAATTGCTGGACAATTAAAATTACAGATTAAAGGCGGTGCAGCAAATCCATCTCCTCCCGTAGGGCCTGCATTAGGTTCCAAAGGGATTAATATCATGGATTTCTGTAAGCAATTTAATGCCAGAACTCAAGACAAAGCAGGTAAGATATTGCCAGTGGTAATTACATACTATGCAGATAAGTCTTTTGATTTCATTGTAAAACAACCACCGGTAGCAGTTCAACTGCTCGAGGCCGCTAAAACTAAAAGCGGATCGGCAGAACCAAATCGTAAGAAAGTAGCTGAAGTTACTTGGGATCAAGTACAAGCTATTGCTGAAGACAAAATGGGCGACCTAAACTGTTTTACATTAGAATCAGCCATGAAGATGGTTGCTGGTACAGCAAGAAGTATGGGTATTACCGTAAAAGGGGCTTTCCCTGATGTTAAATAATTAAACTTCAATTGAGAAATGGGTAAACTTACAAAAAATCAAAAGTTAGCTTTCAGCAAGATTGAAGCAGGGAAATTGTATACACTTAACGAAGCGTCTTCTCTTGTAAAAGAGGTGACTACAACTAAGTTCGACGCTTCTGTCGACTTGGATGTACGTCTTGGTGTAGATCCACGTAAAGCTAACCAGATGGTGAGAGGCGTTGTCTCTCTTCCTCATGGAACAGGAAAACAGGTTAGAGTTTTGGTATTGTGTTCTCCGGACGCAGAAGCTGCTGCTAAAGAAGCAGGAGCAGACTATGTAGGTCTGGACGAATATATAGATAAAATAAAAGGAGGTTGGACTGATATAGATGTTATCATCACTCAGCCTGCTATTATGGGTAAAGTTGGTGCTCTTGGACGCGTTTTAGGACCTCGTGGCTTGATGCCGAATCCTAAGAGCGGAACAGTAACTGTGGACGTTGCCAAAGCTGTACAGGAAGTAAAATCAGGTAAAATAGACTTTAAAGTAGATAAAGCAGGTATTGTACATGCTTCTGTCGGTAAAGTATCGTTTACCCCTGAACAGATCAAGGAAAATGCAAAAGAATTCATAGCTACGCTTATCAAGTTGAAACCAACAGCAGCTAAAGGAACTTATGTTAAGAGTGTTTGTCTTTCAAGTACTATGAGCCCGGGTGTAAAAATAGACCCTAAATCAGTAGAAAATTAATTAAAAATTGACTGAAGATTATGAGAAAGGAAGATAAAAGCACTATTATCGAATCTATAGCAACTACAATCAAAGGTTATGATAATTTCTACCTTACTGACATTGCTACTCTTAATTCGACTAAAACAAGCGAATTGAGAAGAGAATGCGCTAAGCAAGAAATCAAGTTGATGGTTGTAAAGAATACGCTATTGCAAAAGGCATTGGAGTCTCTTGATGGTGACTATTCTGAGCTGAGTCCAGTTCTGAAAGGTAACACTGCTATCATGTTTTCCAATTCTGCTAATGCACCTGCTAAACTGATTGCTAAGTACAAAAAAGAGGGAATCCCTTCGCTTAAAGCAGCGTATGTTCAAGAAAGTTTCTATGTGGGCAAAGAAAATTTGACTGCACTAGAAAACATCAAGAGCAAAAACGAGCTTATCGGCGACGTTATTGGATTGCTTCAATCTCCAGCCAAGAATGTTATTTCTGCACTTCAATCAGGGGGCAATACCATTCATGGTGTATTAGAAACATTATCGAAAAGATAATAATTAAACAAAAGAATAAAAACAATTTTAATTTATCCAAAAATGGCAGAAATCAAATCTATTGCAGAACAACTAGTAAATTAGACAGAGAAAGAAGTTAGCGAATTAGCTGAAATTCTAAAATCTTAATACGTAATATAACAAGCCTCTGCTGATGTTACAGTTCATGCAGGTCAAGCTGCTACTGCACAATTATTAGAATAAAAAAC
>JBKEBA010000047.1:0-137873 GCA_047972895.1 Dysgonomonas sp.
GTATATTCATTTTTTTAAGTCTTTTGATCCTGTCCGATTCAATCTTTCTATAAAGTAAATTGACGGTATAATACCCTTTTTAAAAAAGTAAGGCAAATATTTAAATCTACCCCGTACTACACTCTAATGTTGTTCATTCTTTCAAAGATCGCACTCGTTTCGCTCCTAAACTTTTCTAAGACAAACTCATGTCATAAAACCAAATCTACTCCCAAAAAGCGAACCGCGTTCGGTTCCAAAGCGGGTGCAAAGATATGCCTTTTATTACCACTCTTCCAAATATTTTAAAGGGAATTTTTAGATAAAATTAAGCGAAAACACATAATAACCTAACAAATAATAGATTGTACAAATAAAAAATATCTAGTACGCCATAATAAAATCAGATGAGATAATAACACCTATCTTTATCTCCTCTTCCTCCACTTACTTTTTAACATAGATTTATTATACTCCAGCGCATTTTTGAAGATAGTGAAATGCATTATTATTCCTGAATAATATGAATAAAAACAAATAAAATAATATATGGGGATGTGCTTGTCCTTTTACACGAAGTAAAAAATAATTTCAGAAAACAATTATTTTTTAATCAATCGACTCAATACCTCATAAGCAATGGGACAAGTGTCTGAGTTTTTTACGGTCAATTTGTATATTTGTTCGAATCTACGGCGATCTGTATGGGGATATTCTCGACAAGCTTTTGGTCGAAATTCATAAATTGAGCAATAGTTATCAGGTAATAAGAAAGGACAGGGCATAGATTGAAATACATAATCTCCATCCTCATCCTTTTTCAAGTAAGAAGAAACTACTTCTACAGACTTCATACGCAA
Organism: Dysgonomonas sp.; assembly: GCA_047972895.1. Lineage (GTDB taxonomy): Bacteria > Bacteroidota > Bacteroidia > Bacteroidales > Dysgonomonadaceae > Dysgonomonas. The sequence continues at coordinate 840 of JBKEBA010000047.1, forward strand.
GGCTTTTGCTATCCGTTCAATATCTTTATCATAGATAGCTGGCCCTAATGTTCGACAACAATTAGCACAAGATAGACAATCAATCTGTTCAGAAACATCTTCATGGATTTGGTGCACTATGGTATCCATCTTTTCTAAACGTTTTTTGTTCTTCTTATAATATTGCAAAAACAAAGGTTTGGCTTTCTCCGACAAAAGCTTCAGATTTTCATATTGTTTCATTTATTCTGTCTTCTGGACGGGTTATTTCTCCCACCAATGGCACACGCATTCTGACTTTGATTTCTTCTTTTTCGTATTTATGTCCTATCAGAAACATCAGTTTTGCTATCGCTGATTCAAATGTTGCATCAAAACCACTCACCACACCAGCTTTCAACAGCTCTCTTCCTGTTTCATACCGCTGCATATTAACCATACCAATTTTACACTGGGTTATATTAACTATAACAACACCTCTTTTCACAGCATCGCGTATAAGATCAAGAAACCAAAGGGAAAGAGGAGCATTACCCGAGCCATATGTCTCTAATATAATCGCTCTTACATTTTTCAATCCAAGGATGGATTCCACTGTAAGCCGATCAATGCCCGGAAAAAGCTTCAGCGTCGCAATTCGAGTATCAAGAAAGTAATGAAATATTGTTTTTTTATCATAGTTAGGTTGATGGATCACTTTCTTGTCATACCTAATTTGTATTCCTGATTTACCCAAGTTCGGATAATTATATGACTTAAAGGCATTAAAATTATCTGCATTTACTTTTGTTGAACGATTCCCTCTTAACAGGTCGTTCTGAAAAAATATACATACTTCGGGAACAATAGGATTACCTAACGCATCCTTATCCGCCGCAATCTCCAGGGCAGTAATAAGATTTTCTTTTGCATCAGTCCGTAACTTACCTATTGGTAATTGCGCTCCCGTTAGTACAATAGGTTTATGCAGGTTTTCTATCATAAAACTTAGCGCTGATGCCGTATAAGCCATAGTATCGGTACCATGCAATATAACAAACCCATCATACTGATCGTAATTATCTTCTATCGTATGTACCATTTTTTTCCAATGCTCGGGAGTTATCTCAGAAGAGTCGATGGCCGGACTGAATACTATATGATCAACATGAAACTTAAACCGTTGCAGTTCGGGCATATGACTAGTCAGATGTGCAAAATCGAAAGGCTCAAGTGAACCTGTCTTCGCATTCTCTACCATTCCGATTGTACCTCCTGTATATATTAATAAAACGTGTGCATTTACATCAATCATACCAGCTTATATTAAATACATTTGTAAATGTAACAAAATATCATAGTTCAGACATATCATATTGTCATATTATAAAAACAATTCCTCACATTATCCTCCACAATCCGGACAAAATCATCGAAAGACAGTCCAATAGAGACACAAATGGAGGCATATACCTGACACAAAGAAATATCAGATATATCTGTTTCGCAAAAAATAGAATTATTCGGAATATATTTCAAAGCTTCCGCATTAAAACGTTCTCCTATAGAAAATTTGAATCCTAATTTACTCAGTTGTTTTGTTTGTTCGGCATTCCCTCTATACCCATGAATTACCCATGGAATATCAGTCTTATATTTCTTATATAAAGTGATTAATTCATCCCATGCCTTTACACAATGAATGATTAACGGTTTTTGTACGTCAATAGCTAATTCTATTTGCTTACGGAATATTTCGACCTGAATCTTCATTTCCACCCCTTTCAGTTTATCTAACCCAACCTCACCGATAGCTACCAATCTATCATTTGTAGCCAAAACGCTTAGTTGCTCAAACTGTTTATCTGAATCAAGAGTGTACCATGGATGTATTCCTGAAGAAAACCAAACATTACCCACAGACGCATATAAAGAAAAATCTCCAGGAGACACACATAATATACTCCGAACGTCAAAACCTCCTGATTCGGGCTTTAAACAATGCGTATGGATATCATATAAGTTCATAACAAATCATAAATCCATTTAACGAAAAACGAGGTAAACCTTATATGGAAAACCTCGTGGATAAATTATAATTAACCAATAGATTTTCTATCTGATAAGATTGATAAACTCTTCTCGTGTCTTCGCCTGATTAAATACTCCTGTAAAATCAGAGGTCGTAGTCGTCGAATTCTGCTTCTCTACTCCACGCATCTGCATACACATATGCTGAGCTTCTATTACCACCATCACACCTAATGGATTAAGTGTTTTTTGAATACATTCCTTTATCTGCAAAGTCATTCTCTCCTGCACTTGAAGCCGACGAGCGAAAACATCCACCACCCGCGCAATTTTGCTCAAGCCGGTAATATATCCGTTAGGTATATAAGCCACATGAGCCTTACCCCAAAAAGGAAGCATATGATGTTCGCACAAAGAGTAAAAATCAATATCTTTTACAATAACCATCTGTCTATAATCTTCCCTAAAAAAAGCTTTGCGAAGGATCTCTTCGGGATCCTGATGATAACCTCTGGTTAAAAATTGCATTGCTTTAGCAACTCTATCCGGAGTAGCTAGCAATCCTTCACGGTCTGCATTTTCCCCCAAAAGAGTAATAATATTCTTGTAATGATTTGCCAGCAACTCTGTATTTTGTTCTTCCATTGTGAAGATTTTATATCTCTAAATAAACTATGAATATTTATTGTACCGGTAGTTTTATTTCATCGGGTACAACATACATTTCTTTACTTAACCCCGGAAGTGTCTTTTTCATCTCTCTAAGAACTTCTTCGGCTTCTTCTTGCCTTTGAAAATGGCCCACACGTAATCTCCAAAATGGCGACTTAAAGTTGACATCGGCGTCTAATTCAGGAAAGGCATTCCGTACCTGAGCTTGCCTCGACTCCGCTTCATGCTTCGATCGTTGTTGGTTATTCCCAGAATAAACCTGAATTCGATACCCTCTTACCTTTTTATAACTTGTCGACGGCTCAAGAACACCTAGTCTTCTCGTTGTATCTGTTTCTTGACGAACCGCCATTAGCCCCTGAATAGCCTCATCTTGCATCACAGTTACTTTACCCTGACCCCATTTAGAGGAGTTCAGTTCTTCTATTATTGTCTTCCCTTCGTTCTGAGCTAATGCACAGACAGAAATTAAAAATAATACAAAACAGATATGAAGACTTTTTTTCATAATTGATTAGTTGTAAAGAAAAATTATTGCGGGGAGTATCACCCCGCAATACTATAATTAAGAACTACTTAGAATCCTTCTATAACAGGAATGAATTTCTCTACATCAAGAGAAGCTCCTCCAATTAATCCTCCATCAATATCTGGACATGAGAATAATTCTTTTGCATTTCCGCCATTTGCACTACCACCATATAGTATAGATGTATTATCAGCTACATCTTTACCATATTTATCTGCTATAGTCTTACGGATAAATGCGTGCATTTCCTGAGCTTGTTCAGATGTAGCAGTAAGACCTGTTCCAATTGCCCAAACTGGTTCGTAAGCAATAACAATCTTAGAGAAGTCTTCTGCTGAAAGATTAAACAATGCATCTACTGTTTGTTTTTTTACAACATCGAAATGTATGCTTTTTTCTCTTTCATCTTTAGTTTCACCAATACAGAAAATAGGGCTCAAGCTATTAGCCAAAGCTAACAATACCTTTTCTTTCAATATAGTATCTGTTTCACCGTAGTATGTACGACGTTCTGAATGGCCAAGAATTACATATTTAGCACCTGTAGATGCTATCATAGCCGCAGAAGTTTCTCCTGTATATGCTCCCGAAGCTTTGTCTGCACAGTTTTGAGCAGCAACGCCAAGTTTTGTAGCAGATGCAACACTTGCTAAATGAATAAATGGTGTTCCAAGAATTACTTCACATTTAAGTGTTTTCCCTGCAAGCGCAGCTTCCAGTTCTTTCGCAAAAGCAATTCCTTCCTGAAGGTTTTTATTCATCTTCCAGTTTCCTGCAACAATATTCTTTCTCATAATTAAAATATTTATTTATAATTGATTATACCTATTTCTATTTTAAGCTATAGAATCACTGTCTTTCTTTTCTTTATTCCTCCTCCTATAGAGCAAAAAATCAAAACCCTTAAGACCTAATAAAGGAAGAAAAAACACAAAACATATATAAACCAGATTCTTTTTATCTTCTTTTTTAGTGTCTATTAATTGACCATACGGTAATTCCTTCAGGGGCTTATCCAGATCTTTTTCAGCAGGCACCTCTACATCTGCCCATTTGTTTATAACGACACCATCCTCCAGTAAAATCAAGCCTGGATTAGAGCGTATCATTGTTTTCAATGTACGTCCATCCATCGCGCAAAAATCAAAGTTAATAACATTCTCTTTTGCCCAATTCATAATCTCATCTGTAGTAGACGCTGTAAGACAGTAGAAATGATAGTTATTATCATTTGCATAATTCTCCACATCTTCAAAGTTGCTAAGATAGGATGAATTCATATCTTCTAAAGAGGGTGATATCATCAAAAATGTATAACCAGGCTGAGATAACACCTCTGTTGTAATATCCTCCTGCCCTATAACCTCCGTTTTACTCTGATTAAATTTCAGTTTATTAATCACAAAATCTTTTATCGGCGATTTCTCTCCTTCTTTCACCACCTTGGTATCCATACGAACAAAAACCCACGTACTATCCTCCCATGGATAATTTTCTTCTGTAAATTCTTTTTCCACTCCATCTTTGGAATATACCAATAAAGTTTGCTCTTCACGCCCCTTACCTTCATTCACATTCATCAGTTGTGAGATATTTGCTCCTTTCTTATATGGACGAAAATCAAATGTAGGATCGTATAGATAATTATAAAACACGAACGACCCGATAAATATAAATATATACAAAAACGCCAGCCAGTATGTCTTTCCTGTAAACAGATTACTGACACGTTCATGATATTTGAATACGATAATGGAACAAATCAGGAAAACAATATTTTTATAAAATGTCTGCCAGTTAGTAATAATCAAAGCATCACCAAAGCACCCACAGTCTTCGACAGGATCAGCTATCGCCAAATACAGAGTCAATAATGTCATGAAAACCATAAGGGCTAACATCAAACGGGAATTCCACCTGCGATACAAGCCAAAAAGCATACAGGCACCCATGGCAAATTCAATAACACTTTGAAGTATTGAGCCTGAAAGTGATAGAAATGACAAAGATGAAAGATTGAATGCTGTAAAATAATCGGTTATCTTATAAGCTGTGCCATATGGGTCAACGGCTTTAACGAAACCAGAGAAAACAAAGACCACTCCCAGAATTACTCTGGAAATTTCCGTTAATGTCTTTATCAATACATTTCTCTTGTCCATTAAATAGCAATATTAACTTTCTGTGTCCGGAAACTCTAATTTAATAAGTCCGAATAGCGAGTAATTAATCATATCCATGTAATTGGCATCAATCCCCTCTGAGACTATTGTCTTTCCCTTATTTTCTTCTATCTGCTTTGTTCTGTATACCTTCGTCAAGATAAGATCTGTATATGAGCTGATCCTCATAGATCTCCATGCTTCATCATAATCATGATTTTTTGCATACATCAATTCCTTCGTCTCCGTCATATGTTTATCATATAATGACAATACCTGACTTTCATCAAGATCGACATTGTCGGCATATCCCAATTCTAATTGTATAAGCCCTATTATACCATAATTAACTATACCTATAAATTCAGGAGTGATACCTTCATCTATAAGGCTCACGCCTTTCTCTTCTATGCTTCTTATACGTTTTGCTTTGATTAGAATTTGGTCTGTTACAGATTGAGGGCGAAGAATACGCCACGAAGCTCCATAATCCTTCAACTTTTTAGCAAAAAGATTTCGGCATATTGTTATTACATGTTCAAATTGCTGTTTGGTATCCGCCATGTCTATTTCTCTAATTTCAGGCTACAAAGGTAGAAAAAATAGTTCAATGTATAAATTGCATCATTATCAATTAATAATCTTTACTATCTTTTCCATTTCAGCGTTTTCATTATACCTACAATATCCTCGCGGATAAACTTTACGACAGGAACGATCGAATCAGCTCTTACCGTCTGATTGAAATAAAGGGAGCCTCTTAGGAAGTTAGACGTATTATCTGTTAGATAAAATTGGATTGGTGAAGCCACCGCACCTTTTATATCATATATAATTCCGCACATATGATTTAATGAATCTGCAAATTGCACCTGCTCTATTCCATCTGCCCTTGATGCATGACTATATGCCAAATGATAACTCTCATTCAGCAGTTGTCCTAAATTAGTTTTATTAGTTGGTAAGTATGTGCAATATATGGTTGCATCAAATTCTGTGTAAACCAAATTAAACCAATAGCCCGACTGAGCTTCTTTCTTAACCTCCCTTATCTCTACCGAGGCAGGATATAAAAATGAAAATCTGGATGAATCAAATGTTTGCATTTCACTCCTCTGCCTATCAATACGTGGGTAACCTGCAGGCTTAGGCATATAGTCATTACATGCGGTGAAAGACAATACATATATTATAAATAACAGAGCCTTTATTTTCATCATCTAATTTTAAAAAAGAAACAGATTAAGCACAAACACTAAATTGTCAGTGATTAATCTGTTCATCCTTTACATCAATTAATCAGAAAGGTAAATCATCTTCTTCCGATATATTCGGAGCGTTGTATGACGGATTAGTTGTGTAGCCACCATCATTAGGCATAGATGAGTAATTTGGATTTTCGCCTACTTCAGATCCCTCTCTACGACGACTACCTAACAGTTCTAAATTATCTGCATATATTTCATTCACATAACGCTTCATTCCGTTCGCATCATCATATGTACGTGAACGAATTTTTCCTTCTATATATACTTGTGTCCCTCTTTTGACAAACTGCTCTGCCACCTTAGCCAATCCTCTCCAGCAAACTATATTATGCCATTCGGTACGGTCGGGGATCTGAGTCCCATTAGCAGCAGTATAGCCTCGTTCGGTAGTTGCCAATGTGAAATTAGCCACAACGCTTCCATTATCAAAATACTTCACATCTGGGTCTTTCCCTACATTGCCTATTAATATTACTTTGTTTACTGACATCTTATAATATGTTAAGTTTAGATCTTCACAAATATAGAAAAAATTTCTACTTTACACGTTTTTTAATTTGTATCTTCTATTTTCCTACGGCCACAATCTTTTGCAAAAACAATGAATTTGGTATAACTATCAATTCTCCGTCCTCTGTTCTTAAATAAGTATGAAATGTCAATATATTCTCTATTGTAGCCTTGATGGGAGTATCTTTATCCATTATATGAATAAAATCGCCGACACGAAATGGAGTCGTAAAAAACATTATAATACCAGCAGTAATATTGCTCAGCAATGACCATTGTGCAAACATAGCAACTCCTATAACAGCAAAGATGGAAGACATGGTCACTAGCATATTCTGAGGCCGCACACCCCATATTATAGCAAGCAATAATATGCAACAGATATTTATCAGCATATTTATTACACTAACAATATGTAGCGTTCTAGGCTCTGACTTCAGAGTCAGTATTGCATATTTATGAATTATTTTTCCAACAATATATTTCGATGACGGTAATAACAAAATTACAATTACAGATACTATTAGCTGGGGCAAATATTCTTTTATTATTTCCATGTCAACATTATATAAATTAAAAGCCAAGAAAGACGCAACCCTAGGCTACGTCTTTCCATTATAAACTATTCCTAATATAAAATTTACTTCGACTTATTGAACTGCATATAATATACATAATCACTAGTACTAGTTAGACTAAACGAACCTAACGTTTTAATTGAAGGAGGGATGCCTTCTTGTTGAGACGCTGCTACATATCGGAACTTTATAGGTACAAAAACATAATCCAAACCTTGAGATGTAGCTTCAGTAAAATCTGCCTGATAAGAAGCTCTAAACTCCTTTAAGCTACCTAAAGCATACAAAGTCTCGTTTGTTGTATTACCATTCTCTGTATTTTTGTCAGTCTTCACAAATCTCACATCTATAATGGCCTGATTTTTTGCTAAAGCCGTTCCATTCTCATATTGTCCATTAGGATCATAATAAAAACGAGCTTCAACATTTTCATCTTCCTTCAATGGTACATTATAGCTAACCAACCAGTTATCATCAATACTAGCAGTAGAAGAGCCTGCACCTATATTAAGATTTAAAGGATGAATACTATCAGTCACTAAAGTGGGTTGAAATCCTGTATAAGGCGCATCCCATTTAAATGCGGCTGTAGGTACAGCTTCACCATTACCTAGTAGCTCTAAATATTCAGCATTATAATAATAACTACCAGATAAAGTTATCTTATATTTTACAAAATATCCTCTCCCTTCAACAACACTACCCGTCAATGAGTTCGGAACCAATATAGGTCCGGCTGAAATATACGCATATAACTTATCTCCGTTACCGAAATTATCATATTTAAAATATGCAAATTCACCTGATTTATTCTCCAAATAACTATCCTTGCTACCTAGGCACGAAGTCAACAAAGATACGGCAAAAAAAGCCCCTAAAACTTTAAACAAAATGGTTTTCATGTTTATTTTTTACTAAATAAAGGAAAAATTAAAAATCATACTTAACTCCAAGATTAAAATCCAGTTGAGTCTTTTTATCAGAATATATAGTCCTATATTCATTACCTGCATCAAAGTAATATGCACCACCTACTGTTCCGTAAAGATACAATTTTTTATATAAAGGATATGCAATTCCGAGTTTTGTTCTCACAGAAAATTGTGGATTAGATTGTTTTATCGTCTTCTTAATGTAGTAAGGTTCCAAGTAAAAAATATTATTTGCTGTTTCTAAGCCTTCAATATCAGGCCTTGATAGGTTTATATTGCTTTCATATTTCCCTTTTACATCTTTCTGAATCATACCACCTAATGATAAATAAAATTTAGTTTTACCTAATTCATAAAACGTATAATTAAGAGATAATGGTATACCTAGATAGTTAAAAGTTTGATTTTCTTCAATATCATATATACTATTTGATGTCAACTTCGAAGATAAATATGTATATAACAGACCCGTTTCGACCGAAAGCCGAGGGGCTATCCTTTTATTTAGCGTTAACCCGAACGACACGGGTTGTTTGTGTTCAAGTTTATAATTACTATTTTCTTTTGCCAATACATCAATAAAAGCCTTGCTCCTTACATTCCGAGAGAGCAATAAGCTACCTCCCCGTTGACTGATATCATCAGAGAATAATCCCATATTAGTAGTCACTCCAAGAGAGATATCTTTCGTAAAGAGTTTAGGTAGCTCTGCTATAAATGTCTCTGTCGTTACTGAATGCTCCTCTCTAGTATCTTTGACCTTTTCCTCTATTGGTTCTGCTTTCTTTTCTACCTCTTCGTCTAATTTTTCTTCAATAATATTTTTTGGCTCTTCGGATAAAGCTTCCTTCTCAATAGATCTCCTTTGAGCTATCGCTTCCCTTATAATTAGTACATCTTCAACAACTTCTTCTTCAATTTTTGGTTCTTCTACTTTTTCTACTACAACTGGATACTTATCTTCGTGTATTTGTGGCTGCTTATCCGGTATCAACACTAAGACACCTACTGTTACTGCAGCAGCTAATCCAACAGTTAATACTATCGTTTTCAAAAGGGATGCTTTGCCTGCCACTGTAGTAGTAGAAGAAGAGGACGAGGATGAAGATGAGCTACTTGCATCAGGAGCTTGCACCGGCTGATTAGACAAAAGCTGATCTAGCCCACCCCATACAGATGCAGGCACTTCTGACTCAAAGTTTCCTAACTTCGAGGAGAATAGATCTTTTATTTTGTCATCTTCCATTACCATCTTTACGATCTCTCCTTTATATATTCTTTCACCTTCCCCTGTAATAGCTGTCTGGCTCTTACATATTGAGAACGTGATGTTCCTTCACTTATACCGAGCATATCCGAAATCTCTTTATGAGAATAGTCCTCTATCGCATATAGATTAAAAACAGTGGAATATCCGCGCGGTAAATCCTGTACCATTTTCAACAGTTCATTTTCTGAGATTTTATACATTTGTTCATCTTCAGTGGAATCGTCTACGATATCCGGAAGATTTTGAACATCATCCGAAGTTTGAATAATTGATTTTTTCTTTCTTAAGTTTTCTAAAGCCAGGTTTATAAAGATGCGCTTCAACCATCCTTCAAAAGAACCTCTCTCTTGAAATGAACTAATATTGGAAAAGGTTTTCATGAATCCATCCTGCAGTAAATCTTGAGCAGAATCTGCATCAGAACTATAGCGCAAGCATATACTATACATCTTACGAGCATAAGTCTCGTATAGTATTTTTTGAGCTTCACGCTTTTGTTCTTTACAGCCTGCTATAATTTGCAGTTCATCCATATTGGCCAAGCTTCATTTAAAAGACGCACTATTTGTGGAAATGCTGCATGCGTCTGATATAAATTTTATTTATTTACTAACCTATGAGTAATCAATAAAATCTATTATTCTCGTTTTTTTGAAATTCATTCAGGCTTCTGGGTAAAAAGAACCATTTTAACACGTAATTTATTGCCTATATCTATTACGTCAACCACATCTTGCAGGCTCAAAGCCTTATCGGCCTGTAACAAGACGTTCATCTCCTCATTCTCTGCTTTTTTCTCAAGAATGGCAGCTAATGTTGGTTCAATATCAACTTTAGCTATTTCTTTATCGTTTATATAGTATCTGAGATCTTGAGTTATAATTAAATTTATATTCTTTTTTGTCACAACCTTCTCGGATGTGGTAGCATTTGGCAACAAAACCCTAATTGCAGCAGGTGTTACCATAGTAGATATGATAAGAAAAAACAGCAACAAAAAGAACATAATATCATTCAAAGAAGCTGTATAAACTCCCGAAGACCTCTTTTTTCTACGCTCTATCCTCATACCTTTTTTACTTTCTCTATTAATTAAGCAGCAACACTATCTTTCTTACAAGCTCTGATAGCTTTAAGAACCTCATTCGATTCTCTATCAATATTTACAACAATCTTGTCTATACGTCCATTCAAGACACTATATCCTGCATATGCAATAATACCAACTAAGAGTCCGGCTCCCGAACATATCATTTTCTGATATAGTCCTGTCGATATAGTATCAATTGCCAGATCATTTGTTCTTGCTATATCATAAAATATTTTTATTACACCAAATATAGTACCTAAAAACCCTAACATCGGTGCAATTGATGCAGTTATATCCAACCAATTCATCTGATTTTCGAGAGAACTTATCTGCTGACGTGCTTCTACCTCCATAGCCTCTTGTATCTCCGCATCTCCTTTATCAAAATCTTTCAATCCGGCAGCAATAACCTTAGCTGAAGCATAAGGCCGTTCTATACAAAACTTCAAAGCTTTGTCAATCTTTCCTTCGTGAACTAATTCCACAACACGGGATAACCAAACCGAGTCTTTTTTTCCCAGCCTATTTATCACTAACCATTTATTAATAATAACATAAATAGCTAATAAAGATAACAGAAAGATAGGAAGCAAAATCCATCCACCTTTCATCACCAAGCTCAAATAACTCTCATCTGGTGCTGCTTGTACAGCTTGATCTACCATTTTTACCACAGGGGTATCTATTGGGGCTTGAAGCAAAACAAATAAATTCATAAATATTTGTTATATTTTTTTATTGTATAAAATTCGACAGAAGTTCAAAGATAAAGTCTTCTATCGAATTTTCATTTACATTTAATATTCTTTAATAAATACCGAAGCTAACACTGTTAATATATGCATAGAAACAACTTACCATCCCAATAAGGAATATACCTGCCATTGACACGATAAGCGAAACTTTCATATATCCATCTGTAGTAACAGTTTCGATAGGAGAATTACTCTTGTTGATGAACATAGCTTTTACGACTAGCAAATAATAGTACAAAGCTATTACTGTATTTAAAAATGCTAAAAATACAAGTAATATTTCGTTTTGGCTCATTGCAGCCTTAAACGCAAACAGTTTACTAAAAAAACCTGCAGCAAAGGGAATACCGCCTAGTGAAAATACCGCCACCATCATAGCTAACGACAGTTTCGGATTAGTCGAATACAAGCCATCATAATCATCCATGTTTACTTTTCCGGTTTTATCTTCGATAGCAGAGATTACTCCGAATACCGCCAGATTTGAGAAAACATATACAAATATATAATATATTGTAGCAGCCATACCTTCGGCTGTGCCTGTAAACAAACTTAACATAATATATCCTGCTTGCGAAATAGAAGAGAAAGCAAGGAATCGTTTCATATTCTTTTGACGAAGCGCAAACAAGTTACCTATAGTAATGGTCACAAGAAGGGTTATCCAAAGAATACTTTTCCATGTATCGGCTAACGCCGGGAATACTCTGTATAAAATAACCATCAAAGCAAATACAGCTGCACCTTTCGATATTGTAGACAAATAAAGCGTTACTGTTGTAGGAGCACCCTGATATGTATCAGGAGCCCAAAGATGAAATGGCACTAAGGATATCTTGAAGAATAAACCTGTCATCAAGAATATCATTGCCATTATTACCATCGGTGTAGAATAAATACTTGAAGCTATATCTAGATAGTAAAGCGTTCCACATGCTCCATATAAAAATGAAAGTCCGAACAACATTACCCCTGAGGAGAAAATAGCATTAAATATATATTTCGCCCCCGCTTCAGCAGATTCATGCCTGTATTTATCAAAAGCAACTAACGCTGCGATAGGCAAAGAAGCAGTCTCTAAACCAATATAAAACAATAAGAAATTCCCTGAAGAAATCATCAGATTCATTCCTATCAGGGTAAGAACCGTCAACATAAAGAATTCACCTCTCTTCAATATTGTATCTGGTTTTTTCAACCATACATTCGCTTGGAGAAATATAAGAAAAGTTCCAATATTCAATATATTCTTAATAGTAAGATAAACTGGTCCTGTAACATACATTCCAGCAAAAGATGCTCCATTATCCTTAAAGAAGAAGCATACAACTGTATGGATTAAAAACAGGGTACATGCTACAGGAAAATAATATTTCTTTGCGTTGTCTGAAGCAAATAAATCGTAAAAAATAAGTAAGAGAAATACCACAATCAGTGATAACTCATGCTTCATCAACAAATAATTACTTAAATCCATTTTTATATCTTATAAATATATGTTTACAATTTTGTTCTTACTTATTTATTGCAGATATGTAAAACAACTGCTTATCAAATCGGCTATCCAACCCGGAAACATACCCATTCCTGCAACACATATAATCAAACCTACTGTTGCAACTTTTTCATGCCAAGCAGCATCAGTCAGTTCTAAATGATGAGGGTCTTGTACCGGGCCAAAAAGAATCTTTCCAACAACTTTCAAAATGTATACTGCCGTTGCTACGATAGAAGAAATAGCAACGATTGTAAATACACGATGAAACATATCGTTATGTTTAAAAGCACCTACGAAAATAGTCATCTCAGCAGCAAATCCACTTAGATACGGAAGTCCCAACGAAGCCATACCAGCAATAACATAGCATACACTCAAGAATGGCATAATTTTCATTAAACCTCCCATCTCTCGAATATCTCGTGTATGCGTCCGTCCGTATATCATACCGATCAAGGCAAAGAAAAGAGCTGTCATCAATCCGTGTGAAATCATTTGCATTACTGCACCTGTCATAGCCGTCTGGTTCCACATAAGGATAGCAAACAACACCAATCCACAGTGACTTACAGATGAGTAAGCATTTATATATTTTAAGTCCGTCTGAGATATTGCACCTAATGCCCCATATATTACACTTATACCTGTCAGTATGATAAATATCCATGAAAGTTCGCTCGCTGCTTCCGGCATCAATTTCATTGCAATGCGAAAACAACCGTATCCTCCCAACTTCATCAGTACTCCGGCATGAAGCATCGATACTGCAGTTGGTGCAGAAGCATGACCATCTGGTGACCATGTATGGAATGGAAAAAGAGCTCCCAACACCCCGAATCCGACAAAAGTCAAAGGGAAAATCCAATATTGTTCAGATAAAGGAATTGCTGCATTCTTTGCTATTTCCAATATATTCCACGTATATTCTCCTGTAACGGATGAATTATAATATATTCCTAATATACCCACAAATAAAAAGGCTGATCCTCCCATTAGCATGAGGGTTAGTTTCATTGCAGAATATTCCTTTCGCCCTGTTCCCCATATACCTATCAGCAAATACATCGGTATCAATGCAATCTCATAGAAGAAGAACATAGTAAACATATCTAACGAAATGAAGAATCCATAGACTCCGATAGACAGCAATGTCAACCACATAAAGAAGTCTTTAGGTAATGGATTCATATTCCATGATGCGAACGTACCTGTAAATATAATAACAGAAGTCAAAAGAATCATTAACACAGAAACGCCATCCACTCCGATAGCATAATGGATATTTAATGTTTCATACCATACTTGATTATATGTAAACAACATTTCAGCCGCATTTCCTGCACTGCGTTCCTCAAAGAACATAAACAAGAGAATGAGAGCGAGTGCCACTTCTATTACTGCACCAATCACACCTACAGTGCGTACTTGTTTGATATTACGACATGGTATAAATGCCAGTAACATCACAACAGGGACAAGAATAAATAATGAAAGAATATTCATCTTTTTATATTTTTACAATATCTTATTTACAAATAAAATTGATAAGCCATCCGCAAAATCCTACGACGAGAATCAAAGCTCCAACAATGTATGCTAAAGCATACTGTTGTATATATCCTGATTGAAAACCTTTAATGGCACGTGACGATGCCTGCGTAACAGACGCCAATGAATCCATGAATCCGTCAATATACTTCTTATCAAACCATGCTATTGGTTTAGAGATACGTTTAAATATTATTTTACGAGTAACAAATAACCATAATTCATCAAAATAGAATTTGTGTAACGCCCATTTATAAAACGTATTAATTCTTGCTGTTATCTTATCTGGCATCTCGTTTTTCTTATAATACAGTCTGAATGCTATCAGAATACCTATAACAGAAATACCTACACTAGTCAATGCAACTTGCATATTTACATGAGCATCATAAGGCACATGATCGGAAGTTATAAATTGACCAAATGGGACAAATCCCGCTCCGAATGCAAAGACTGCCAATATAATTAACGGAATAGCCATAGCCGGTCCCGCTTCATGTGGTTCATGATGATAATGTTTCTTTTCATAAAAGAATATACGAAGGAACAAACGAGACATATAAAACGCTGTCAATCCGGCAGCTATACTTAATATAATATAGATAGCCATATTATGCTCCATTGCAGCAGCAAGGATTTCATCCTTACTCCAGAAACCGGAGAATGGCCATATACCTGCAATCGCCAACCATGCTATTCCAAAAGTTATGAATGTTATAGGTAACTTTTTCCAAAGACCTCCCATATCATCCATTTCATTACTGTGTACAGCATGAATTATAGCACCAGCACAAAGGAATAGTAATGCTTTAAAGAAGGCATGCGTAAATAAGTGGAACATACCTGCCATATATCCCAGCCCATCATGCCCTCCAAATTTGGAAACGCCTAAAGAGGTAAGCATAAATGCTATTTGAGATATTGTAGAGAATGCCAATACACGTTTTATATCGGTCTGCGTACAAGCCACTATTGCTGCAAACAGAGCAGTCATAGCGCCTACCCATGCTATAATATCAAGTGCATAAGGGGTTATTATATATACTGGAAATAAACGTGCTACAAGAAACACTCCGGCAACAACCATCGTTGCAGCATGGATCAATGCCGAAGCTGGTGTTGGACCTTCCATTGCATCGGGTAGCCAGATGTGGAATGGCATCATAGCCGATTTACCCGCACCACCCATAAAGATCAGCATCATTGCCCATGTGAGCACTGATAAACCAAGAAATGATGTCCCCTGCATTGTTCCTATAAACGGAGCACTCTGATCTGTTATGGAAGTGAAATCAAATGTTCCGGAGAAATATGATAGTAATAAAATACCTACAAGAAAGAAAAAGTCAGCAAAGCGGGTAACGATAAATGCTTTTTTAGAAGCAGCCACTGCCGATGGCTTCGTATAGTAGAAACTAATAAGTAAGAAAGATGATACCCCTACCAATTCCCAGAATATATACATCTGGAAAATGTTAGTAGCCATTACCAAACCCAACATAGCGAAACTAAACAATGAAAGGAAGGCATAGTAACGTTGAAAACCCTTTTCTCCTTTCATATAGCCAAGACTATAGATATGTACCATTAATGACACAGTGGTAATAACAACAAGCATCAATACCGAAATAGGATCCAGATAAATTCCTAAATCTATATGCAAAGTGTCAGAGAATCGCAACCATGTAAAAGCTGTATGTCCGGCCTGATAAACGCCATCTACTTTACCTGCCACAAAGAAATACTGATATGCTGTTATATAGGCCAGTATTGTAATTATACCCAATGATACAGTTCCCAAAATCCCCGACACAATAGGTCTCATGTATTTACCACCTATTCCCAAGATAAGAAACATAATGGCCGGCAGAGCAGCTATCAGTATCGGATATGCGTAATTAAAATGTTCCATACTTTCTATCTATTTCCTCGCTTAGTGTTTCATTTTAGTTATATTCTCATCTACATATATACTCTTCACATTACGGTATATATTGATAATGATAGCTATCGCGACAGCCGTCTCTGCAGCCGCTATACCGATTGCAAACAGAGTAAAGAAGAACCCTTCAAGCTGTCCCGGATACAAATAGCGGTTGAATACGACAAAGTTCAGGTCTGCCGCATTAAGCATCAGCTCGATGGAAATCAATACCATCAGCATATTTTTTCTTGAAAGGAATCCATATACACCTCCGAAAAACATAATTGTACTTACAGCCAAATATGCTTCGATAGGCACTGGTCCTGATAAAAAACTTGTTATAAATTCACCCATGACTTATATATCTTTTTATCTTTTTCTGGCAATCATTATACCTCCAATAATACAAGCCAGTAGCAAAATACTGATTGCCTCGAAAGGTAATAAATATTGATATTTATCTGTTCCCATCATAGCCATACCTATGTCTTTCATTTCAAATTCAGGCTGAGCTACATAAGTATAGAATCTGTTTACATTATAAAATATAATATGACCGCAGATGGCCAATCCCGCTAATGCTGTCACTCCGGCAATAAGCATTCTTCCAGGTTTTTCAAACTTTACATCTCTTCCCGGCTCATTGGTTAACAATATCGCGAAGATAAATAACACCATCACACCTCCGGCATATACAGCAATCTGTACACCCATCAAGAAATGATAGTCTAACAATAAATACAAGCCTGCTGTTCCCAATAGCACAAATAACAGGAATGTTGCCGAACGAATAATCTTTTGCGTTGTAACCGCCATGATGGTGGAAAATACAATTATCGTTGCTAAAATGTAAAATATAATTTGTTCTGCCATAATCTATTGATTATCGTATATGTTTTTATTTATCTTCCTCAGGAATATCTGCGTCGGTTTTTGATGCAGGTACAGTTTTCGTTGTCACATCTTTCGGATAATCCTGTTCAGGACGCACTCCGCTATTTTCACTTATATTCTGAGCAGGTATAGGTTCAAGTGGTGTCTGAGGTGTGCCTTCTGGTGCAGTTTTATCTCCATGAACGATTTTCTCAGCTTTAGCAACAGGCTCTTTTATTGCTGCTGGCTTTTCTTTTTTCTTTTCACGAAGTTTAGACCCTTCATGATTCAATTGCTGAATAAGCTTACTACGTGTAAATATCGAATTCTCAAATGTATTAGCAAACGAGATAGCATCTTGCGGACAAGTAATCACACAAAGGTTACAGAATGTACACATACCTAAATCATATATATATCTGTCAAGAATTTTCTTTTTCTTGCCATCTTCTGTTTCAATGCTTTTAGATATTACCTGTATTGTTCCATTAGGACAATTCATCTGACAGATACCACAAGCCGTACAGGCATGTTCGTTATTCTCGTCATGAGGCATAAGCAACTCTCCACGAAAACGCTCTGGAATTATAAGAGTCGCTCTGTTTTCAGGGTATTGTTCTGTAATTTTCTTAGTCCACAACTCGCCCCAAGTAACTCTCATACCAGTCAGTAAAGACTTAATACCTCCGAATAAACCTGAAAAATATTCTGAAACTGAACTCATTGTCGTATTCTCTATAAATTAATTATTTCAGGGTCCAACCCAATAAAACCATAATTACCATCAGTAATATATTTACCATATTAATTGGTAATAAATATTTCCATTCCAAATTCAATAGTTGGTCTATACGAAGACGAGGGAATGTCCACCTAACCCACAAGCTCAGGAATATTAAAAATCCAGCTTTACTAAAGAACCAAATATAAGACGGTATATAATTCATTATCTGATTAAATCCATCCCAGCCTTTAATCTGTATAGGCATCCACCCGCCCAAGAATACAGTTGTTGCAATACCTGCCACTATAAACATATTCAAGTATTCTGCCAAATAGAAAAAGCCAAATTGTAAGCCCGAATACTCTGTATGATATCCTGCTGTCAATTCTGATTCAGCCTCGGGCAAGTCGAAAGGACCGCGGTTTGTTTCGGCATGTCCTGATATCAGGTAAATGATAAATGCAATAAGTGCAGGTACATGTCCTGCAATAATATTCCATTGGTGAATGTATGTCTGTCCTTGTATAATTTGAGAGAAACTCATCGTTCCTGACAATACAACAACGGTCATTAATGCAAAACCTGCAGATAATTCATAGCTTATAAACTGAGCACCACTCCGCATGGCTCCAATCATCGAGTACTTATTATTACTTGACCAACCAGCGAGTAGCACACCTATAATTCCCAATGAAGAAACGGCTATAACATAAAATGCACCGATATTAAAATCTACAGCTTGCAACCCTTCACCGAAAGGTATAGCACCGAAAGTAAGCATGGAAGCTACAATCATAAAAAACGGAGCTGTAAAGAAAAGAAATCGGTCTGACTTCTTAACATGGATAATTTCTTTGATAAGGATCTTAACCATGTCAGCAACGCTCTGAATAATACCATATTTACCGACACGATTGGGACCTAAACGAGCCTGAAAGAAAGCCGTAATTTTACGTTCTACATATATTAGAATCAAGGCCAATACTGCATACATCAATAACAACGCTACTCCGACAAGGACAAACTCGATAGCCAGAACTGCCCATATAGGTAAGCTCTCCGTTAAAAATGTATCGAATGTCTTTAACAGCCCTACTACCTCTAATGGTCGAGAATAATTTAACAGCATATGTTTTTTATATTAGAAATATAAATAATCTTAGTTTTAACGGTCGATATCAGGAATCACATAGTCCATAGAACCTCCAATACCTATAAAGTCGGATATTTTCTCATTCTTGCAGATCAACGGCATTACCGAAACAGCAGCCATAGATGGTGAACGGAATTTCAGGCGATAAGGTGTCTTATCTCCGCGACTTTCAATATAAATACCAAACTCTCCCCGTCCGGCTTCAACTCTCTGATAGAATTCGCCTTCAGGTAATTTGATTATCGCTTTTGTTTTTGCCAGATAATCTCCTTCAGGAATATTATCTATTAACTGCTCTATAATCTTAAGTGATTCTTCTATTTCATCCAGACGGTTCAGATATCTGGCAAATGCATCGCCCTCTGTACGTATTATTTCTTTAAATTGAACTTTATCATACAATGCATAAGGCATGTGCTTACGAAGATCAGAAGAGAATCCAGATGCTCGTCCAGCAGGGCCGGTTACTGCATATGATATAGCATCTTCTTTCGACAAAAGGCCAAGACCTTTCATACGACCTACAGCTATAACGTTACCTGTAAATAATTTATCGTATTCGATCAATGCTTTACGCATAACAGGAATGAAAGCCTTCACATCTTGTTGAAAATCCGGCTGTATATCAAACATCACACCACCTATCACATTATAATTGATGATAAGACGGCCGCCTGTATTTTTCTCAAATATTTTAAGGATGTCTTCACGCTCACGCATTCCATAGATAAATGCGGTTGTGGATCCCAAGTCCATACACATTGTCCCCCATGCCACCAAGTGCGAATCGATACGATTCAGTTCATCCATGATGGTACGAATATATTGTGCTCTTTCGGGTATTTCTATTTCAGCAGCTTTTTCAACACACATACACAATCCGTGGCGGTTGATATTAGCCGAAAGATAATCTAAACGGTCTGTAAAATGCAGTATTTGAGGATATGTTAGTTTTTCACTCAGTTTTTCGATTCCTCTGTGTATATATCCACTATGTACATCTATCTTCTTAACTATCTCACCATCAAGTGCGACACGAAAGTGCATTACACCATGAGTAGAAGGGTGTTGCGGACCTATATTTATAATATAATCGTCTTTCTCGAAGATATTAACCTTTTCCTCTTTCAGTTGCCCATTTGCCTCCACTATACGAGGAGCAATATCTATTATATCCTTACTCTCCGGATTTACAGGATTCAGTACAGGATTCGGATCATAATCTTTTCTCAAAGGGAAACCTATCCAATCGGAATTAAGGAAAAAGCGACGCATATCAGGATTGTTGATAAAACGAATACCCAACATGGCATACACTTCACGCTCATTATAGTGAGCTGTTTCCCAAATATCGGTAACAGTATAAAGCAACGGTTTCTCTCTATCTGCAGTTCCTGTTTTAATTGCTACTTCTTTTGACAAGTCTTGTGAAGGACATAAAAGATAAGTAACCATAAGTTTCTCACCCTCGTCTGTTCCTGTCAACATAGCGAGGTAGTCAAACGGCATCTCTTCATAATAACGAAGTGCTTTTACCAACTGACGCAACTTGTCAGGCTCTACAGTTACCGTCAACGGAGACTTATCTTCAATCACCGCTGTGGGTACAGCTTCGAGTATTACCTTTTTGATATTTTCCATCGATATTCTTCGGGTTGTATCTTATATTATTTCTTTACTTTAAACATGAATCTTTCAACCTTTATCTTACGTTGCAATTGCATCAATCCGTAAAATAAAGCTTCCGGACGCGGAGGACAACCCGGTATATATACATCTACAGGTATTATTTCATCAATTCCCCTCACCACGTGATACGAATCGACAAAAGGACCTCCAGATATAGCGCAACTACCCATAGCTATCACATATTTGGGCTCAGCCATTTGATCATATACACGCTTTAACAATGGAGCCATTTTATGGACAATAGTTCCTGCCACAACCATAGTATCTGCCTGACGCGGACTATTACGTGTTACTTCCATCCCGAATCGAGCCAAATCGTAACGAGCAGCAGCCGAAGCCATAAATTCAATACCACAACAACTTGTAGCAAAGGCTAATGGCCAAACAGAATTTGAACGCCCCCAGTTGATCAGATCATCTAATTTACCAACAACAATGGGAACACCACCCTCATTTAGTTCCTTTATATAGCCTTCAAGATATTCATTATCCTTAAACTCGTCATTAGGAATACCTTTTATATAAATATTTTTTATTTCCATTTTAAAGCTCCTTTCCTCCATGCATAGGCCAAACCTAAACCAAGAATTAGTATAAAGAATAATATACAGTATAATCCGGGCAACCCCAACTCTCGAACGACTGTAGCCCATGGAAATAAGAATATGGTCTCTACGTCGAACATGAGGTATAAAATTGCATACAAATAATACCCCACCTTGAATTGCATCCATGATGTACCATGGGTAGGAACACCACATTCATATGGTTCTCCTTTTTGTGCATTAAATGATTTGGGAGATAATAAAAGTGCCATGCCGAGACCAGCGCAGACCAAGGTTATTCCAGTAAGTAGAACTACTAAAAAAAGAGCGGAAGTACTCATGTTTTTACATTATAAGTGTAACTTTTCTATCGATTGTCAACTCTTTCGATCTTATCTATAACACTTTGCTTGAAATAACACACTACATACAGGATACAAGCCAGTTTGACAATCGGCGCAAAATTACTCTTTTATTTTTTAAAAGCAAAAAAATAGTTGCCAAATTATGCAAATTTGACAACCACAGTTTACAAAACCACTCACTATGCTTTTTCTCTAATTATATATATCGGGCGTTTCTTGGTTTCCAGATAGGTTTTGGAAAGATACTGCCCTAAGATACCAAGACAAAACAATTGAATTCCGCCCAAAAGAAATATTGCACAAATCAAAGATGGATAACCAGCTACAGGATCTCCCCATATTAAGGTTTTGGCAATAATAACACTAATCATAAAAAAGGCTATAAGACAAAATAATATACCGAACAATGAAGCAATAAGCAATGGACGCGTAGAGAATGCAATTATACCTTCAAGGGAGTATAAAAAAAGTCCGACAAAAGACCACTTCGTTTGCCCTGCCACACGCTCCACGTTTTCGAACGCAATCCACTTAGTATTAAAACCTACCCAGCCGAAGATACCTTTCGAGAAACGGTTATACTCACTCATCTCCAATATTGCATCTACCATTTGCCTT
Organism: Dysgonomonas sp.; assembly: GCA_047972895.1. GTDB lineage: Bacteria > Bacteroidota > Bacteroidia > Bacteroidales > Dysgonomonadaceae > Dysgonomonas. The sequence goes on from JBKEBA010000047.1 coordinate 23,532, forward strand.
GTCATTAAACGAAAGTCACGCGCTCCGTCAACAACTTCGGTATCCGATATTTTATTTATAAGCTTATAAAATTGTTTTGCAAAAAACGACCGAACTGGAGGTTCACCATCACGATTAAGGCGACGAGTAGCGACACAATCATAGTCTTCTGTTTTAAGGCTTATATACATTTCTTTTACTAAAGAAGGTGGATCTTGAAGATCGGCATCCATCAATGATATATAATCACCTGTTGCTGCCTCCAATCCGGCATATATACCTGCCTCTTTCCCAAAATTGCGAGAAAATGAAACATAGTGCACACGCTCATCTAATTCGCACATATCCTTTATCAACTCCAATGTTCCGTCTTTCGATCCATCGTTGATGAAAATAAATTCAAATTCTTGATCCGGCATCTCTTCTGCCAGTTTTATGATTTCTTTATACAGGAATGGAAGAGCTTGTTCTTCATTATAGCAAGGAACAATCAATGATATCTTATCCATGTTTTGAATATTTGTTTATGTTGAATACAAAGTTAAAGCCTTTTGTGTCTTTTGCGCAAAACTCAAGCGAAATAATCATTACCTTTCCAGATATTTATGCACTAAACGCGAAACAGGATAATTATCCGCTTCTTCTATCTTTATTTTTAAATAATCATCTGGTAGCGATATGGCCTTCACCATCACTTTGTAAAATCTGGCATAGATAATTTGATGCGAGAGAATATGTTTTACTTGAGAGACGCTTTCAATATGAACATCAGCAGCATCTTGAAACAATTTCATAAAATCATTATTTAAATATAGCTCTTCTAAAGATAAATTATCTTGAGCTTCGACCAACGGTAACTCAAACAGATTCTGCCAAATATCTTTTGCCATACGTTTACGCAGAAACATATAATCACCATTTTGTATATCAAAATAATTGAAGAAACGATTTCTAATTTTTTGCTTTCCTTCTTTTACCGGATATGAATTCACTCGTTTTTGGGCATAAGCCAAACACATCGATGACGCCGGACAAATAGCACAATCAGGAGATACGGGAACACATTGTAATGCCCCAAACTCCATAATAGCTTGATTATGCAATCCCGGATTATTATCATCGAGACACAATGAAGCCAATTCAGCAAATACCTTTTTTCCACGACTACTATCTATGGGGTCCTCTATGGAAAATATCCTCGATAGCACCCGATAGACATTCCCATCGACTACTGCATATGGATCATTGTATGCAAAAGAAACTATTGCAGCTGCAGTATATTCCCCTACTCCTTTCAACTTCAACACATCTTTATAACTATAAGGAAAGACACCATTATAATCACTCATTACCATTTTCGCTGTTGCATGAAGATTTCGCGCCCGACTATAATAACCTAATCCCTGCCAAAGCTTTAGTACGTCATTCTCATCAGCACTAGCCAATAAGTCTACCGTGGGGTATTTTCTTACAAAACGGTTAAAATACGCATAACCTTGATCTACGCGAGTTTGTTGTAGGATAATCTCTGATATCCATATAATATAAGGGTCTAAAGTATCTCTCCACGGGAGTTCTCTTTTATGCTCACCATACCACTTTACTAATATATGACTCAATCTTAAATCCTTTTTTTCTCTCATTTACAATATATTATAATCGATACAGTTAGTTGGTGATAGAACGTTAATTTCTCAAGCTTTCGGAAAAAAATGATAATTATTTGTTTCAAAGGTAAATAAAAAGCTATATATTTGCAGTCCAAAAAATTAATTGTTTAGAATTTTAAAATAATAAGAAAATGACAAAAGCTGACATCGTTAACGAAATTGCGAAAAATACAGGAATCGACAAAGCCACTGTATTGAAAACAGTTGAATCATTCATGGAGGTTGTAAAAGAATCTCTTAGCAAGAATGAGAATGTGTATTTAAGAGGCTTCGGTAGCTTTATCGTAAAGACAAGAGCTCAAAAAACAGCCCGCAATATTTCGAAAAACACTACTATCATTATTCCGGCACACTCTATTCCGGCATTTAAACCTGCAAAAACTTTCGTTATCCAAGTTAGAAAGTAATCCAGATTTCTAAAAAATTAATTAATTACTAAAATATATAAGACATGCCAAGCGGAAAGAAAAGAAAAAGACATAAAATGTCTACGCACAAGCGCAAAAAAAGATTGAGAAAGAACAGGCATAAAAAGAAAAAATAAGTCTATTCTCTTTCTTTAAGGGAAATATACGAGAACAAACTTATAAATTGTTTAATTTCTAAGTTTGTTCTTTGTGTATTATAGAAGTTTAAGAAACTCTTTATCAGAGAAAAACTCTATTATTCAGATTTAAGTAGAGATATTTAAATCGTTTTTCAAAATCTAAATTATAGTTATGAACAGCGAACTAATCGTTGATGTCCAACCGAATGAAGTATCCATTGCAGTTCTCGAAGACAAAAAACTTGTCGAACTGCAAAAAGAAGGAAGAGATGCTTCATACGCCGTAGGCAACATCTATGCCGGCAAAGTAAAGAAACTTATGCCTGGTTTAAATGCTGCTTTTATCGATATCGGATACAAAAAGGATGCTTTTCTTCACTATTTAGATCTTGGTGCTCAATTCAAATCCGTTGATAAGTTCTACAAGCAAGCGTTAGCTGACAAGAAAAAATTTCCTAACATCTCGAAAATGAGACTGGAACCGGACATAGATAAAGACGGTTCAATCAGCGATGTATTAAAACCAGGACAAGAGATACTTGTACAAATAGCTAAAGAACCCATATCGACAAAAGGCCCCCGCCTAACATCCGAACTGTCATTAGCAGGTCGGTTTTTGGTAGTTATACCTTTCAATGACAAAGTCTCTGTTTCTCAAAAAATAAAATCGAAAGAAGAACGTGCTCGTCTGCGCCAGCTTATACAAAGTATAAAACCTAGAAACTTCGGTGTAATTGTAAGGACTGTAGCCGAAGGTAAAAAAGTTGCTGACCTGGATACCGAGCTAAAGACTCTTGTTAAAAGATGGGAAGATAATCTCCCCAAAATACAAAAAAATAAATTGCCAACACTCGTTTTTGAAGAAACAGGACGTACTGTGGCACTCCTACGGGATGTATTTAATCCGAGTTTTCAGGAAATTTACGTAAATGATACTGATATCGCTAATCAAATAAAAGATTATATATCATTTATTGCTCCGGAAAAAAAGAACATTGTGAAGATGTATGATGGAGAGCTTCCTATGTTCGACAATTTCGGAGTCACAAAACAAATTAAAGCACTTTTCGGTAAAACAGTAACGTTCCGAAACGGAGCATACTTGATCATAGAACATACTGAAGCCATGCATGTCATTGATGTTAATAGTGGCAACAGATCTAAAAATCCGGAAGCAGGACAAGAAAATAATGCACGGGATGTGAATTCCGCAGCAGCAGAAGAAATAGCGAGACAACTAAGATTACGAGATATTGGGGGTATTATCGTAATCGATTTTATAGATATGACTGAGAGCGAGCACCGCAATCAACTGATTACAAGAATGCAAGAACTCATGGCGAACGATCGTGCCAAACATAATATTTTGCCTCTCAGCAAATTTGGTTTGATGCAGATTACACGCCAGCGTGTTCGTCCCGAGATGGAAATATCTACGGTCGAAAGCTGCCCTACGTGCTTTGGCAAAGGCGAAATACGACCTTCCATCCTATTTACAGACACCTTGCGTATGAAAATCAGTTATCTTGTAAAAGATCTTAAAGTAAAGAATTTCACTTTGCATGTACATCCGTACGTAGCAGCTTTTATTAATAAGGGTCTCATTTCATTGAAGAACCAGTGGAGATGGCGATATGGAAGAGGAGTAAAAATAATTCCAAACCAGAATCTCGCATTTTTAGAATATCACTTCTACAACAGTGAGAAAGAGGAAATTGACATGAAACAAGATTTCGAAATAAAATAAGAAATCTAAGGTTTAGATAAAATAAAAGTCCAGGCAATATGAATATTTAGCTTGGACTTTTTTTATTATAAATAAAGGTTATTTTATTTTTCTATCTTAGTTTGTTCTAGTTCCAAATCAGAATCATCCTCTTCGGATTCTTCATCCTCATCATCTTTTGGTGCAGGCTTAACAAAGAAGGCACTCAATTCATATAAGAGGTAAAGGGGTACAAATACTACCGATAAAGTGAATGGATCTCCCGACGGGGTAATAATAGCAGCCAATACAAGCAAGCCGACGATAGCCTGACGTCTGAACCTCTTAAAAAATGACCGATTCAGTAATCCTAATTGTGATAGTAACCATGACAACAGAGGTAGTTCGAATACTATTCCCATGATAAATATTAACATTAAGAAGTTATCCATATATGAATCCAGAGAAATGGTATTTTCTATCATTTCGCTCAACTGATATGTGGCTAAAAACCTGAATGTCATAGGAAAGACCAAGCTATAACCTACAGCGCAACCTATAAAGAACATTATAGTACCGAAAAGGAAAACCCATTTGATACTTTTTTTCTCACTATCGTACAATGCCGGACTAACAAATCTCCATAGCTCAAATATCAAATAAGGGAAAGTCAATATCAAAGCCAACCAAAAGGAAGTAGTCATATGCCTGAAAAACTGTGATGTCAAATTATAATTTATAATTTTGATATGAAATGTGTCATCACAAAAATCAGGAAAAAAAGGTATGGCCGATGTTGCCTTACAAAGATACTCATACAAAAAAAAGTTGGCACGGGTAGGACCCATTATCCAAGTGTCGTATATATACGGCATCAGAGCAAAACCAACAATAGCAAAAACAAATAGAGCAATGACAGACCTCAACAAAGTCCATCTAAGTTCTTCCAAATGATCCCAAAAGGACATTCCTTCATTAGTCTCTTCCATAGAAGTCTACTACCTCAATCTTTTTTAAGTTTATCGTCAGAACCTTCTATATCGTCTTCAATTCCTTTAACGCCTTCTTTAAAGTTTTTTATACCTTTTCCCAGACCTTTCATCAATTCCGGAATTTTACGACCACCAAAAAGTAATAATACAACGATGGCTATAATAATGATTTCACCGGTACCTAGATTACCTAAAAACAATAGAGTATTCATAATTATCTTTTATATTTTGTAAATAATAAGACTGATTGAAATTACCAGCCAAAATAACGTATTTAATATTTAAAAAGCAAGAATACGTAAATCAAAAATCGGATAGGTCTTTCAATTTGACTAGAATTCTTTAGCAGAAATCTAATATCAGCTTATTTATATTCCAGTCCTTATTTAAAGGCTTCACTGACTATTACTGTACCTGACTTGCCTAAAACAAGCAGGCCCTGAAACCAAGGCCTACTTCTATTCTTTACTTACTATAAGTTTCTTTTACTAATGAACAGTTCAATAAATAATCAAGACTCTTTTGAACACTTTCAAACGGAGTGAAATTGTATTGTTCTACCTCTACCACTAAATGCTCAACTCCCGCAACATCTGTGTTCTTAAAGATAGCATCAAAACCCACCATTCCGCTTTGTCCAAGCTCTTTATTATCCTTAATGTGCAATAAAGCAAAACGTCCTTTGTATTTATTAAAGTAATCTACCGGACTTTGTTGCCCTCTTACTACCCAATATACATCCATCTCAAAGAATACATATTCAGGATTCGTATTTTCGAGCATATAATCAAGCATTACTTTATCTTCCACCTTCTGAAATTCGTGCGCATGATTATGATAACCGTATTTTAATCCGCTTTCTTTACATTTCTTTCCAATCTCATTATAATACTCACAATAAGTTTGTAGATCGGCCAAAGATTTAGGAAGATCCATCCACGGTGTCACAATATATGTCATCCCTGCAGCTTTGTGTGCAGCAATACATTGATCCCACCACTTCATTGCTTCTGTAAAATTTTTCGATGCAAGCTCTTCTTCTGATAAACCTCTTCCTGTATGCGAAGAAAGAACTTTCATTCCCGCAGCCTCAATATCAGCTTTGAATTCTTCCGGCGTTTTACCATAGAATTTCCCGTCTCCATAGCTAGCTGCTTCAACGGCAGTGAATCCCATTTCTCCGGCTTTCTTGATAGTACCGTCATAATCTTTGCCTATATCATCTCTCAACGAATATAGTTGCAAGGCAATATCTTTTTTAGGAGGCAAAGCCTTTTCGCTATCCGCTTTTGGCGTACAAGATACCAATAGCACTAACGCAGATATGAAAATCATTGATAGTTTCATCATGATATTGTATGTTTATATACATCAAATCCACGAAAGGCCTAAGCCTTTCCATGGATTCGATATCGTTTAAGATTTAATAGAATGGATTAATCCAATACTTTTACTTTAATGTTACGGAACCAAACATCATCACCATGATCTTGAAGTCCGATATAACCTTCTCTCTTTTCACCGCCAAGATTGTTCAGCAAATCGAAAGCCAAAGGCCATGCTTCCTGACTGAATTTACTTTTTTGAAGCATTTCAGTCCATTGAGGTGTCCATAGGTGATATTCAACTACAGTCTGACCATTTTGTGCATGGAAAACAGTTCCTTTAAACACTGTTATAGTAGCTTTATTCCATTCACCAAAAGGTTTAGAGTTCTGTGGTTTAGCAGGGATCATATCGTATAGAGATGCTGACATTCTATTTCCATCAACACCAGCTTTCGCATCAATATGATTCTCATTATCAAGAACTTGATACTCAGGAGCAGAAATATAAATAGGCTCTAAACGCTTAGTTCCATCTTCATTATCTGACCAATACTCTTGTGCTAAATAAAAAATACCAGAGTTAGACCCTTTAGCGACTTTCCATTCAAGTTCAAGTTCAAAGTTCTTGAATTTATGTGCGAAAATAATATCGCCACCATCAGATTCTTGAGCTTCTCCTCCTCCAGAACCGTTAAACTTGATAGCACCATCTTCAATTGTCCATTTTCCTGGTACTTTATCTTTACCATAACCACGCCAACCTGTAAAAGTTGTGCCATCAAATATAGTTATATAGCCATCTTTATCAATTGGTAACTTAAGGCTATCTGTTTCAGCTGCACCAGCTGTCACAGAATAAGCTAAAGCAACTTCTTTAGGTCCAGCAGATTTTCCGCCATCGCAGCTAGCCATAAATGAAACCATAAGCAAACCGCTAACTAAATAAATAAGTTTTTTCATTTTCTAAGAATCTTATTTTTATTAATATTTTCCTTTTCCTTTCTCCTAATTAAGGCATATCAGGTAACTTCCAACCATCACGATAATTATGATTGATCAATTCTTTCGCAAACTGTTCAGCATTGATAGCATCAGTCCAAATCTTATTGAATTTAGGGTCACCATCAACAATTTTAAAGTCGTCTTTAATCAAGATCTTAATCTCCTCATTTGGATTAATATTTGTAAACTTCATATTATCTCCATCCCAATGTAATTCTTTATTTAGAGTCTGCAAACGAATAGCCAATACTCCCATTACAACCATTTCGTTGAATGGACCTGCTTCGCTAAAGTCTGAAGCTGTCATTACACGGCTAGCTGGACTTTCCTTACATGCGCGCACCCAGTCCATTTCGTGAGATACAGTAACACGACGACAAACTTTAGGAGCGTTTGGTTTACGTCCTGATAACAACCAAGGATTTACACCATAACAACCACAGATAAGAGTATCTTTTGTACCGTGGAAAATAACTCCACCACCCGAATCGTTCATATCACGACCTTGTGGCCATCCTTTAGGGAAATCTGGTTTCAAGCCACCATCATACCAGTGTACTTCTACTTCCGGCATAGATACTTTCGCCATATTATCGCGAGCTGGGAATATCAATTTCACGTGTTGAGCCTGAGGTGCACAATCTTGCAATAGCAATGTAGAAGAACCTTGTACTTTTGTTGGATAGCCTAATTTAAGACCCTTAAATACAGGATGAAGAATATGACAAGCCATATCACCCAATGCACCTGTACCATATTCCCACCAGCCACGCCAGTTCCATGGAGTATAAAGCGCACTATAAGGTTTCACCTTAGCCGGTCCTGTAAACAAATCCCAGTCTAAAGTCTTAGGTATTTTATCTACTTTTTCAGGAGCATTCAATCCTTGTGGCCAAATAGGGCGGTCTGTGAAGGCTTCAACTTTTGTTATTTCACCTATTTCTCCGTTCCAAATCCACTCACAAACAAGATTAACTCCTTCTCCAGAAGAACCCTGGTTACCCATTTGAGTTGCAAGCTTATGTTTAGCTGCTAATTTTGTAAGTAGACGTGACTCATAAACAGAGTGAGTAAGCGGTTTCTGAACATAAGCATGTTTACCCATTGCCATTGCTTGTGCAGCAACAATAGCATGCGTATGGTCAGCTGTAGCTACGATAATAGCGTCTATATCCTTACCCATTTCGTCATACATCTTACGGAAATCCCAGTATTTCTTTGCATTTGGGAAACGGTCAAATACACCTTTAGCGTATCTCCAGTCTACGTCACATAGTCCTACGATATTTTCAGTAGCTTCCACGTTCTTAATGTTAGCGTGTCCCATACCTCCAATACCAATTGCTGCGATGTTCAATTTATCGCTTGGTGCTACATGCCCAAAGTTTTTACCCAAAACCGCACTCGGAATGATCGTCAGTCCGATAGCAGCCTTTGCTCCAGTCGAAAGAAATTTTCTTCTTGAAATGTCTGATGCCATAATTTTCTTTTGTTTTTTGGTTAATAATATTTTTAGATTTAACGGTAATCCTAATTTATTTAAATTTATATTTTCTCTATTTACAAAGCACATCAAACTGCATTTATGAATTCATCAAAAATGCCAGTTCAATAGTTACTATTTCTATTTTCTAAAATATTTATGATTTCCTTATATAAAAATTGTCCATTCATTATACGCTGAAATGTAGCCTTATATAATATTGAATTTCCCAATAATGATATTCGTTTATCCATCAATAGAGTTAAAAAATATTTACTTTAGTTTAAATTTGTTTCTATTGAGAAATTTTGCTTTCATGATAAATAGATATAATCTCTCTTTTAGAAATATTATTTTTATTAAAAACAGCTACAACCTTCCTCAATATATAATAATACGCTTATTTACAAATAATTAACAGCACGGGCAATTTAAAATGCTTTATGAGGCTTAGGTTAACCAAATGCGAAAATAAAGCTAGGAATATTTTGAGTGAATAATTATTTATTAATGTTAAAAAAAATTACTTTAAAGAAATAAACATACAGCAATACAAGCATTATTATCGACAAATATCTACATTACGAGCTTTGTTATAGAAAAAACACTATATACAGCCTCCTCTATTAACATATTTAAACGCCAAAAACTATACTTAATTTGCATTAATATATAACTAAAGTCTATCTGCCGGATAAATAACGCCCAGTTGCCGTCTTATTTCATCAACTATCTCTATAGTTATTAATGAATTCTCGTGACTATTAATTTCAGATTCACACTTACCTTGATGTATTAAATTAATAAACTCAGCTATCTCAAAATAATATTCATCAGAAAAATGAGGTTCACTAAGCACAGTTTCAGCACCAGAGAGGCGATCTTTTAACCGTACATCATTGATTATATTTATTCTGTCTATAACAATTGTAGCATCTTCTCCCTGAATTTCAGAAGGAAGCGCCGAATTCGCTATTTTAGAATAAAGTACGGTAGCATTCATTCCGTCATATTCAAAGTTCACAGCGCCTTGTCCATCCACTCCTGTAGCTAGCTTCAATCCTGTTGCGCTTATCTTTTTAGGCCGACCGAATAATACAACCATAGGAAATATGGTATATACGCCCAAATCCATAACAGCCCCATTAGACAGTTCCGGTTTAAAGGCATTCTCCACAATTCCATCCTTTAGGTTATCATACCTCGATGAATACTGACAATAGCAAGAAAAATATCGCCGAACTATACCAATATTCTTAATATGATTCTTTATAGCTATAAAATTGGGAGTCAGACTAGGCTTCATGGCCTCCATCAGAGTTACACCATATTTTTTAGAGGCATCAATCATTAGCCTCACTTCTTCTGCATTTGACGCAATAGGTTTCTCACAGAGCACATGCTTACCATGCTGCATAAAAAGAATACTCTGAGAAGCATGTAATGAATTTGGAGAAGCAATATAAACTGCATCAATCAGCGAACTTGCAGCCAGTTCCTCTATAGAGGAGAATGTATAAGGAATATTATATTTCTGAGCAAAATCATTAGCTCGATCTTGCGTGCGAGAATAAACAGCTGTCAACTCGAAATGAGACACCAAGGCTGCCGCTTTTAATATCTTTTCTGTAATAAAGTTAGTCCCTATTATTCCAAAACGAACTTTGGGCTTAGTGTTTTCATGTGATAACATAGAATAATCATTTGACAAAACAAAAGTAACCAAAAAATCTTGGATCTCATATTAAAATATAATTTTCCTTTGCTACCTAGGCTTTATCTACTATTCCATCAAATCCACATACCATAATTGTGGTATATAAATACCATATAAAAGGGATTTCACAAAATACCTACTCATTATATTTTTGCAATAAATATTATCTGTTATTAGCAAAGAGTTATTAGCAACATCTATAAAGATTGAAAGATTGTTTGAGTAAATTATCAAAATTATGCTGAAATTTAAACTATTATTACTATTCAATGCACTTGCATTACTTGCCTTTGCACAAACAAATGAAGAATTTGTATTGAAAGGGCGTGTAACCGACATATCCGGCATAACCCTGCCGGGAGTTACAGTTAATGTAAAAAGTAACCCTACTCTTGGAACGCTTTCCGATGAAAATGGATATTACTCCATACGTACAAAAAAGAATGATGTTTTAGTATTTTCCTATCTAGGATTCGAAACATACGAAACACAAATAATATCGGACAAACCGCTTGACATTTCGCTAAAAAGTACAACTACAGAACTTAATGAAGTTGTAATCACATCATTAAACATCCCACGAGAAAAGAAAGCGCTAGGATATGCTGTACAAGCAGTTTCAGGGCAAGTACTAGCAACCAGACCGACAAATGCATTAAGTGCGTTGTCTGGAAAAATATCTGGTTTGCAGATCATATCCAGTGGCGGTAATCTCGGAGGTTCGTCACGCGTAACATTGAGAGGTATAAATTCGATCACAGGAAACAACCAGCCTCTATTCGTTGTCGATGGCATTCCGTTGGATAACACTGATATGAATACAAGCTCTACTATCAATGGTAGTGCAGGAAAAGATGTTGGTAGCACCATTCAAGATATAAACCCAGATGATATATTAGATATCAATGTATTGAAAGGGCCCTCCGCAGCTGCTCTATATGGCACTCGTGCTGCGAATGGGGTAATACTAATAACAACGAAAAAGGGAGACAGAAGTGATGACCGCTTGGATATACATCTGAATACAGGAATTGAGTTTGAAAACGTTGTTCGCCTACCGAAAAGACAAAAACTGTACGGCGGAGGGTATAGCACTGCTTTTCAGAAAGCTACAATAAACGGTAATGAATACAACATTGTAGATTACGCAGCAGATGAAAGCTGGGGTCCAAAACTTGATGGAACACCAGTTCTTCATTGGTACAATTTAGATCCGGAATATGCGAGTGATTACCTCAATCCGCAACCATGGGTTTATCCAGAACATGATGTTACTGACTTTTTCCGTACAGGTGTTTCAAACACAAATAATATTGCATTGTCTAAAAATTCAGCGAAAGGAGCTTTCCGTGTATCATTTACGAACAAAAATACATCAGGAACTATCCCTAATTCGTCATTAAATCGTAATTCGATAAACGTATCTGGTAATACAAAAGGTACATGGGTATCCTTTTTCGGAAATGTGAACTACTTTAATAATAAATCGACAGGTCGTCCTTGGACCGGAGCTTCGAATCGCAATATCATCCTGGAAGCTTATCAATGGGGACAGGTTCAAGTAGATTACGAAAAACTGAAAGAATATAAAAGAGCAGATGGAACTCCACGCGCATGGAACAGAACGGCCTGGCAAAATAACACAGCCTCAGAAAAGACCAAATACATAGACAATCCATATTGGTCAGCATACGAAAGTTATCTGAATGAAAACCGCGACCGTCTTTATGGGAATGTAGGATTAACTGTAACTCCTACAAAATGGCTCAGCCTTACCGGACGAATCAATGGAGATGTCTATCAATACAATTCGCAAGATCGTATTGCTTATTACTCACGTTCTCAGTCGCAATATCAGGAATATTCTCAAAAGTTTGATGAATTTAACTACGAATTTTTAGCAACAGTCAACAATCATTGGGGCGACCATTCATTAGTATCTATTCTGGGCGCAAATTACATGAGACGCAATAGACGTGTGAGTGACATACAAACTTCTGGTGGGCTTACTATTCCTCAATATTATAGTCTAAATAACGCAGCATCTATTATTGTAAATCCATCTACAGGATTGTACAAAAAAGCTATATCTTCAATCTATGGAAGTGTTTCTTACGGATGGAAAAGCTTGCTTTATTTGGATGGAACTCTACGTAATGACTGGTCATCAACCCTACCTAAAGATAATAACTCTTTTCTATACCCTTCGGTTACATCTTCATTTATCCTGACAGAATTACCTGCTTTGGAGAATCAGAACTGGTTATCATTTGCCAAACTACGTTTAGGATGGGCACAAGTAGGAAACGATACAGACCCATATCAATTGTATAAGGTGTATGAAGCTATGAATTCTTTTGATGGAAATATAGCTTATACCCTGTCGGATAGGTTGGGTAACCCTGAGCTTAAACCCGAAATAACCTCTTCATGGGAAGCGGGATTACAGTTACAGTTATTCAACAACCTTCTAGGGTTGGATGTAACGTATTACAATAACAATAGCCGAAATCAGATAATCCACTTACCTACGTCCGATGCTTTCGGTTATAGCTATAAATTAATAAATGCTGGTAAGATAAATAATAAAGGTGTTGAAGTAACATTAACAGCAAATCCTGTACGACAAAAAGATTTGGACTGGAATATTACTGCCAATTTTTCAAAAAACAGCAATAAAATAATTCGCCTATCAGAAGCTGTAAACACTTTACAATTAAGCAATACCCTTGTATCGTTAGTTGCTAAAGAAGGAGAAAGCTATGGACAAATAATGGGTTACGACTTCGTATATGCTGCCGATGGACAAAAAGTAGTAAACAGCGATGGGGTATATATGCGTACCGACCAGTTCGTTCCACTAGGCAGTGTATTGCCTGATTTCCTATGGAGCCTTCAGAATCAGTTGAGATATAAAGATTTCACATTCGGATTCCTTATAGACTCACGTGTAGGAGGTAGTTTCTTCTCTCAGACATATAAAGTCGGAATGTATTCAGGTATTCTGGAGTCGACTGCTGCAAATAACATACGTGAGACAGGCATTGTTCTTGATGGTGTTACCGGAAATGTTGTATTCAATGCAGATGGCACATACAATGTAACCAATACTGCTAGTAATGAAAAACGAGTAACTGCTCAGGCTTGGGCTCAAAATCAATATAATGGACCAACAGCCTATACTGTATTCGATGCCACTTTTATCAAGCTAAGAGAACTTACGCTAGGTTATACATTCAAACTTCCTAAATTGAAGATAGAAAGTGTTAGTGTAACAGCTTATGCACGTAATCTTTGGAACATCTATACTAAAAGTAAAGACATAGATCCAGAATTGACAAACAGTAGTGGAAATGTACAGGGTATAGAAGGAGGAAACATCCCAACCCCCGTTACTTATGGTTTAAATCTTGGGTTCAAATTTTAAAAGACTATAACATCAACAATTATGAAAATAAATAAACTATATACGTTTGGCCTTCTGGCTCTATCATCACTATTCATATCGTGTGTAGATGACTTAAATGATGACCCAAACCGTCCGTCTACAGTACCTACGACTTCTTTAATTACGTCTTCACAAAAGTTATTGGTAGATAATCTGCGAAGCGAACAAGTTTCTTTAAGAGGGTCTATGCTATTTGTACAATATTTTGCTCAGAATACATATACGACCCAATCTCGTTACGATATTCCATTCAGTTACTCTGACGACTACTGGAAAGGACTGTATAAATCCCTGAATAATCTACAAGAGATTATTAAACTAAATACTGATCCGACAACAAAAGACGTAGCAACAGCCAATGGTGTAGGACGGAATTCTACTCAGATTGCAATAAGCCGTATTCTGAAATCTTATGCATTTTATGCTTTGACTGATGTATTCGGTAATATACCTTACGAATCGTATGGCAATAAAGACGAAGACTTTCAAGCCCTGCAACAAAACCCAGAGAATATTACACCTAAATATGCACCTCAGGAGAAAATTTATGCAGACCTATTGGACGAACTAAAAGCAGCAGGAGACACCCTTCTTAAGTATCAGGCAGAAAACACCTTTGGTAAAGCTGATATAATCTATGCGGGAAGCAATTCTAAATGGGCTAAATTTGCCAATTCTCTTCGGTTACGCTTCGCAACAAGACTGAAAGATAAAAATGCATCATTGTACAATACCCACTTTACGGATGCTCTTAATAAAGGTGTATTTACAAGCAATGCCGACAACGCAGCCTTCAAATATTCGACCTCGTCTCCTAATGAAGCTCCTCTATATAGGGCAACGGTAACAGCCAACAGAAAAGACTTTGCTGTATCCCATATTTTAATAGATTTGTTGAAAGGAGATAACCCTGAACTTCCGGCAACAGACCCTCGCTTACCGATTTATGCATCTGCGGTACAGGACACCACTATTTATGTGGGACTTCCATACGGATTGGCAAATGATCAGGCGGGAAAGTTCTCCGCAACAAATGTAAGTCTACCGGGAACGGTCATTAATGCCGCTAATTATTCTGAAGTATTAATGGAATTCGCCGAAGTATCTTTCCTTGTTTCTGAACATGACAACTGGAACCAGAGTGATTATGAAACAGGAGTTCGTGCATCACTCGAAAAATGGGGTGTATCAGCAACAGCAACTACACAATATTTGAATAGCTTGCCTACTGCTAATCAAAGAAATGTACTCACTCAGAAATATATAGCGTTGTACATGCAAGGCTTAGAAGCTTGGAGTGAATATCGCCGTACAGGATTTCCTGACTTCTTAGTAAGAGAAGGAGATATCGTATTCGAAGGCCAAATTGAAGGTAATCAAGTGGAATACAAGTTCGACCCATTATTTGGTGATGGAGGAATACCTGCCCGCTTGTATTATCCTACAAAAGAACAGAACGTAAACAAGTCCAATTATCAGCAAGCACTATCTGTGCAAGGCAATGACAAGATAGAGACATCATTATGGATATTTAAGTAGTTATATGTATTTTTGTCCTGATATATTCTTTGCCATTATTTGTTATACTGTAGAGCGTTCCCATAATGTATTGCAGGATACAATATGGCAAAGATAATCAGGATTAAAAGTAAAAAATAAGAGTTATGAAGACGTATTTATTATTGAGTATTGCAAGCATATCACTATTCTCGTCATGCAACAAGGCTGTAAACCATAGACTTGAAGACGGCAAATGGAGAGGTGAGTTTTCTATTTCAGACCAGGAGTTTCCATTCCTATTCGAAGTCGAAGGCGCGGCAACTGATTCAGCAACTATATACCTTATTAATGGATCGGAAAGAGTATCACTGAAAGGTGTTTCTTATTCAGGTGACACGGTAACAATACCCATCGAGGCCTACGATGCCAGATTAACAGGGATTATTACAAATAATGAATTTAACGGACGATTTATTAAACAATATATTGAGGGTGACGAAGGAGTTTCCTTTCTTGCAATAAAAGGAGAATCTCCTCGCTTCGCAAAAGCTACTACCCCTGTAAATATTCCTTTGTCCGGCAAATGGGATATACAATTTATTGGAGAGAAAGGCGACACAACCAATAATGTCGGGATATTCAATCAGGAAGGAGATATCCTAACAGGTTCTATCCTTACTAGTTCGGGAGACCTGCGTTATCTTGAAGGAGCTTTAACCGATGATGGCTTTCAATTCTCAGCTTTTGCAGGACTTAGCCCATATCTTATAAAAGGCAAATTTGAAGGAAACGATAATTTCTCAGGAGAGTTCTACACTTCGCGAGGAACTACTAAACTGACAGGAAAACGGAATGCTGAAGCAACTCTAGCCGATCCATATAGCCTTGCATATATGAAAAAAGGATTTGATCGCATCGACTTCACATTCCCTAATATTGGAGGTAAACAAGTTTCTTTGTCAGACCCAAGATTTAAAGACAAAGTAGTCATTGTATCTATACTTGGCAGTTGGTGTCCTAACTGTCTGGATGAAATGGAATACCTATCCCCTTGGTATAAGGAGAACAAGGATCGTGGCGTAGAGATCATCGGGCTAGCATTCGAACGCAAGGATGATCCTGAATATGTAAAAACTGTACTGTCGCGCCTTGTGAAAAAATATGACGTAGATTATGAAATTTTGTTTGCCGGAAAACTTGGCGATGATGCTACAGCTAAAGCATTGCCTCAGGTAAGCAAGATTTTGGGATATCCCACCACAATTTTCATAGATAAAAAGGGCATCGTCCGCAAAATACATACCGGATTTAATGGTCCTGCGACAGGATTATTTTACGAAGAATTCAAACAAGATTTCAACAAAGTTATAGATGATTTACTCGCCGAAAAATAAGAAAGCGGAAGAGATAAAATAAGGATGAATGGTAATATTCATCCTTATTTTTTTATTTGCCTTAATCTACTATTATTTCATGTTCGATTTTCTGAAATTCTTCCTTTGTCATTATTTGCAGAGTCTCGTTCTCACAATCCCATATACTCGCATAATTCTGCGAGACTACAATATGCTTTTTCCATCCGGCAAATTTCGCATACAACATCAGTGTACAAATATCTGTGGGCGTTATAAAATCATCTGATGCAGACGAATGGTAATGTATCGTCAAAGAAGTGTCTTTATCTTCATCAAATTCGATAGGAATCAGATTTTTATGGAGTTCTTTTTTTTCTGTCAGGTTATGCTGTTTGTCAAAAGACATCAGATAATCATTCCCAAACAAAACAACACCTACATTCTTCGGACCTGTCAACACATATACTTTTCGGGCATCTTTGTATATCAAAGGGATTAAATTCAGATTAGTATTCGTATAGTTCTTGAACAATGTATCCTGCTGAATCTCAATCAGAGCCTTAGCCCTGATAGTATAGAGTTCTTTTTCGTTCACTTTAAAATCCCTCTTTTTAAAATCTATTGTAGCAGTCTCTATTAACTTTATATCTCCAAAAGAGACCACACCTATAACTCTGGGATTTTGTTCATTCGAAAAAATTAGGCATTTAGGCGTATTTGAGTCCAAGTATGAAAAATATCCTCCAATACGATTATTCTCTTTGAAGTTATCTTTAAAGATATCCATTCCATACCACGCTGCTAATTCCAGCCTATAAAGCAATTTTCCTTCTTCTGTTATATCTTGAGCTATTTTATCTAATTCAGTATTTTGTGAATAGACAGAAACTGAAAACAGCAGAAATAAGATAAATGTAATTTTTTTCATCATTTTTCAGTACAAACAAGCAAAAATTAAGTAAACCCAGATAAAGAGATGAATGGGCAGTAAAACGCTCCCTCTTTTTCTTGTGAATCAATTATTTCTTATTTTCTTCTTGTTCTTTCTTATAAACGGTAGAAAGGACGATAGAACTATAAAGAGTAAGTATGGCTGATGCCAAAAGCAGCACAACCCATGCGTTAATGTCGACAAACATCAAATATGTTGCAACAACCATTAATATGACTGCAAATACGCGAATATTAAAGAGCCTCTTTCCTCTTAGGCTTTTGCCGGGATAAGGGGTAGTAAAAGTTGCAGCTCCAAATCCGGATACTCCAACTATCATAATATATTTGGCAATAGTAGTATCAAAATAAAACACAACAGCGGCTAAAAGGATCAAGATTGCCGATATCTGGAAAAGTATATTCTTAATATTGGGATTTAACTTCATTTCGAGGAGTTGATTATTCTACAATGAAGACATCTTCATTTTCTTTTTTCATCAGATAATTTTCCCGTGCAAATTTCTCAATCCGGTCTTTATCTGATTGCAATTCTTCGAGCTTCTGCTTATCCTTAACCGTTTGTTCGCGATAGTGCTCAATCTGTCCATTCAGTTCCATAATCTTGGCATCATAACCAAAACGAGCAAAGATACTACTCTCGCTAATAAAAAAGCCGAATAGTATAATAATCAGCATTATCAGCAATTGTATCTTTGTATATCTGGTAGTAAGATATCTGAATATAGATTTTAGAAACTTCATGAGTCAAACGAGTTAAGTCTATAACATTTGATTAAACTCTCTTTGCAAAGATATATATTTGTAATCATTTTTCTATAGCAATGACAACAAAAGATAATACTATAATCAAGAAATACAAGAACTACCTATTGTTAGAGAAGTCATTATCCCAGAACTCTATAGAGGCCTATATGACTGACTTAGACAAATTATCGGGATTTCTTCAGAGCGAAAACCTAAAGGCAGAAGAGGTCACACTCGACAATCTGCAACAGTTTGTAGCTCAGTTATACGATCTGGAAATAAATCCACGCTCGGTAGCCCGTATTATTTCAGGCATAAAGTCATTCTTTAGTTATCTAGTTCTGGATGGCTATATGGAAAATGATCCGACCGAATTATTAGAAGCCCCCAAAACCGGGTTAAAATTGCCAACTGTTCTCTCTGTCGTTGAAATTGAGAACCTGATGAGTGGTGAAATTATTGATATTTCGACAAAAGAGGGGCAACGAAACAGGGCTATACTCGAAGTTCTATATGGTTGTGGTTTACGCATCTCCGAACTTACTAAACTTCGATTCTCCGATTTGTTTTTCGATGAAGGATTCATAAAAGTTGAAGGAAAGGGAAGTAAACAACGCCTTGTTCCTATATCACATACTGCCATAAACCAGATAAATAATTATATATATTATCGTAAACAGATGAGTCCCCAGAAAGGATATGAAGACATTCTATTTCTAAGTAACAGGGGCACTCCGATCTCTCGTATTATGGTTTTCCATTTTATAAAAGCCTATGCAGAAAAAGCTGGCATAAAAAAATCAATCAGTCCGCATACCTTCCGTCATTCGTTTGCCACTCATCTGCTCGAAGGTGGCGCTAACATCCGCGCTATACAGCTAATGCTGGGACATGAAAAGATAACAACTACCGAGATATATACTCATATGGACAGAGAGTATCTGCGGCAGGAAATAATAGAACATCATCCCCGAAACAAAAAATAGACACCCTCCTGTTTTAAAACAATTTTATCTTATCTTTGCGTAAATTGTTTAATTAATCACAAACAAAACTTATATGAGAAAGAGATTCTTTTCAGTGGCAGCTATTGCCTTAGCAGGTACTCTACTATTCAGTTCATGCATCGGTTCATTCAACTTATCTAAAAAAGTACTGGCATGGAACCAAACTATAGATAGTAAATTCGTAAATGAATTGGTATTCCTCGCATTATGGATTGTTCCTGTATATGAAGTATGTATTCTAGCTGATGTCTTGGTCATTAACTCTATCGAATTCTGGTCTGGAGAAAATCCTGTTGAAGCCGGTATAGTGAAAAAGGTACAAGGTGAGAATGGTATTTATACTGTTGAAACTTTAGATAATGGATATAAAATCCAAAACGAAGAAGGACAACAAATGAATCTTGTGTATGACAAAGCAACTAACACTTGGAGCGCTGTTGCCAACGGAGAAACAACAAAGCTTGTTAAGCTGGAAGGCGACGGTAAAGCTATCGTTTACCTTCCTAACGGAGAAGAAAAGAGTGTAGAGATATCTAATGATGGTGTTTTAAACCTTCGTCAATCAGTAGAAAGCTCAATGTATTTTGCAGCAAAATAAAAAACAAAATGAATATAAAAAGAGACTGGCGGAAAAACCGACCAGTCTTTTTTATTGTATATAATACTCATTTAACTAATTCCTGAATTTTATCCATATCGATTTTTGTCATACCCATCATAGCGGCAAAAGCTATTTCAGCCTTTTCAGGATTTTTCATCAGTTCGATAAAAGCATTGGGCACAATTTGCCACGAGAGTCCAAATTTGTCTTTCAGCCAGCCACAAGGGCCTTCTTCCCCACCTTCAGACAAATGTTGCCAATAGTAATCAACTTCATGTTGGCTTTCGCATAATACTTGAAATGAAACTGCTTCGTTAAATTTAAACAGGCTGCCCCCATTCAGAGCAGTAAATATTTGTCCATCCAAAACAAAATCTACAGTCATAACCGAACCTGCTTTTTGCTCATGAACTTCATAACCGGCTTTAGGAAAATAACTTATATTTTTAATTTCAGAGTTTTTAAAAATACTTATATAAAATCGAGCAGCCTCTTCTGCTTGCCCGTCAAACCAGAGGCAAGGAGCTATTAATTGTATCATAAATCAGTCTCTTTTAGAATTATCGATCATTATTTATTTCAGATGAATCTAGAATTATAAAGATTAAACATAGATATTCCAGTATTTGTTTGGTAAGAAATATTTTACATTACGAAATAGTCAGGTAACCCAATTTCCTTTCAGTTGCACTTACTTTTCCACTTCTACCTATCTTATTAGATGCAAAGTCCCAATACATTTTTGGCATCCACATTTCGAAAAAGAATCGAAAAAGGATGCCAAAAACTAGTTACTAAACATTTACCTCTGGGATAATCCCAAGCTAGTAAAAGGAAAATGAAAAGATTCTCTATCTAGGAAAATGAAAATTTACTATTCTACTTTAATTCTTTAATACGTATATTCTTAAATTTAACAGGAGAACCGTGACCTAAGAACCCTATATGACCTTTCTCGTTAAATAGTCCCGGATGCTTTTGCTTATCAGGTGTTCCGTTTTTAGTAGCTTCCCTTATATTTCCATCAAGGATAACTGTTCCATTCAGCGTGATTTTAATATTATCGCCGTTAGCTATCACTTCCTGATAATTCCACTCACCTGTCGGTTTCAGACAGCCTCTTTTCGATGGAATAATACCATATACCGACCCATGATATTGGTATGGTGCCAAGTCCTTATACACAGGAGCCTCATTATCTAATATCTGAAGTTCCATACCTACATAAGCAGCATCACCCTCCAACGGAGTACGGATACCAAGACCATTATTAGCAGCAGGAGTCAATTGGAATTCGAAGCGAAAAATGAAGTTTCCAAATTCGTCTTTGGTATAAAGATTGCCCCCATGCCCACCTTTTGGATTGAGAGAAATACAGCCATCTTCCAATGCATAATCTACTGTATTTCCTGTCCATTGTTGCATATTAGTTCCGTCAAACAACATTTTATACCCTTCCTTCTTTTCTTGTGCAGATAATTCAAATGGTTTCGGACGCTCCAACTCCTTAACATAGATATTACGGTAATAAACCTTACTTCCATGTGCTTGCAATTCGATTTGTTCTTCAGGGAAAATAGGCAAAGAGCGATCCCAGAAGTTTTCGAGCATCACATTATCCACTACAAGTTCGCCATTCAGTTTCACAGTTACGCGATCTCCTACCATTTTGATATAGAATGTATTCCATTCACCCAATTTATTATCTGCAACCTTAAGCGGAATAGACGGGTTTTTCTGATTATTGTACAATCCACCTGAACCGACTTGGGCACCGACATTCACACGGGCAATATCCCATATCTGTACTTGAGGAGTACCACGTAGGTAAATACCAGCATCGGCTTCGGGTCCGGCAGGATCGAGATTCCAATCTACATACATTTCAAAGTCACCATATTTCTTCACTGTGCAAAGATTATCACCTCCCGTACCATCAAACATTAAGATTTTACCTTGAGGTATCCAATGAGCTTTAGCTACCTCATCTGCTTTAGCTTGTCGTTTTGCCAATTCGGATGATTTCATTTTACCGCGAGCTATTGGATTTTCTACTATCCCCTGCCATCCGATCAAATCTTTTTCATTGTAGATAGACACAAAACCTTCCTCTTTCGGCATTTCATTCAAATGCTTACGAATAGCCTCTTTCTGATATTCTGCATCAGGATTGTTCAAAACACTAACTACTTTATTAAGGAGTTGCTCTATATTTTTTCCTGTGTATTCTTTATTATTAAGAGCAATATTCATTACAGCACCGGCAGCCGATTGCTGCAGTGCAGTCTGATCGAGATAGTCTCCAGCCAACAACATTCCTAAATACGAACCTGTTTGTCCTATTTGTTTCAATATTTCATTTTTCTGTGCATCTGTCTTAGCTATAGCCAATGCATTTGTCAAAAATATCCTGCGATTTTCGCCTGTCAATTGCGAGGTTGATGCCAACTGAATATATCTGTTTAAAGCACGTTCGAAATATGAAGAAGCCGAAGCATCTTTACAGATAGTATATAATTGGTCTGCGACCTCCCGTCCTCTCCAATCGAGCAAAGCCTGAAAAGCAGCATCTTTGCTACTACCACCTTCCTTCTTAAAGCGATCCACAATCAAATTAAGCGCTTTGCTTAAGCCTGTTGTTGCCAGCACGGGATAGTAAAGATATTGTTTACTATTATCTGCTTTATTCATTTGAGCCGAGATTAACTCAAACTGCTTTTCTTTAGGAGAATTCTTAATCGCTACTACAATAGCCTGTTGTACAGCAGCAACTTCATTATTTTGAGCCTTCTCTAATAATGTATATAAAGTGCTCAAGTTCTCAGATGAAACAACATCTTTCAGTACCGAATAAGCTGCTTCTTTTACTGCCGAAGTGCCTGAATTTATCTGATCAAGTACAATATTTAGGTGAGTGGAAGCCTTACGATCACCCAATAGTTGTAAGCTTGCAATCTTTCCGGCTTCAGATGCATTTGCAATTGCTGGAGCGATTATGGCTCCAATATCACCTTTTGTATAGCCTAACGCATCCTTAGTAATCTGAACTGTTTGTTCGTCAGAATTCTTCAATTGGTTGACCAATGCAACAACAGACTTACCTCCTCCAATCTTCCCAAGAATCTCTGCTGCGGCCTGCTTAACCTGAATATTATTATCGGCTAATTGCTCGATAAATATATCTGTACCATGAGCAGCGAGATATGCACGATTTTGAGGCATTTCACACATTCGTATAAAGGCATTGAGGATATCGAATTTCACTTCGGGTGTCGCCTTTTTTAAAGATTTCAATAATTCTGTAACAATTTTATTATCTGCATAATCAAGGGCAGAAGTAAGAGCATAGTTACGATAATTCAGCGACGGGTCTTTCAATGCTATTTGTAGTAATTTCAATGCAGATTCAGGTTTAACCTCCATCAATATTTGCAATGCGGCTGCACGTGTCTGATCCTGTCCTGCCTTCTGGGCTTTTTTCATCAGATCATTTGCTGCTTTCTCGGCATCCTTCATATTATCCTGAGCCAAAACACGTTTGATAAGAGCAATATAAGCTTCATTCGCTCCTCTTTTTTCCATTGTAAAACCAGCCTTCTCCGCAGCAGTAGCCAATTCCGGCAATGATGCTTTTGTCCCTACCCTACTCAAAGCATATAACACTGTCTTTTGCATATTGTCATCTCCGGCACCTATTAGTGCTTTTAATGCACCTTCAGATTCAGGCACTTGTATCTCGGCTATGGCTTCAATAATATCTTTCTTCGATCTATCATTGCTTGCGGTACTTAAAGCGTTCAACAACGCTTTGCTTGATGACGGACTACCGATGGCAGCCAAAGCACGACACGCAGGGCCACTCAACGATTCGTCATTCAGATAAGACGATAGTTTTGTAACGGATTCGTCTTTACCTACTATTTGCAATTGTCTTATAAGAAATGCCTTAATCTCACGATCTGTTACCAGATCCAAGGCTTTAATATAAGTATTAGCCGTAACTAAACGAGCTGTTTCCTGACCATCTGCAGACACATAACTAGACAAACCGTTCAAGGCATATTCTACATTATCATTGCTTCCTTTGCCCGGAGGGTTTATCATTTTTACCAATTGCAGAATTCCTTCTTCTCCTGTTGAAGCTAAATCTTTCATTTGGTTATCATATTGACTTCCTTGTTGTGCTGGCATCTGAGCCAATACATCGGCGACAATTGTCTTGGTGGTACGATTAGACGGACTTTGTGCTAAAATCATTACCGAACATAACAACAAGAGTCCTGTTAACGAGTATATTTTTTTCATGATTTTCTTTAGTTGTTTTTCGATTAAATATTCCAAGGAGAACGCATCGGTTGATCTATCAAACGGTTTGCTGCTTCGTCGTTAATAAACTCAAGTTTTACCGGATCGAAGTGTAACGTACGATTTAATCGCAAAGCTGCCAATCCTTGATTTACGATAGTTGCCGAGCGGAATCCGTTTCGTTCGTTCAGTGCAAAAGGTTTACGCGTTTTCACGCTCTCCAAGAAGTCTGTCACCTGAGGCTCCGGCTCCGGATAGTCTGCGAGCTTCTTTTCCCAATCAGGAATATCACAAACAAAATTTCTGTACAC
This sequence comes from Dysgonomonas sp., assembly GCA_047972895.1. GTDB lineage: Bacteria > Bacteroidota > Bacteroidia > Bacteroidales > Dysgonomonadaceae > Dysgonomonas. Next base: position 48,180 of record JBKEBA010000047.1, read on the forward strand.
ATTACCCTTTGGTCCTGATATATAAGGAGTATTAGGGTCTCCGAAATCACCTCCCCAAAGTACAATCTGACAACCATCCTCATATGTATAAGTAATAGAACGCCATGTACCTACAGCATCGGGATGTTGTTGTGGTGCATCCACTTCTATCTTGACAGGACTAGTATGGTCTTTTCCCAACATATACTGAACAGGGTCTATATAGTGTTGTCCCATATCGCCAAGACCGCCACCATCATAATCCCAATATCCCCGAAAATTAGAATGCACACGGTGTGAATTGTATGGTTTATAAGGCGCTGGCCCTAGCCACATATCATAATCAAGTTCTGAGGGAACAGGTTCGGGCGCAAGATACTCTTTACCTACCCAGAAAAATTTCCAATCGAATCCCGTGTGTTTACTGATGGTTACTTTCAATGGCCATCCGAGCATACCACTCTGTACCAGTTTCTTTAATGGTTTAACAGGTGTACCTAAACCGTAGAAATTATCTGCAAAACGGAACCATGTATTCAACCGGAACATACTCCCATATTGCTTCACTGCTTCCATCACCCTTTTACCCTCACCGATAGTACGTGTCATAGGCTTTTCACACCAGATATCTTTACCTGCTTTTGCTGCTTCGACAGACATGATACCGTGCCAATGCGGAGGTGTGGCAATATGCACAATGTCCACATTTTTGTCTAGAATCAAATCCCTGAAGTCATGGTAAGCTGCAATCTTTTCATTAACTAAAGCTTGCCCTAACTCTAAATGTTTTTTATCTACATCACACACAGCCACAAGACGCGTGCCTGCATAACTAAGGTGACCACGTCCCATAGAACCTGTACCAATAATACCTTTAGTTAACTGGTCGCTAGGCGCCAAATAACCGTTACCCAATACATGGCGGGGCACAATAGTCAATGCGGCCGCTCCAAGTATTGACCTCTTCAGAAATTTCCTTCTGTTTAATTTACTTCTCTCATCCATAGTATATTAATAATCAAATTTGACTCTTATTTTTTATTTGGCAAGATTTATCCAGCCACAACAAACCCTATATATAATGTATAGGATTTAGAAACAGAAGCAAAAAACATCTCTTTATCGGCTAGCCACGCTAGGCATACCAACTTTCTAATTTATAAGACCCTCTATTTGTCAATTAACATTTGATATATACGTAAAATCAAAAAGTAGCACTGATAAGTCTGGATGTTTTTCATAGATTAATTATTCATTGATAAACAAATATTTACAATTCACATTAACAACGCCAATCAGTAAAACTTGTTTATAGAAAGAGACAATTAGTATCCCTTATATTTCAGATTATATATTTACATTATCACAACCTCATTAAAAAATGGCGTGGCGATAGGGTATTATTTCAGAATGTCTTTCATTTTTACAGCATCTTTAAAATTGATTAACAGGGCATTAATCACCACCTATTCATTCCATGCATTATATATTATTTTATAAATGGGATAAAATACGATACAGCAAATATAAGAATAATCTTTATATACTATTTATATAAAAGTACTCTTCTGAATAACAATTATTTATTATTTCACATTATATAACTACTTTCTTAATGAAAGGAGCTGTATTCAGAAAATTTCATCAACAACGGTATTATAAAAATCTATGCACTGCTTAATATCAGGGACAGAGTTATCCCAATTATATTCATATTCAATAGAGAATACTCCTTTAAAGTTCTGATCCTTGAGTACAATCAACATCTGTCTAACATCCAGAATACCTGTTCCCCAGATTACATCATGTTGCTCAGCTTCGCCCTCTTGCTTTGCCGCAATATCTTTGAAGTGCAGAGATAGCATCCGTCCATCCAATTTTTTCAAACATTCTATCTGGCTCAAGCCTTCTCTTCTCCAATGCCCGACATCGGCACACGAACCTATATTCTTGCTGCGTGTTTTTATAGCATCAAGTAGTAAATCAGGATTCCAATAATCTGATGGTTGGGGATGATTATGAACTGCCACTTTTATTCCATATTGTTCGGATAGGCCTTCGACCAAATCCCAATCTTTTAAGGCAGGTTCACATGTAATAAACTCCATGTTCATATCTTTGGCAAAGGCAAACATTTTTTCCCAATCAGACGATTCATTCGCTACAAATACTCCTGTTGCAATTATTTTAATATCCTTCGAGGCGGCTAGATCTTTGATTCCCTGACGAGTTTGAGTATCTAAATCAAATCCAAAGACTTTATCGCCCCATTCTCCTCCCAGCCTATGCCCAGGATAAACTTCTATATACTTTATTCCAAGCTCTTTTGTTTTGTCGAGAGCTTCCGTTAAAGGAAAACAGTTGAAAGTATAAGATTGGATAGCCAATCGCCAACCATTTTGTTCTGCTTTATTCAGATTTTCCGTTTGATTCTCTGTCTTACTTTCCTTTTTAGCTATTAATGAACAGGATAAGAAAAAGCAAAAAACTAAACAGACAGCAAAGAATCTAATAGTGTTCTTCATTTTATTATTTAGATTTAGGTATAGATCAAGAGATATTCGACCGCACTAAATTAAACAATATTCTTCAAATCAGTACATAATTGAGATATTTAGTGGATTATATTATATCTTCGGCTGTTTTTGATTTTTAATCTATGACCTTCAAACTAATCCCTTTTACCAATATAGCAGCATCAAACGTTCCGGGAACCTCCCATCCGAAGTTCATCCCCACTAATTCCAAATCGGACAAAGAGGTTAGGAGAAAGAGGTTTTTAGATTTCATCGACTCTACAGCTTGCTTTATCAGGGGTAGAATATCTGTTCTAGTTGTATGCCACTCCATATCTTGGAAAGATATATTACCCCAAATCAGCGTCTGCGGAACATTGTATATATACATATTCGTTCCTATATCCCATGAAATAAGTTCATTCTCGTTCATCATGGTATAGCGGTAGTCAAAAGAGGGGATCCCGAGCCATATCGACTTATTAAAATCTTCGGATTGCTCATTGGTGTTTTTTAAAATGAAATAGAAAGGGGACTGAGCAGTGTGGAAGCTTTCATTAAACTCTCCTTTTTTCATTTTATTCTCACTCTTCACCAATCTTAATGCCATAGAGAAGATTAATTCCCTTGCTTTTCCGATATTGGGTTTCTTCTCGAAAGTTTGTTCGATAAGTAGATGTGGCCAATCTTCACCGTCTTTACGAGGCTTGTTATATTCGGTGCTGGTAGTAATATCTAAGAGCAAAGCCCCATCTACATAACGCACAATTCGTTTACCTTTATTACTATATTCTATGCTACCAGCTTCATCCCTGACGGGAAGAGCCTTTGCAAAATCGTATTTACTATGCCATTGGGATAACTGCCAGACAGGCAATACATCTCGTTTTTCGAAATAGAATGTATCGGTATTTGCTTTTTCAAAGCTGCCTTTTTCTTGTACAATACTTGGATGAAGTGGAGAAATAGCGACACCCTTCTCAAACAAAGTATCACGAATTACCTCCCATCCTATTTTATTACCACCCTTATTCTCATATTGATTTTGAGAAGTGAGTTGTACAGAAATAAAGGATGAAACTACAAGAAAACAGAAAATAAATCGTGTCTTTAACATAGTAAGGTATATATTTCTATTATTCTTTCACTTTCACATAAATCAATTTTGTATGTCCTTTTTTATCCACATCACGTTCGTCAATATCAAACACTTTCTTCTGAGATTTAATCAAAGGCGTCAGTTTAGGGAAACCATAGTTACGAGGATCAAAGTCCGGGCGTTTCTTCATTATCAAATTACCTACTTCACCCAGATACGCCCAGCCATCATCATCGGCCACGTCACGTATTGTACTCTTCAACAATTGCATTATCTTTTTATTTACAGGTTCGATATTTGGCTTTTTAGCTTTAGGCATATCCGTCGACACTGTATCTTGAGGAACCTCCTCATTCTCTAATATTTCTATATAAATAAATTTATCGCAGGCAACGATGAATGGATTAGGAGTCTTCCGTTCTCCTATACCCAACACAAACATACCTGACTCTCTTAACCTTACAGCTAAACGTGTAAAATCGCTATCGCTGGATACAAGGCAAAAACCATCTACTTTGTCGCTATGCAAAATATCCATTGCATCTATTATCATCGCCGAATCTGTTGCATTCTTTCCTGTGGTATAGCTATATTGTTGTATCGGAGTTATTGCATGTTCCAGCAAAGGCTGCTTCCATCCTGATACCGTAGGCTTTGTCCAATCACCATATATACGTTTTATAGTAGGATTTCCGAATTTGGCTATTTCGTCTAACATCCCTTTTATATTCGAATAAGGCACATTATCGGCATCAATAAGTACAGCCAACAATAGATCTTTACTTTCAATCATCTATATCTTTTTATTTAGTCAATATAATTATTACTGATTCTTTCAACAGTTCTAATCGCTTTTATGTTTACTCAATTATTTATTCTATACTTTATTTGGAAATTTCCATGGGCTACGATAAGCGGGTTGTATGAGCTTATTAGCCTCTTTATTATTAAAAGTCTTTTTCACATCGTCATATTTAAGAGTTTCTCCTACTCGTGCCGAGATGTTTCCGAGATGAGCATATTTGGCACATAAGCTTCCGTTATCAATAGTACAGGCTGTTTCGTAATTGCGACCTTTGACACAATCGAGAAAATTAGTTACATGATCTCTATGATCCTGATAATTCGGTAAGGATTTAACTACTTCCGCCTTATTACCTTCTGGTATAACCTCCCAGCTTTCTCTATTTGCAACCAAGGTTCCGTTGGTTCCTTTAAATGCTAAACCGTAATTGCGTCCATATGGACCTGTTTCAGTTCCTGCAAGATTACTCCATTGAATCAGAAAATCATCATATTCGTAAATGACACTCAATGTATCGAATGTTTCCGGACTATTTTGAGGAAATGCGAATCTACCTCCCGAGCCAAGAACCCTATTCGGCATACCTTTTACATCCATGCCCCACAGAGCCATATCTAATAGATGTACACCCCAGTCGGTCAACAGACCTCCACCATAATCCCAAAACATGCGCCACGAACCATGAAAGCGTCCATTATTAAAAGTGCGCTGTGGAGCGGGCCCTAACCACATATCGAAATCTACACCATCAGGCACAGAGCTATCTGCCACAGGTAAAGACAATGCTCCGTAATTGAAATTCGCCCAAACTTCTACTCTCGCTATTTTCCCTAATTTACCTGTATCTATATACTTTTTCATCTCATGCCAATGGTTACCACTCCTTTGTTGTTGTCCTACCTGAACAACTCTTTTATATTTATGTGTTGCAGCTACCATAGCGTCGCATTCAGCTATGGAATTGGCTATCGGTTTTTCTACATAAATATCTTTTCCTACCGAACAGGCATCTACCATTTGCAGGCAATGCCAATGGTCGGGAGTCCCTATAACAACAGCATCAAGATCTTTCATCTCTAGCATTTTCCGATAATCAACAAACAGCTCGGCTTTACTATCCCGTAATTTAAGTAGCTCAGCAGCCCGATTATCCAACAACCCTTTGTCTATATCACATAATGCCACACAATCTACATCTGGATGGATAAGAAAATCAGACAAATTGCTCCAGCCCATATTTCTGCAACCAATCAATCCAATTCGAAGTTTATCATTAGCCGCTACCTTACGAGCTAATATTTTACTTTCCTCTAATAAAGACGGGGCAACTAAACCTGTTGCCAAAGCAGTAACTGACTGACGGATAAAATTTCGTCTTGTGATCATGGTATTCAATATTATAAGGTTAAAAATAAGCCGGACAGTATCATATTTCTCCAAAGATACCATATTTTCGAAAAAATATATGTTTCTAGTATAATTTCTTTCAGAATAGAAATAAAATAAAACCATAACAATAAGCGAATTAAGTGACTACTTAGATTAAAAAGCAACGAAAGTTGTAACTATTTAATTATAATCACGTCATATAAATAGAAAGCGCTTCAAGAAGAGAACAAAACAGAAAAGAGAAACCCAGAAAAATTTTAATTATGAAAACTTTTATTTTAACAACTATATTAGCAAGCTTATTATCAATTACAAGTTTATCAGCGAAAAAGCCTCATGAGGTAGTTTATAAAAACGTAAAAACAACCGAAATGGGATACATCAAAGAATATATAACTTATAATGAGGAAACATCCCAAATAATAGATAAAATATCGTATCAGTGCGATGAGGAAGGTAATATTCAAAAAAGGATTTTCTACAAATGGGATAACAGGGATGGATGGAGAGCATTTCATAAATATGAATATGCATATAATGATGAGAAGCAAATCACTTGTATAACTCATACTAAATGGGACAAAAAAACTAAAGACTGGTCGACTAAAGAAGAAAAATTGAACCATATTTATAATAATGATGGGAGATTAGTTGCAGTGAATCAAGTACAAATAAATAATTTTTCAGAATTTCTAATTCAGAAATGAGTAAACGATGAAAGTTAATATGAATACGGTCAATCCGGTCTTTTGAGAAAAAGCGCCGGATTTTTTTATTTAGTTAAGATTTTTGAAAAATCCAAAGCTTAATCTTCGTTTTCTTCCCACCTCATAAGTGTTAAGAAATAATGCCGTTTTTGGCTATCTTAACTAACAATATATTTTACTCAAATATCTTCTTTATCATTGTCCACATCTCATCTATAGGCAAACATCATCATCTAGGAATCCAAATAATTTACTAAAAAATAGAGACTTAATCCCATCAACATCTAATTCATTTTCCAGCAAAAAAGAGAATAAAATAGAAAAAGCTAAGATTGTTTCACTAAAAAACATTACATTTACCATCTGATAAATAGAACTATACATACCAAAGCTTAATTAATACCTTCACAAAACACAATAATTATTTAAGATGAAAAAGAGGATACTATTTTTTGCAATTATTTTATTGTTCAATTATGGTATACGCGCACAAGTAACAATAGGGAGCAACACTCCGCCTGCATCGGGAGCAATACTACAATTGAAAGAAAATGACAGTATAAATGCTAATTCCACCAAAGGCCTGTTGTTACCACGATTACAACTAAATGGCCATAATCTGGATTCTATTGAAACAGAACCATCCGATACACCCGGGATATATGTAGGGCTAACAATATGGAACCTTAGAGGAATCGGGGACATCTGTAAAGGCGTTAATACATGGACAGGCACAGAGTGGGTATCTGCCATGCCTAAGGCCAAAGATCACACCAATTACAATACAGCAACAGGTATCTTGACAGACCATGAAGGAAATACCTATACTACTTCACAATTCGACACAGCCGGCAGATGGATGACTGTAAATTTGCGTACTCGTCGTGCACCAGGTTCTTGTGCTGATATATTTTTTCTAAGCGAGATAACTAATGAACAATGGTCTAATGATATATGGATGCAAGTTGCGATGTTTCCAAATTCAGAAGGAGGATTAACAGCACCTTCTACATGGTCGGCAGAGGAGGGTATGTTATACACATGGTCGTTGGCTACCAACGGAAAAGGTGGAGCTGATGGACGAGGTAATGAGGATAATCCAGGAGGAGCGAATATAAACGAGAATACGAACCAAGCTGTAGAACGACAGGGCATCTGTCCTGACGGCTGGCATTTGCCGAGTAATAAAGAATGGAAAGATTTGTTAGCCATTTTGCAGAAAGATGCCATTGATGGAACTGATTATTACGGAAATTACACACAACCAAATGCAGGTCCCCGCGGTGGCTATACAACGGCGAAAGCCAATGCCACTATAGCAGGCACGGTACCCAACGGAGCAAGCAAACCCGCAGCTAATGGAGGATTTGATGCACTATTAGTGGGCAATGGAGCTGCCGGTGGTTCAGCGTATACTTATGGAACACGTGCAATGTTTTGGACGGCAAGCTCTAGCGCTACTGACATATTAGCATATAATATAAATTTCTCACCTTCGTCATCAACGTTTAATCCATCAACGAGCAGCTCAGGTCAAAAAAATTGGTTCTTTGCTGTACGTTGCAAACAAAATTAAAATATAAATTAATAGATATACCCCCTGGCAAAAATCAATCTGTCAGGGGTTTCTTTTTATCATAGAAATAGTCTAAGCTTTTTAAATTAAGAAGACATTTTAATTAAAGACTCTATATATAAACAAAGTAAGAAAGGGCAGTTGCTAATGAAAATCATAAAATACAAAACAAGAAAGCTGTACTGACATTGATCTCTGAAGATTTTCAAACCTATTTATCTATTATAAAAAAGAATTAAATTCGATAATGAAAAAATACAATTATAAACAAATCCTTTTTTTGTCACTTTTGTTACTTTTTTGAGCATAAAATATAATTGTGAATATATCATATAATAGCTACTTTTACCAATTCTTGTAAACCTATTATTTTAAAATAATACCATTTCGATTATGAAAAAATACACCGGAACATTCATTTTGTGCTGTCTATGCTTCATAGTTTCCACTTTACAGGCAGAAGTAAGATTACCGCACATATTTACAGACAACATGGTCATCCAACAAAACAAACCAATTAAAGTATGGGGATGGGCAGACAAAAACGAAACAGTAGAAGTTCGTTTCCTTAATCAGGTAAAAAAAACTAAAGCTGATAAAAACGGATATTGGCTACTGCAACTAAATCCTGTAACTTATGGTGGCCCGTATACGCTAGACATAAAAGGAAAGAAGAACAGCATATCTCTAAAAAACATTCTTGTAGGCGAAGTATGGCTTTGCTCGGGGCAATCTAACATGGAATGGACTGTTTCGAATTCGATGAACGCAAATGAGGAAATTGCAAATGCAAACTATCCCGAAATAAGATCATTCAATGTTATAAAAGACATGTCATTCGAACCGAAATCAGATTTAAATGGTAAATGGGAAGTTTGTTCTCCCGAAACAGCCGGAAATTTTTCTGCTGTAGGCTTTTTCTTTGCGCGAAAACTATATCAAGAACTAAATATACCTATCGGCATCATCAATTCGTCGTGGGGTGGTACAGATATAGAAACATGGACCAGCCCGGATTCTTTTTCAGAGTTACCTGATAAATTCATGGCTCGATACAATAAATTGACAGGAGGAGATATGAATACATTCATGAAAGAGAATGAACAAAACAAGAAAGCATACCAAGAAGCTTTAGCAAACGATTTGGGCGAAAAAGAAGAATGGTATAAACCTTCATTCAATACAAGCGCATGGGCTAAGATGACAATCCCTAAGCAATGGGACGGGGAATTGGGCTCGATAGATGGTTCTGTCTGGTTCAAATATAGCTTCACATTACCAAATGGCTCTACAGGAAAAGCAGCTAAAGTTCATTTAGGACCAATAGATGATGATGACATGACATGGATAAATGGGGTGAAAGTAGGGGAAACAAAAGGCCATCTATTTCATCGGGTATATACTATCCCCGAAAATGTACTGAAAGACGGAACAAATACAATAATGGTAAAAATAACCGACAATGCCGGACTTGGAGGTTTTTTCGGAGAGAAGGATAATCTATATATAGAACTAAATGGACAGAAATATCCATTGGCCGGAGATTGGCAATACAAACCTTCAGTTACTAATGAAAACTATAAGTTTATAGATATATCGCCTAATATGTACCCTTCGTTATTATACAACGCAATGATAAATCCTATAATTGATTTCCAGATAAAGGGTGCGATTTGGTATCAGGGAGAGAATAATGCAGGAGCAGCATACAACTACCGCACCTTATTTCCTAACATGATAGGTAACTGGAGAACCAAATGGGGATATGAATTTCCATTTTATTGGGTACAGTTGGCTAACTTCATGGCTAAAGATAGCACACCAAAAGATAGTGAATGGGCGGAGCTTCGTGAGGCTCAGACTTTGACTCTATCTATACCGCAAACAGGTGAAGCTGTAATTACTGATATAGGCGATGCAATCGACATACATCCGCGAAACAAACAAGATGTAGGGATAAGGCTTGCATTAAATGCCTTGAATAAAGATTATGGAAAAACAAGTATCATTTATTCAGGCCCGACATACAAGGCGATGAGCATAAGTGGCAATAAGGTAACTCTCACATTTAATAATGTTGAAAAAGGCCTTGAGGCTAGGAATAAATACGGTTATGTAGAAGGATTTGCGATAGCCGGTGCTGACAAAAAGTTTGAATGGGCTAAAGCTTATATAGATGGAGATAAGGTAATTGTTTATTCAGATAAGATTAGTAATCCTGTTGCCGTTCGTTATTCATGGGCGAACAACCCTGATGTAAATTTATTCAACAAAGAGGGTTTACCAACAGCACCGTTCAGAACGGATGATTGGAAAGGTATCACTCAACGAGATTAAAATCATATATACATAAGAAATAAGCCCGACTATTTCTAGTCGGGCTTTTATAGCTAGAAAGAACATCTATTATTTCAGTTCATTAATACATTCTTCTATATTTACAAGTTTCTGCTCACCTGTAACCATATTTTTAAGTGTAATCTTATTCTCATTCATTTCATTTTCGCCAATAATGGCCACGAAAGGTATCTGGTTCGAATCGGCATACGACATCTGCTTCTTCATCTTTGCAGACTCAGGATATATTTCTGTCGTGATATTTTCCTGACGCATTTTGTTTATAACAGGTAAAATGTATGCTTCTTCATTTTCGCCAAAATTGACAAACAACACTTTCGTGTTCTGAATAGAATTTTTAGGATATAAATCCAGCTGATTAAGGACATCGAATATACGATCGGCACCAAAAGATATACCCACACCTGATACACCTGTTAATCCGAAGATTCCGGTCAAGTTATCATAGCGTCCACCTCCTGTTATACTTCCTATTTGCACATCCAACGCTTTCACTTCGATAATAGCACCTGTATAATAATTCAATCCACGTGCTAGAGTCAAATCCAATTCTAAGTCGGAACGTATTCCGACTACCTTAAGTTTATTAAGTATAAATTCCAATTCTTCGACCCCTTGCAAGCCTTTTTCCGAGTTTTTAAGAATATCCTTCAGTGTTACCAACTTTTCCTCGTTAGTACCTTGCAATAGTATAATGGGCTGCAATTGCTCTATCGCCTTTTGCGGTATTCCTTTAGATACCAATTCTTCATTGACCTTTTCCAAGCCTATTTTATCTAGTTTATCGATAGCAACAGTGATGTCGACAATTTTGTCCGATTCTCCAATAATCTCTGCTATACCGGATAGTATCTTACGATTATTTAACTTGATACATACACGTATTCCAAAGCGGCTGAACACTTCATCCACTATTTGGATAAGCTCTACTTCATTTATCAGCGAATCTGAACCCACAACATCGGCATCGCATTGAAAAAACTCACGATAACGTCCTTTCTGTGGACGGTCGGCACGCCACACAGGCTGTATTTGATAACGACGAAAAGGGAATGTGATCTCGTTACGGTGCATCACCACATAGCGGGCAAAAGGAACAGTAAGGTCGTAACGCAAACCTTTTTCACTAATTTCAGTGGCAAGACGATTCACGTTTTTCTCTAACAGTTCTTCATCCGAAATACCTTTGAGATAATCTCCTGAATTCAAGATCTTAAATAAAAGCTTGTCTCCTTCTTCTCCATATTTTCCCATCAGAGTAGAAAGGTTTTCCATTGCAGGGGTTTCTATCTGACGAAAACCATAAAGATTAAATACCTCACGGATAGTATCAAAAATATAGTTACGTTTCGCCATTTCTTCGGGCGAAAAATCTCTTGTTCCTTTTGGAATTGAAGGTTGTGACATAGCTGATAGTTCAAAAAAATTATTAGACAGCAAAGGTAAAAAGAAGTTATGATTTACAAGCCTTAATAATACATCTATATATTTTACTTTGCTTATTTTAAATAACACATATAATCAAAAAGAAACATTTTTTATTTATCTCTTCCCAAGCATTATTTTTTCTTTGTTCGGAGTATATCATTCAATTAAAGCATAATACATTCCCTCTCTCATAAAACAAAGCCAAAATTCAACTTGTATCTTAGTATATATAAGCTATTTTATATAAAAAATTATCAACTAAAGAAAGGAAATAATATTAATAAAATGTTTTTTTCTTGCAATTATACAAATAATACATATATTTGCACTTGATAGAGTATTTTATACACTTAATGATTTGATATACATGAAACACAAAATACACAATCGATAGTTAGCCTAATTAAATCATAGTCGTTCGTCATTTTAATCAGATATTGATTTTTATAATCACCTTGTTTCTTTCTCTTTAATAGACTTTATTTACAGAATAACAATGAATCTTTTTATATATAATATATTATATTTTCTTTCAAGTTTTCACCCTGAAAACTTGGAGGTTAATATTTTTTTACTAGAGAGAGAGAGAGAGAGAGAGAGAGAGAGAGAGAGAGAGAGAGAGAGAGAGAGACGTATAAAATAATAAATAATCTAAGCTTAGATAAGGCCATAAGGCTTTATATTTCTAAGTTTAACAATACTTCATAAATCCTGTTTCGGATAGCAAAAACTATCCGAAACAGGATTTTTTTATTGTACTTATTCTATAACCCAAAATCTTAAATCTATTTTCGATTCATTACGCACGCAGAAACATTTACAAATTGCTCTATTTATTATAACCCCTTAAATTATTAATATTTTATGAAAAAGTACTTTATGAAAAAATGCAGAAAATTGGTATCAAGCCATTCTGCAAAGGAACTACGGTGTAAAAGCTATTTGATTAGAGTGACCTTACTTTTCTTTATCGCCTTTTTCGTATCAACCAATGTTGTTTTAAAAGCAGAAACTTTCCATGTTAACGAACAACAACAGGATTTACGGAGAGTGAAAGGTAAAGTAAAAGACGATGGAGGTGATGTTCTGGCAGGAGCAACCGTCTCGATAAAAGGAAGTACAAGAGGAGTCATGACTGACGAATCTGGTAACTTCGTATTTGACGATGTGCCTCTTAATACTGTATTAGTCGTTACGTTCTTAGGAATGGAACCAGAAGAAATTACTTATACAGGACAAAAGGAGTTAAACATTGTACTTCAATCCAAAGCAAACGAATTAGATGAAGTATCTATTGTCGCCTTTGGTAAACAAAAGAAGGAGAGCGTATTAGGATCCATCACAACCGTCAAGCCTGACGAACTAAAAGTACCAAGCAGTAACCTTACAACAGCTTTTGCTGGTCGTGTAGCAGGATTGATTTCTTATCAACAAAGCGGGGAACCGGGAAAAGATAACGCAAGCTTCTTTATTCGTGGTATTACTACTTTCGGAGCTGATGCAAAAAAGGACCCATTAATACTTATTGATGGTATAGAGCTTACAGCAGACGACCTAGCACGTCTTAACACAGACGATATAGCCAGCTTCTCTATAATGAAAGATGCCACTGCAACAGCATTATACGGTGCTCGTGGAGCTAATGGAGTTATAGCCGTTACGACTAAAGAGGGAAAAGAGGGAAAAGTGCAAGTTAATGTCAGAGTAGAAAATTCATTCTCATCTCCAACAAGAAAAATTAAAACGGCAGATCCTGTAACTTTTATGCGTATGCATAATGAAGCCATCAAGACACGTGACCCACTTGGCATACCAATCTATTCTCAAGAAAAAATCATTATGACTGAGCGCGGAAGCTATCCAGACATCTTTCCTTCCACCAATTGGTATGAATCTATGTTCGATGACGTAATCTCCAACCAACGTGTCAATCTAAGTCTTAGTGGCGGTGGAACTGTAGCCAGATATTATGTAGCTGCAAATATTACGCAAGACAATGGTAATATGAAGGTAGATAACCGAAATAACTTCAACTCAAATATTAGCTTAACGAAATATGCGGTTCGCTCAAATGTAAACGTAAATGTGACAAAGACAACCGAACTGATACTTCGCTTAAACGTTACGTTCGACGAATATACTGGCCCTATCGATGGTGGTGCACAAATGTATAACAAAGTAATGCAGGCGAACCCTGTACTATTTAAACCATATTATGAACCTGACGAACAATTTGCTTATGCAAAACACATATTATTCGGTAATTATGGAAACGCTGGTTACATTAACCCGTATGCAGAATCATTGAAAGGATATAGAGATTATAGTAAAAATCAGGCATTAACTCAATTTGAGCTAAAACAAGACCTAAATTCATTAACTCAAGGCCTATCTGCCCGTGCTTTATTCAACATGAATCGTTATTCAGAATATACAGTTGACAGGCAGTACTTTCCTTTCTATTATGATATCCAGTCTTATAATTTGAGTGAGAACTCTTATAAGCTCCGTCGTTTGAATCCAACAAGCGGAACTGAATATATCAATTATATACCACGCCAGCGATATATCAATACTGTCTTTTATTTCGAATCGGCAGTAGATTACAACAGAACATTCGATAAGGTTCACAATCTGGGCGGTCTATTAGTTTACACTATGAGAAGTGAGAAAGCAGGTATCTCTGACAACCTTCAGCTATCTTTACCGAGCCGTAATATGGGGGTTTCAGGCCGTCTTACATATAATTATGACTCTCGATATTTCGGAGAATTCAACTTTGGTTACAATGGATCAGAACGTTTCTCGGAAAATAACCGTTGGGGCTTTTTCCCTTCAGCAGGTTTCGCCTGGATGGTTTCCAATGAAAGCTTTTTCGAACCTCTAAAAAAAGTGTTTACTCAATTAAAATTAAAAGGGACATACGGACTTGTAGGTAATGATGGTATCGGTAGTGGATATGACCGTTTCTATTATCTATCAGAGGTCAATATGAATGCAGGACGATTAGTAAACTGGGGAACTCAGCTCAACTACAATCCACTAGGAATCAGCATCTCCAGATATGCAAATGATAAAATCGGATGGGAAAAAGCATATAAAACCAATTTGGGACTCGAAATGACTACTGCCAGCGGACTATCGGCTAACATAGAGTTCTTTAAAGAAAGAAGAGAAAATATTCTCCTAAACCGCGTTATCCCAGCTACAATGGGTATTATCCCAGATGTAAAAGCCAACTTAGGTAAAGCCGAAGGAAAGGGTGTTGATGTTGAACTTAACTATGAAAGGATTGTAAATAAAGATCTTTGGTTTACAGGACGAGGAACATTCACCTTTGCTAATAGTAAAGCTATAGAATGGGAAGAGCCGGATTATTCAAAAACTCCATGGTTATCTAAAATAGGACAATCATTAGGTCAGCAATGGGGCTTTATAGCAGAGCGTCTTTTTGTAGACGACAAAGAGGTGGAAAATTCACCTACTCAGTTCGGTACATATATGGCCGGAGATATCAAGTATAAAGACATAAACGGAGATGGAAAAATAACAGACTTAGATAAAGTTCCTATCGGTTTCCCTACAACACCGGAAATAAATTATGGTTTTGGTCTATCAGTAGGTTACAAATCGTTCGATGCTTCTTTCTTCTTCCAAGGTTCAGGACGCCAATCTTTCTGGATCGATTTGAAAAAGACAACACCTTTCCTTGATGGAAACTCAGGCATCAGCGGCGAAGATGATGGATTAATTGGACATAATGCTATCATACAAGCATATGCAGATAGTTATTGGTCAGAAAACAACAGAAATGAGTATGCTCTATGGCCACGACTAGCTAACTATGAGGTAGAAAATAATAGAAAGCAAAGTACTTGGTTCATGCAGGATGCTACTTTCCTTCGCTTAAAATCTGTTGAGGTAGGTTATACATTACCACAGGCATTGACTAAGAAGTTTTTCGTTCAAAATCTTAGAGTTTATGCAAGCGGTACTAATCTGGCATGTTGGAGCAGATTCAAATTATGGGATCCGGAAATGGCCGGAAACGGATTAGGTTATCCTATACAACGGGTAATCAATGTAGGATTGACGATAAGTTTATAATTAAAAAAGAAAAGTAAAATGAAATCAATATTAAAATATATATACACGCTGGCGATACTCCTGACTGTCGGTTCCTGTGATTACCTTGATGTAGTGCCCGACAATATTGCCACTCTCGATAATGCCTTTTCGGATCGCTATACTACAGAACAGTATTTAGCAACTTGCTATTGGGGAATGCCAAAATCGGCAGGTTGGAACGAGAATCCCGGAGTATTTGGTGCATTGGAAATGTGTTTCAACAAAGAGGATCAAACATCTGGAGGTATGCAATTCGGATTAGGAAAGAATAGCGCCACATCTAATCACATTGACTATTGGGGTGGAAAAGGCGATATGATTCGTTCACTATATGCCGGAATAAGGGAGTGTAATACTTTCTTAGAAAACGTTGGAAGAGTTCAAGATTTAAATAAGTATGAAAAAGAACGTATGATTGCCGAGGTAAAATTAATTAAGGCATATATGCATTTCTATCTTATTACATTGTATGGGCCAATAACTCCTCTAAGAGAGAGTCCTCCTGTAAATGAGTCTACAACAGGAGTTCGGGTTACTCGCCAAAAAGTTGACGACTGTTTTGCTTATACAATTGAGTTAATAGACGAAGTAATACAAAGTGATGCACTTCCATTATTTATTCAAGCTACATCAACTCAGCTTGGGCGATTTACAAAATCAGCTGCTTATATGCTAAAAGCTAAAGCATTGATATATTGGGCCAGCCCTTTATTTAACGGAAATACAGATTATAATAGCTTCTTGAACGAAAATGGAGAACCTTTCTTTAATCAGGTTTATGATGCTACAAGATGGGATAAAGCAGCAGAAGCCTGTAAAGAAGCAATTGACATGTGTGAACAAGCCGGAATACGCCTTTATCAAAAAGCGGACTATATTACGTCTAAGCCTATAACAGATACGACACGACTTGTAAATACGCTACGAAGTAGTGTTAGTGAACGTTGGAATATAGAATTAGTTTGGGGAAACTCCTCATACCCAGTAAACTCAGGGCTACAATCTCCTTGCTTGCCTCGATTTGAACAAGGAACTTCTTCTTCTTCAAGTGGTAAAATGAGTGTCAGTTTAGCAACTGTAGAACAATTCTATTCTAAAAATGGAGTGCCTATCGAAGAAGATCTGGACTATGATTATACTAATCGTTACAACCTGCGCACAGGTGATGACGCGCATGCACTATATATACAAAAAGGAGAACAAACTGCATCTGTGAATTTCGATAGAGAACCTCGATTCTATTCTACTCTTGGCTTTGATCGTGGTAAATGGTGGGGCAATTCTTACAGAAATGAGCCGGAAAACGATTTGGATGCATTATATCCTAAAAACAGATTTGGTGAATTCTCTTCTGTATTCAATCCTGGAGATTATAATGCAACCGGATATTGGCCGAAGAAACTCGTTTCTATGAATACCCAATTTAGGGATGCTAATAGTATTTCTTACGAAACATTCCCATTCCCGGATATGCGCTTAGCAGACCTATATCTTTTCTATGCAGAAGCATTGAATGAAAGTAAAGCTGCTCCTGACACAGATGTATATAAATACATCGATTTAGTAAGAGAAAGAGCCGGATTGGAAGGGGTAGTAGATAGCTGGAATAAATACTCGAACAATCCTGATAAACCGACAACCAAGAACGGTATGCGCCAAATAATACAGCAAGAACGCAAAATCGAATTAGCTTGCGAAGGCCATTACTACTGGGATAGCCACAGATGGAAAACTGCTGTACGCGAACAAAACCGCTTGATTCAGGGCTGGAATGTATCGGCTACAGACGTTAATGAATACTATACTGTAACAACTCTGTATGTACAGAAATTTACCTATCGTGACTATTTTGCACCAATACCAGAGTATGATTTGGTAAACAATCCTCTACTTGTTCAGAACCCAGGATGGTAATCTTTTTATTATTAAGTATTTCTCATAAAAAAAACAGATAATGAAACGAATATATTTATTTCTATTATTAGCGTCTATACTCTTCTCTTGTAGTGAAAAGACGCTGGATCCGACAAGCTCTAGCTTAGGAAAACCCGGCTCTGTAACGGATGTAGCCATAAAACCTGCTCCGGGCGGAGCAATTATCACCTATCGTATTCCTAATTCGGAAGATATATTAGGTGTAAAAGCTGTTTACACTTTGTCTCACGGAAAAAAATTCGAAGTTACTTCATCCTTTTATGATAATACATTGAATATTGTCGGCTTTAATGACACAGAAGAACACACAGCTGAGATTTATGTATTCAATAGGGCATTAGAATTATCCGATCCTGTAAAGATCACTTTTTCTCCATTAGAATCTGCTCTTAGCCGAGTTAGTGAAAGTCTCGATATCATCAGCGATTTTGGTGGTGCTCAGTTCCGATGGTTAAATGAATTGAAGTCCCCTATAGTTTTCGAATTTTTAGCTGCCGACTCTGTCAATCAAATGATTACAAGAAGGATTGCATCTTCTGAAGCAGACACAATGAAACAATCTATAAGAGGTTTTGAGCCTGAACCTAGAAGATTCGCCGTAATAGCCAGTGACCAATGGGGAAATTACTCTGATACAATTTATAGAACTATCACACCTCTATTCGAAGAAGAAATACCAAAAACAGAGATGTCTATAATGAAATTAGGAAATGACGCTAGCTTCACCAATTGGGAAGGAATGGATAATTACCTAATCGATGACGATCCGGAAACATTCGGTCACTCCGCTAACTCATCCATTCCTGCTCCATTCACAATAGATCTAGGTGTAACAGCAAAACTAAGCCGCGTGGTAATGATGCAACGTTTCTTCAGTAGCCAATACTACAACTGGGGTAACCCTAGAAAATTTGAAGTATATGTATCTAGTGCCCGGCCAACGCAAAATGGCAATTGGAGCGATTGGACAAAAGTAATGGATTGCGAAATTATAAAACCATCTGGACTTCCAGTAGGTACATCTACTGATGAAGACTTGGCTGTGGCAGAAGAAGGTCATGAATTTGCTTTCCCTCTGGATTTGGCTCCGGCGCGTTACATCCGCATTAAGATACTATCCACTTGGGGCGGAACTACATTTACACATCCGGCAGAGGTTAGTGTATTCGGAGAAATGCAATAAGATTAGTATAAAATCAAAATTAAAAGAAAATGAAAAAATTATATAATAGTACATTGATACTTCTCCTGATACTTTTCGGTACTTCTTGCGAAAACTTCATGGACATCCATGAAGAATATATCAAAGGAGGAGAAACAATTTATGCACCTAAAGCAGACTCTATACAGTTTATTGCAGGTAAGGGAAGAGTGATGTTTGCCTTTTGGCTCGAAAACTCACCAAATGTAAAAACGGTAGATCTATATTGGAATTCGAGAAAAGATTCTTTGATTATACCTGTATCACCAACAGCAGGACGTGACAGTTTCTATGTTACTATACCTAATCTAGCCGAAGGAGCTTACACTTTTGATGTGAAGACAACAGACAACTTTGGTCATCCATCTCTTTACCTTACTGAATTTGGAAACTCGTACGGAGCTTTTTATCAAAGTTCGCTTGCTAACCGAAGAGTGAAAAGTATCGATATTACAGAGAAGGGCGGAACAATAAATTGGTTTAGTGCTCTAGATGGTATGATATGGACTGATGTTAAATATACAAAAAGTGATGGAACAACCAGTATCGTAAGAATGGATAGCAAAGCGCAAAGTGTTTTTTGTCCAAATCTTAAAGCCGGAACGAGTTTTCAACACTCTTCGTCTTTTATTCCCGAAGAATTATCTATTGATACATTCTCTGTAGACTGGGAACAATATAGCGGTACTTTCCCTGCAATATATAAATATGATAGAAGTAGTTGGAGTGTGTTAGCTGTTTCTGACGAGACTGCCAGTGACGGAGGAGGTAAAAATACGTTACTTGATAATAAACTTGACACATGGTGGCACTCTCAATGGGATGGCGGTGATGCCCCTCTTCCGCACTGGGCTGTTATAGACATGACTTCAGCAAAGAAGATAACTAAGATTGAGACATACAGAAGAGCTGGAAATACAGATGCAAAAACAATTCAATACTTTATTGGGCCGGATGCAAATGCCGATGCGTCTACTTGGACAAAAGTAGGAGAAACAAATTTTGTATCAGGTAAGGATAATATAGATCTTCTAATAGCCAATTCTTCTTCAACTGTGCCTCTAGGACGTTATCTCAAATTAGTTTTACCAGATAGTAATAGAAATCCTTATACAAGTATAGCAGAAGTATATGTCTATGGGGATTAAAAAATAAAATATATGGATATTTAGTATAAACTAAATGTGAAATGTATATTTTCTATGGGGAAAATGGGAGTGCTTTGCACTCCCATTTTTTATTTAAATTTAGTATTTCATTTTTCTGATCTAACCAGCTGTCCCTACGGCAAAGATACTGACTTTACAACCTTCACATTTCAGTATTTCCTTCGCACAGGATTCGAGAGTAGAACCTGTCGTTATCACATCATCTACGAGTAGGATATGCTTATTATTAAATATTGTCTGATTTGTTATCGAGAAAATATCTTCTACATTCTGCCAGCGGTCGAAACGTGAATTTTTAGTTTGAGACGGATTGTTGACCGTACGAATAAGTGTATCACTATCTACAATAACTCCCGTTATATCAGAAATACCTTTACATATCTCCAGCGATTGATTATACCCTCTTTGCTTTTGTCTCTTAGGATGCAATGGCACTGGTACCAGTAAATCAATCGATGAGATAAATCTGCTATCTTTTATATTCTCTCCGCAAAGTTGTCCGATATAGTAACCGATTTCTGGATTGTTGTTATATTTTAATTCATGGATTATCTGCTGAATACTTCCTCCTTTGACAAAGTAGGCAAATGCAGCAATATGTTCGAAAGGGATACGTCCTGCAAAGAATTGCTCTAATCTGTTATCAGGTTGTAGATGGTAGTTTGTTTTAGGTAATAACAATAGGCAGTCTGTACAAATGTGTAGTTCTCCCTCATTCAATCGTTGCCGGCATACCACGCAAAGATCAGGAAAAAAAAGGCTTAGAAAATCATGAAATATATTCCTCATAGTCGCCTCCGAGCAATTTATTGACACATCGGATAGCCAAATCCATCGAAAAGCCTCGTCCTAATGCAAATCGTATCAATTTGGTTTTCTTCTCATAGCCATTCTTCGCCTTAACAGACTTTATCTTTATCGAGAGAATATGCATCAATTGCTCTTCAAATTCATCGCCGGAGAATTCGTCTAAAATAGGATGATAGATAGATTCCGATATCTGTCTCTTTTTGAGCTCGAAGATAATTTTGGCTTTGCCCCATTTATTAAATTTGAGTTTGTCGTTTATAAAACTTCTGCTAAAACGCACATCATCCAGATAACGTTCCTTTTTCAGTCTATCAAGAATCCGTTTTATAGCATCATCTTCCAATTCCCAAGCGAGTAACTTCTTGCGCACATCCCACTCGCATCGCTCCGCTTTGGAACAATATGCTGCTGCACGATTAAGAGCTTGTGGTTCGGTAAGTTTCATAGCTATTATCTTATTTGGGCACGAACCATCCTATCGTTTTGACTCAAATCCTGAAACATACTAATTTCAATAAAGCCTTTATCCTCTAGCATCTTAATAGTTTCCTCCCCTTTAGCTCTGTTTATCTCAAAATAAAGTTTCCCGTTAGGATTTAGAAGTTTTAAAGCAATATCGGCGATTCGTTCATAAAACAATAGAGGATTATCATTAGATACGAAAAGAGCGATATGTGGTTCGTAGTTCAATACATTTTGCTCCATATCTTTTTTCTCACGTTCGAGTATATAGGGCGGATTGCTGACAATGATATCAAATCGTTCAGCAGTAGGGATAATATCTAACACATCTGCTTTAGAAAAAGAAACTGTCACATTGTTCTTTATTGCATTTTGCTGTGCAATAATTAACGCTTCATCAGAAATATCCCATGCCGAAATTGCGACTCCCTTCAGATGCTTAGCTAATGCAATAGCAATAGCCCCACTACCTGTCCCAATATCTAAAATTTTGAGATCAGCGAAAGGGTTTTCGTTTAATATAATTTCAACAAGTTCTTCTGTCTCGGGACGAGGAATCAATACATCTTTATTTACAGTAATAGGCATACCAAAAAATTCTGTTTCGCCTATTATATGCTGTATTGGCTCATAGACCTTAAGCCGATCAATGATTAGCTCTAAAACAACTCTCTTGTCAGACGTTAATTCTTCTGCATTAATCAAAGCCTGAGGATATGACATATTTGTGATATGCCCTATTATAATACGCGTAAATCCCGAAATTTCACTTTCGGGATAATACGCTTTTAATGATTCTTTTATATATGAAATCGTTTTCTGCATCAAGATTTATTCTGCGTCCTCATCATATTTCTGAAATAGAAAATCGTTATATGGATAACGCTCTATGTGTATTTGTTTAACACGATCATAGAGTTTTTCTTTCAACTCGTCGATATTTATCTTCTGTCTTGCCGAGATAAATATACAATCGTCATGCATCTTGTTCATCCATGATTTTTCGAGCTCCTCCAACGATATATTCTCTCTTTTTACAGGTGTCAAATCATCCTCATCTTTCGGCTTGTATGTAAAAGCATCGACTTTGTTGAATATCAATATAGTTGGTTTCTCTTCCTTGTCCAATTCTAACAAAGTCTTATTTACAACTTCGATTTGCTCTTCAAAGTTAGGATGAGAGATATCCACAACATGTAATAATAAATCAGCTTCACGGACTTCGTCGAGTGTCGATTTGAACGACTCAACAAGATGAGTAGGTAACTTCCGAATAAAACCTACAGTATCGGATAAAAGGAATGGTAAGTTATCGATAATAACCTTACGCACTGTCGTATCGAGCGTAGCAAATAGTTTATTCTCCGCAAAAACTTCCGACTTGCTTAGCATATTCATCAATGTGGATTTTCCAACATTGGTGTATCCAACAAGAGCCACACGCACCATTTTTCCTCGGTTTTTACGCTGCGAAGCCATTTGTCTGTCAATGCCTTTCAGGTCTTCTTTCAGTTTGGCTATCTTATCAGTGATAATACGACGGTCGGTTTCCAGCTGAGTTTCACCCACACCACGCATCATCACACCTCCGCCTCGTTGGCGGTCTAAGTGAGTCCACATACGGGTCAACCTTGGCAAAAGATACTGATATTGTGCTAGTTCCACCTGTGTCTTTGCATAAGCAGTTTGCGCACGCATCGCAAAGATATCAAGGATAAGGCTGGTACGGTCAAGTATCTTAACCTGTAGTTCTTTCTCAATATTACGTATCTGCTTAGGCGACAATTCATCATCGAAGATAACGAGATCAATCTCGTTATCTTCCATATATTGCTTTATTTCCAACAACTTACCTGACCCTACAAAAGTCACGGGATTTGGATATTCAAGCTTTTGTATAAAGTTCTTTGCGGGAATAATTCCTGCTGTTTCAGCAAGAAAGGCTAGCTCATGAAGATATTCTTTTACCTGATCTTCATTTTGCTCTTGTGTGATAAGCCCCACCAGAACGGCTTCTTTATTTTTTGATTCTGATATTATAAAATCTTTCATATAAAATTTCTATCTGATCTTAATACTCAAATTCCAGAGTACCTCCTTTGATTAACTCATTGTGATTAATCCTGAAATCTGATATAATGTTTTTGTTAAATCTCACCTGTTTTATAACGTCGTCAGGTGATTTTCTATTCTTAACTTTAATATTGACCTTCTTTCCATTATCCAGACTAATTGTTACATTGTCGAAAAACGGAGAAGTTATTTCATACCACGGTTCACCTACTACCAAAGGATATAATCCCAGAGTAGAAAATACGTACCACGCTCCCATCGTCCCATCGTCTTCATCCATCTCGGGCATAAAACCTCTGAAATCAGCCTTGAATGGTTTGCCTATATAAGGTGTCGGATATTCTGCATTTCCGCCGTAAATATGTTCCAGATCATCTTTTATAATGCGCCTCACGTGCTTTTGGGCTTTATCATATTCCCCTATACGATTGAATAAATAAGGGGCATGGATACCAACTTCATTACTCTGATTGAAAAGGTTATTCGTAAAATAGAAATCCAGCTGTATACTCAGTGTTTCTTTACCTAAACTTTCAGTCATATAATCGAGATATTGAGGCAAAGCCCAACGATATTGCCAACGCGTACCCTGATACAGTCCATTATCGCGCATCTTTGCGAAAGAATTATCTGCATCTTTAAAATCTTTATTCCATGTTTCTATAAATGTATTTTTAGATTTATCACTATAATGTTTAGCATCTTCTGTTTTACCCAGGATCTCGGCTATATGTGCCATTGCCCACCAGTCGATACAAGTTTCCAGTATCTGGTCTGGGCGGCTGACAGGAAGATTATCCATCTCTTTTTTCATTCCTTCATATGCCTCCTCAAGGTGGATATTAGGGATTCCCTTTTTGTAAGCATCGAGTAAAACAGCGATGGTGTGCTCTGTACGCACTGTCGGAGTAGATTCAAACTTAGTAGCCCAATCTTTTTTACCATACACGTACAATTTACATAAAGAATTGGCAAAATCTCTCATCGATTTCGCATCAAGCAACGTAATCAAAGGAAATTTCGTACGATATGTATCCCACATCGACCAGCTACTATAATAAGTGAAGTCTGATTTAGGATAAACATTACCGTCTGTTCCTCGAAACCTTCCATCTGTAGATGTTACATTCGCCGGACTCAGAAATACGCGGTATAAAGATGTATAGAATAACATCAGATCTTCTTCTGTTGCACCTTTAATATCTATTCTGGATAATATCTTTTCCCATGCATCTTCCGCCTGCTTTTTCACTTGCTCAAAGGTCTGCTTCTCTACATTTTTATTTTCTTTACGGGCTGTCTCCATATCGATAGGAGACAAAGCGATCCTTACCTCAACAGGCTTGAGTTCATCGCTATTAAACAACAATTCTACATCACGTTCGTTTTTTGATATTACTTTATACGATTTATTTGTTGTCAGATTAAAATAGAGTTTATAAGCTCCATGATCACATGTATTTCCGGCATGAACATAGCCTTGTATCTCATTCTCTGAAACTATTTCATATTTCACATCCAATACTTTAGTAAAAGACGATGCGAAATTTATATACATCGGAGCCTCTTTCCATATTGGATAATGATATCTTTCGATAGCTACGTTATTAGTCGCTGTGAACTCTGCCTTTATTCCATTATCTAAAACTGTTATATAATATCCGGGGGTAACAAGTTCAAGATCTTTATTTATCCTTAGTACAGAATCTTTTTTTGCCGGTTTTAAACTAATGTTACCACCAGCTCCACCGCATCCTATTCCAGAGATCCGATTAACCGAGAATCCTGATATTTTTGAAACTTCGTAGTCGTATCCCACATGGCTTCTGGGATCGGAATCGGGCGATACCCTTACCATACCATAAGGGACACAAGCAGCAGGGTCTACTTGTCCGTTATCTCCGGCAGTACCGATAAAAAGTTTCACATGTTCGCTCTTCTTCTGGGCAAACGAAAAATTAGATATCCCGAAAAGCATTACTACTAAAATAAATACAAGGAAGCGGCAGTTACTTTTTCTCATAAATCAAGGTTTCAAAAAAATTAGAATACGAAAGGTTAAAGATAAAATAATTTAAAATAAGATTCGATCTTTATCTTGTCCGATAGCAGCTAAATTTTTATTCGTTAATAGATTTTATACAATCAGATAAAAAAAGAGCCTGCTTTGTAGGCAGACTCTCCTGTATCTTTTTCGTGCAATGCAGAATATAAGATCGGTTTTATTTGCTTGTAGCAACTCTCTTTTCTTTGATTCTGGCTTTCTTACCTGTAAGGTTACGAAGGTAATACAATTTAGCACGACGAACTTTACCCACTTTGTTTACAGTTATACTGTCAATAAATGGTGATTCGATAGGGAAGATTCTTTCTACACCGATGTTATCCGACATCTTACGGACAGTGAAGCGTTTCTTTTCTCCATGTCCTCCGATTTTGATAACCACACCACGATACTGTTGAACACGCTCTTTGTTACCCTCTTTGATACGGTAAGCGATAGTCACAGTGTCGCCACTTTTAAATTTCGGATGTTCTTTGCCTGTAGCAAATGCTGCTTCTGCAACTTTAATTAAATCCATGATTATATGATGGTTTTGTTATTAATATACGCAATATACACGAGCCTCTCCCGTCAGAGATTACGCAAAGCGGATGCAAAGATAAAAAGATTTCTAAAATATGCAAAAGCCTTTCAGCCTTAATTTTACAAATTTCTCCGGCGTGTGTTAATCTATGTTTATTAATTACCTCAATTCCTCTTATTCACCCATATTCTTCTATTTTTGTATTTGGGTAAAAACACCCACAAATTCGACACAAAAGAATCAGATGAAAATAAAATATACAATGGCACTAACTGTTATATTATCAGTTATTTGTCTACAAATAATCGCTACCGAGGTCGATAAAACGACACCCACTATTTATAAAGCTGTTAATAAAGAAAGGATGAATCTATGGGTGGATTCTGTTTATAATCAGATGAGCCCCGACGAACGTATCGGACAACTATTCATGCCTGTTGTAGCAGGGAATAACACCGATGCCAACAAAAGTAGGATGTTGGGCTTTGTGAATGATCTCCATGTAGGAGGCATTCTATTTTCGAAAGGAAACCCACTCGATCAGGCAGATCTGACAAATACAGCTCAAAGAGCAGCTAAAAATCCTCTGATGATTTCTCTGGACGGAGAATGGGGATTATCGATGCGACTTGAAAACACGACACAGTTTCCACGTAATATGATGTTAGGGGCAATCCAAAACGACTCTTTGCTCTATTACTACGGTTTAGAGGTAGCACGTCAATGTAAACTCATGGGCATACAGATCAATTTTGCCCCCACGCTTGACGTTAACAGCAATCCAAATAATCCCGTAATAGGAAACCGTTCGTTCGGAGAAGATGCCGATCGAGTTACACAACAAGGAATCATGTATTCGAAAGGATTGGAAGCGGGAGGAGTTATGTCCGTTGCAAAACATTTTCCGGGACATGGAGATTCTTCGACCGACTCGCATAAGGTATTACCTTTAATTCCTCACGACAGAAACCGACTCGATGATGTGGAATTAAAGCCATTTAAGAAATACATAGAGTCTGGCCTGTCAGGAATAATGATAGCACATCTAAATGTCCCCGCTCTTGATGAGAAACAACAGCCAAGCTCTCTTTCGAAAGCAATTATAACTGATCTGCTACAAGACGAATTTGGTTTTTCAGGACTGATATTTACAGACGGGCTCCAAATGAAAGGCGTATCGGGCGAAGATAATTATTGTGTGAGGGCTCTTCTGGCAGGAAATGATATTCTGCTTGGCCCAGTTAATCCAATAAAAGACTATAACGATGTAAAGAAAGCTGTAGAAGACGGAACTTTAAGCGAAGCCGTGGTAGAATCGAAATGCAAAAAGGTGCTTACTTATAAATACATCTTGGGCCTAAATAAACCGCAGGTGATAGATACCAGCAACCTTATCCAAAACCTGAATACACCTTACGCAGATTGGTTGAACAGGGAGCTAAATAAAGAAGCAATAACTTTACTCAAAGATGACGAGAAAATCATCCCCTTAAAAAAACTCGATAAAAAGAAAATTGCCGCTATAGCTATAGGCGAAACAGCCAACAATACATTCCATAATATACTTAAAATGTATGGTGATGTTACTTGCTTTACTGCGACAGACAATAACGAAATACAAAGACTAAAGAAAGAACTCGAATCATATAACACAGTTATATTATCTATTCATACAAACCGATCAGAGATCAATACCGCTATCCAAAGCATATGTCAGGAAAAGGAAGCGATTCTGGCATTCTTCGTTGTCCCATACAGAATGTCATCGTATGCGACATCCATCAAAAATGCAAATGGAGTTGTGCTTGCATATGAGAATACGGAGCTGGCTCAAAACTATGCAGCTCAGGCAATATTCGGAGGGAACAAGATAGAGGGTAAAATTCCTGTAACTGTAAAAGGGCTATTCAAAGAAGGGAAAGGACTGGAGACAAAAAAAGTGAGACTAAGCTATGAAGTCCCTGAAGCATTGGGTATCGTATCACACAGATTCAATAGTATAGATACGATTGTGCAAGAAGGTATAAAAGCTGAGGCTTTTCCCGGCTGTCAGATACTAATCGCAAAAGATGGTGTCGTTATATACAACCGATCATTCGGTTCATTTGAATATAACGGTCAACGAAAAGTTACAAATAACGATCTTTACGATTTGGCTTCTATGACAAAAGCGTCGGCAACAGTTCCGGCTATTATGAAATTATATGATGAATCAGATATAAAATTAAGTACAAGTATAAGCACCTATGTCCCTGCACTAAAAGGAACGGACAAGTCGGGTATCACTATCAGAGAGGCTCTGTTGCATGAGACCGGGCTTATCTCATTTTTTCCGTACTATATGGAAGCCATAGACAAAGACAGCTATGCAGGCTCATTATTCAACAGAAATTATTCGACTCTGTATTCAGCAAAATTTGACGGAACGACATGGGCACGCACGGATTATAAATTCAAACCGAATTTGATTTCATCTACAAAGAAAACCGGATTTATTCCTTTGGCAGACAACATGTATGTAAATAAGAATTATAAAGATACTATCATATCTTCTATAGTGAACTCTAAATTACGAAAGAGAAAAAGCTATCTTTATAGTTGCCTAAACTTCATGTTGCTCAAGGAAGTGGTAGAGAATGTATCGAAAGAAGATTTAAATACATTTGTTCAGGATAATTTCTTCAAAAGGTTGGGAGCAACAACCACTACTTACAATCCTTTGACAAAATTCAGTAAGGAACAGATTGCTCCGACCGAAAAAGACGATTTTCTTCGTAAGCAATTACTACAGGGATATGTACATGACGAAGGAGCGGCCTTTATGGGAGGTATATCGGGAAATGCGGGTTTATTTTCGAATGCGAATGACCTAGCTAAACTCTATCAAATGTGGCTCAATAAAGGCGTGTATGGTGATGAGCGCTATCTCTCGGAAAAGGTTTGCCAATTGTTTATGAGTACCAAAAGTGCAACTTCGCGACGTGGTTTAGGTTTCGACAAGCCGGAAATGCGAACTAATAAATCGGGCCCGACTTCGCAGAGTGCGCCGGCGAGCGTATATGGACATACCGGATTTACAGGAACTTGTTTCTGGGTTGACCCTGATAATGATTTAATTTATATATTTTTGTCAAACAGAGTCTATGATAAGCGTACTCATACTAATCTTATGAAGCTTAATATTCGCGAACGGGTACAAGAGGAAATATATAAGGCGCTTAGGAAAAATAAGAGTACGGAAGAACTTAAAAATACTAATACAGAAAACAACGTAGAAACAGATGAAGAACAAACTGATACTGAATGAGCGCGTACAGAACTTTCTGGAGGACGACAATAAATTAATCTGGAATTTAATACTAGAGGATAAAGTAGATACACTTTTAGAATCCTCATTTACGGAAGATATAGACCTGAGTAAAATTCTACAGGAATTTTTCGCTAAAAAGAGAAGCGAAACGTTAGATTCGTACGACTTTTCTGTAATTAAGGAAGGAAACAGCACTTTTTTCAGAAACCTCGTTAAGTTGATTTTCGCATTAAATATAAACGGGAATCATAATGATCTTGAGAAGATAATCGAGAATAAGCTATTTGAAGGACTACCCTCTTTCATTGAAAAAGTTCAGAATGAAGTTGCTGGATATCCGATGCGCAAAGTCGACGAAGGTATTTTGGCAGAAGCTGCAACCGTACGCACATCGTTGATGAGCCTGATATACTTTTATCGTGAAACTGACGATATAGAAAACCTTCATTCGGCAATCATGATGCGTACGAAAATCACGCTGGTTATTATGGCTAACCATAAGCATATACTCGGTTACGACATGGTAGAAGCCGCCAGAATAAAAGAGCAGATGGGTGAAACTGATATGGCTCTCAGTTTTTATAATGCGGCAAGAGATAACCTGAAAGGAGAATTACATTGGTTCCTTGAAAGCCCCGAGATAGGACCAAATGAGGATGATGTGGTAATGCTACAAGCTTTGAAAGAATCACTCCTATCCATTGACAGATTGAGAAACATATCAGAATCGGAAAAGACCTGTGCAATAATAGATGAAATACTAAGCAGAGAGTATGTAGATGTATTTGAAGGATTCGATGATGAGGATGAAGAAGATTAAGATATCCGCTTATTGCTGTATCTTCTTATTACTACCACTCATTGTGGCAGCACAAGAAGGTATAGCAGTTTCTAAACTGGAATCTTATTTGCAAAAACAAGAACTTGTAAACGTTGGCACATTAGATCCCACTATCCGTGTCGATTTAAAATACGCCACTACAGACAATTTTACTAAAACAATTCTCTACGACAATTTGTTAAATATATACCTGCATCCGCTCGCTGCACAGAAACTGGTTAAAGCACAGAAACGCCTAAAAGCAATTGACCCTAAACTGACTTTGCTGGTTTACGATGCAGTTCGCCCTCTTAGTGTACAAAAGAAAATGTATAAAGTAGTACAGGGTACTAAATATGCGGCATATGTAGCTAACCCTACACGGACAGGATTACACAATTATGGAATGGCTGTAGACCTTACTATTTGTGACGAAAAGGGAATTTCGTTAGATATGGGTACTCCTTTCGATTATTTTGGTAGCGCTGCCGGGATAAACAAAGAAGTTGAACTTATGCAGAGAGGCGTACTATCTGAGCGACAGATAAAGAATCGTGAACTGCTCAGAGAAGTAATGATATATGCCGGCTTTATGACAATAAGGGGTGAATGGTGGCACTTTAATGCTGTTTCGCTGAACGAGGCGAGGAGATCATACAAAGTGATTGAGTGATAATTATAGAACGAGCATGTATTAAATAGTACAATGTTATTACATGCGCATTCATTGACTACAAAACTAATGTGCATATGAGGAAGACTTACATTATTTTATTGATAGGCATAACACTGAGTCTGTATGGACATAACGCGTTTGCACAATTCATTGTGGCACAGGATACAGTAAGGGGTAGGATCGATTTCTGTCCTCGTCCAGGAGATTTTAACAATATGACTGTAGTTCCAAACGATTCGGTCTTTTATATGTTTCCTCCCGACAAAGAAATAGATCCTTGGCGCTATGTCGATTTTTATACTCCTTCGAGAACAATAAAACGTGGCTATATTTTGAGCACAAATCTGATGAGAGTGGATGATTATGATATTGTCGAAGTAGAAAGATTATCTTCTCACGGAGCTATATCATTCAAAAATGATGATGTGAGGGTAAATATCGCAGTCGCCAAAGTTACACCGAACGATACTTCAATCAAACAAAATCCAGGCGGTAGATATGTTGTAAAGGGTAAATATGCCAAAGGGATAATACGCGGTTCCTTTCCGAAACTACGCTACCAGTCAATAAGTGTGACGATTAAAGGTAAAACAATTATTCTACCTAAAAACACATACGAACACCTATTCGAACCCGAAATAGACAACATGGTAGTGTATTATAATGCTGAAAAATCAATCGTGTACATTGTAACCAATAACGGTGGGATAGATGCTTATTACAGCGCATTATGGGCTGTTTCATCTAAAGGGGCATCCAGCGTATATATATTCGACCCAACCAGCAGGGAATAACCTGAAATAGATAATAATAAGAGGCACTTAGATTAAGTGCCTCTTATTATTCTATCTCAATATTATGTTCCTCGATATCTAAAAGTCTATTCGTTTTTAGATATTTGAGGTAAATCCTCTGAAGTCTTCAGAATTTTCGAAAGCTCCTTAACGAGTATATACTTGAAAGAAGATTGATCTGCTGCCGGGTTTTGAATTTTTTCGACTTTTACTTCCAATACATACTCATAGCCGGATTCATAATTAAATCCTTCTATACCGCTATAGAGAAACTCCCAATTTGAATGACCATCTTTCTTAATCAAGAAACATTTCATTGGGGCAACACCCATACAGTCGCCTTGTTCTGATGCTACCGTCAGCTTCTCTGTTCCTCCACTACTTTTGCATGAAACCATTAATAACGAGATAGCAAATAGTAAAAACATTGTTTTAGACATGGTTTTCAAATTTTGAAATTATTATATATACATCTGATTATTAACAGTCATGACAAATATAAAGTTCACAAAACCGTATATAATAATCTGATATAAATCATCTTACCTCAATTCTCTATAATATATTCTACCTCGTGAGCCTCTGTCAACTGGGGTATTTCTAATTTATCAAGCATCCTATCCAAAACAGGGTCAGGCAGAGAGTATTCTCTGTTTTTGTTTTGTGAACGCCATACTTCATACGGCTTCTCTAAATAAATAATTTTCACTTTAGCTCCATAAAGGGTAAACAAATCGACTAATTGTTGTCTCATCAGACTTGTTATATTTGTTGCATTCCATATGAAATTCTGTCCTTTACGAAGATATTCACGAGCCTGCTCTTTAGCTTCTTGCACTACTCTGCCTGTTGCGGTTCTATCCGTTGCACTGTACTTATACTTACGCCGTATCGCGTCAAGGCTTATTACAGGGATTTCCGATTTCAAAGACTCTATATAACTATCTTTGCCCATACCCGGCAAGCCAGAAAGCATCATGACTTCACTCTTAAAATCATCAAAAGGTACATACCCGATATAACCATCTATTGTATCAAAATATTGGAAACGGGCATTCGGAGTTACAAAATCCAAGGATTTACCCCAACAGTCTTCCTCTTTACAGAATAATTCGAAAAGCTCTAATGAGTCTAGCAAAGGTTCAATATCTTCACACTTACGACCTCTGGCATCAGCCTCAGCCAATATCTTCAGATGGCGAGTATCTACCCGCAGAGAAATCGCATGTATTTTCTTTGCAGGTTCTAGTTTCTCCATCAACCAGAGAGGTAACCCATGATAACGCACCAAAGCCGTTATTGTTTCCCTAATATGGTATGGAGTAGAGATATCCTTATATAAAATCGTACGTACAGTCCGTTCTCCTCTACGGGCATGACCATTCGCCGATATATTTCCGTATCCGTCGTCCTGAGAAGTCGACCTTTTCTCGACATCGTGCAACAATGCTGCTGCCCATAATATTTCTTTATCTTGTTCCGGTAGTTCTATATATTGAGGCAATCTCACCAATTCGTCCAATACCATTTGTGTATGTACTGCTACATTTCCTTCAGCATGATGTTTTCCATCCTGAAGTACATTTTTCATATCTGCTACCCAGGTAAATTCTCTTTCGAGACTCTCCCATTCCTTATTTTGTGTAATTTTCCAAATCATAGTTATTTTCTCCTTTCATATAATTTATTTCCCAAATTAATTGAGCCCGTTTCCAACTTCGAGTCCAGTGTTCGTTTGTTTTCACATGTCCTTTACGCACATATTTAAAGACATTGTGAGGGAAGTCTTCTGTTGAGTACTCTCCTGCATTACGACTGACAATACCTTCACGGATACAGTTATTTTTTGTTTGTGTATCTATAGAACCAAATAGACTCGGTTGTTCTGCCCATTGCAATATTTCCCACTCGAGTATATCCGATGTCAATTCTTTCGGTCTCTGAATAGCCAATTCCGGCACAACAGGAAAATCAAACATTGCTGCATAGAATTTGACTTCTTCCCATGATAGCCATTTATCGAGACAGCGAACAGCAAATACATAATAATACGATTCCAACTGTTTATATTCGATAGAATGTATGGCATAGAGGTTTTCTCCAAACAATTCTATATTTCCTAAATCTCGTCTTATCAGCTCCCATCGTTCACGTATCTGATTTGTCCATGGTGATTTAGTCGGAGCTACATGAGAACGAGCAAATACTCCAAAGCGATTCAGGCAATTATTTTCACCATCGAGCTTTTCTGTATGCACAAGCTCTTCTATTTTCAGGATATCTTCCCAATATATATGATTAATTCGGTCGTCGCTTGTTGTTCCGGGCGAAAACGGATAATGGTATGTACGACCATACTTTTTTGATAACATAATGTAACTGTTTTTGATTAATAGAATACAATAGAATCGAGGATCCGTAAATTCACATTTACAGCCTTGATAAAGGCGGGACAATTCCCGCTATGTATTCCAAACAATTACATGCCATTTGTTGTTAAATAGTTAATATATAGAAATACAAAGATATAGACATTTTCCCACAAAACAAAACAAGCACAGTCTGAGTAGATTCCGAACAACGAAAGCAAAGTGGATTATGTGCTCTTATCCTTTTTTATTACTTTTGGCATATAGTATCGAAAAGATATAATTTACAAAACACAAACATTCACCTTAATTTGACTTTACGGACATGAATACAGGAATAGTAGAAAGAAAAGAATATAAAGTGGATTTCGAATCTGGTAGCGGTTCACTTTATATACCTATATTGGGAGATTTATTCCCCAATCTATGGGGACAAAAGATGAATCCTATAGCTAAATGGATTTTGATTATCGACAACACTGAATATTGTGTAGAAAAAGACCTCTATGACAATATAAAAGAAGGAGACTCTGTAGAGATTCTTCATACGAATGGACTTTCTGAAATAAAAACAATATAAAATAGACTCGAAGTATAAGTAAAGGCCCGAGAAATTTCCTCCTCAGGCCTTTCTTCAATTATAAGGCACACTTAATATTTATTTAGCTTGTGTTATCAATCCCTTTTACAATTTATAATAGCTAGCCGAATCTATCTGTCATGAATTACCTCTCCCTATTAACCAACAAAAAATACACATTTTTGTCTCGACTCCAGAATCAATACCGGCTAGCTAATATCATAAATTAATATTTGTCTTTTAATTATATATTAATATTTATATCCTACTTTCTTAATTGCGTCAGCTGAACTTGCAATTGGAATCAACGTGAATCCCCATTTATACTCCTGATTGGCGAAAATGCTGTATTCAGGAAGCGGTTTTGCTCCCCAACTGTTATATCCTGCAACTCCATATTGCTTCATATCAACACATACTTCTACAAAATCTCGAGGTCTGACATCCGCTTCATGTGTATGTTTCCGCAACCTGTTTTTAGCATTCTCCAAACTTTGGTCTTCCGGAACAGGTATCCCGTTTTCATCTACATAGTTATAAGTGGGTGCAATGTTTCGGAATTGATATGGCTCGTCCGAATTTTCACAATCGAAATCCTCGACAGAGTTACGCAAAGCGTTAAATCCTATTGTATTGTCCGCCTCTATCAACAAACCCTTACCGTTTCCGGCATTAAGAGCAACCCAACGCGTATCTGTATGGTGCCCGTTTTCTTGTGGACGTACGTATGGATAATACAAGTCTTCGGCTGTAGATTTATAAAGGCCTACTATTGTACCCATTTTTCTGTCCAGATAATTTTCTTCCGGCCCACGACCAAGGTATTGTACCTGATTCATATTCGCAGGTAAGCGAAAACGCACTCCTATACGAGGAACTTCTAATTTAGCTGTCTTGGTACGCTGTTCTTCAGTTCCAACCCTGTTACTTCCAGATACAGTGAACTCGGCAGCTTCGCGTGACAATCCGACTTCCTTCTCATCAGCATCAGCAGATGTAAACCTAATAGAAGCATTCACTATACCTGATGGATATATCTTATAATCTACTATGTAA
The DNA here is from genome assembly GCA_047972895.1 of Dysgonomonas sp. GTDB lineage: Bacteria > Bacteroidota > Bacteroidia > Bacteroidales > Dysgonomonadaceae > Dysgonomonas. Next base: position 84,008 of record JBKEBA010000047.1, read on the forward strand.
AAGTTTCCTGCTACCAATGCGTATGTGACAGACATGAGCGCAATATTGTTTTTCAATTCAGCCTTTGCAGAAGCAATTTTAAAGTCTTGACTCGATTCTTTCCATATTTGCAGGCGATAAGGCGCTCCATTTCCGTAATCATTATCAGTTGGTCCTCTCCAGAAATTAGGCTGAATACCAAATCCGTCTTGGAAATATTCCACTCCATCCACTTTATAAGAAGTAACTATACCTTGTTGCTTATCGAATACGAAATTAAGTTTTGTGGATGCAACCGTAATATCATTTTCTGACTCAGATATAATAAGCTTAGGCCCACTTGTATTGGTGTAAGCTTTTTTATCTGCCTGTAATGGCAATACAAACTGATCATATGCTATGACATGCCCCACAGGAATTAACGGTTCTGCTTCTTTTGTAGAAACCTCGAAATTAAGAAAGTATTCCATACCTGCTTTCGCTTTCAATTGTGATATAGGAATAGTTATTATTGTAGAGTCTTGCGGTGCAAGGCTAAGATTTAAATCGACCCCTTGAGCTAGTTTACCGTTTTCATAGATTTTGTATTTTACATTATATCTTGATAAGTCAGAGAAATAGAAGCGATTCTTAATCTTCACCTGTCCCTTGCTTAAATCCTCAACTTCGAAACCAACATTCTGGTGCGTATATTTCACCTCTGCCATAGCCGGATGCGGACTCTGATCGGGATTCACAATACCATCGGCAACAAAGTTACCATCCGAAGGCTGATTCTCTCCGAAGTCCCCGCCATAAGCCCAAATTTCCTTTCCATTTCGCTTAAACTTAACAGCATGATCTATCCACTCCCAGATATATCCGCCTTGCAAAATCGGGTATTTATAAATAGCCTGCCACTGATCCCAAAGGTTTCCACTAGAGTTGCCCATAGCATGGGAATATTCTGACGGAACGACAGGAATAGCTATATTGTTCTGTCCATTTCTAGGCTCTGCACTTCCTCCATTTTTTCCTACATATTCGAGATAATCTGCTCCGGGATATTGAGGTACATACATATCTGTATTCCATTCCCACAGCGAGCGTTCATAACAAACGGGACGCTCCATAAGATCTTTATCAAGGTATTTCAACAGCAGGTAACCGTTATAGAAATTATAACCATTTCCTGCTTCATTCCCTAACGACCAGATAGTAACTGACGGATAATTCTTATTGCGTTCGAACATATTCCTAAAACGCGATAAATGGCTTTCCTGATAATCGATATTATCTCCCAATGTTCCTCTTTTCGTACCATCTTCGTGCCCTACTGTTCCCTTACGCTTGTCATCCATGTAGCGTGTATAGTACATACCATGAGATTCGACATTAGCCTCATCATATACATATATGCCATACGCATCGCACATCTCATAGAATTTGCGGTCTTGCGGATAATGACTCAAACGCACTGAGTTGATATTATTCAAACGCATCAATTCGAAATTCCGGCGCATTTGTTCGGGTGTGATGTAATGTCCGTCTTCTGTTGTTTCGTGTATATTTGTTCCTTTTAGTTTTATAGGTTGATTGTTTACATAGAATGACCACAAGTCTTTGTTGTTGACTTTGAGCCCACTATTCTTTATCTCTATTTTGCGAAATCCTACTCTGAATGGAATAACTTCAACAATTTTTCCGTCTTCCTCTACAATCATCATCAGATTATAGAGATTAGGATTTTCGGATGTCCATGTTGATACATCAGGTAATGTATAATCAAATTTGACGGTATTTATCCCATTTGCTTTTATGAGAGTTTCTTTCGAATTGGTAGTAACAATATTTCCTTTAGCATCGATCAACTCATATCTTACTGTTACATTTTTATCGGTTTCGTTTGAGTTTTTTATATCCAACCCTAAGTTGAATACACCGTCTTTATATGTTTCATCCAGCGTAGATTTTACTCTGAAATCTTTGATTGCAGTTTTGGGTTGCGACCAGATGAATATGTCGCGTTCGATCCCGCTCACACGAAGAAAGTCCTGACATTCGAGCCACGAACCTGTACTCCAGCGGAATATTTTAAGTGTCAAAACATTTTTCCCTGCTTTGACATAGGGATTGATAAGAAATTCAGCCGGATCTTTCGAATCCTCACTATAGCCTACCTCCTGCCCGTTGATATAAACATATACTCCGGATTTTGCTCCTGCTATGTGAAGATACATATCGCGCGACATCCAATCGGAAGGGATGTCTATATCGCGACGATACACTCCTACAGGGATATTTTCCGCTATGTGTGGGGGGCGTGGATTTGATGCTTCAAATTCGTATCGTTGGTTTACATAATAAGCTTCTCCAAAGCCTTGAAGCTCCCAATTGCCCGGAACTTTTATATCCGACCAACCAGATAGGCTAATATTGGGATTTGTTATATCATCGGAAAGATTCTTATGGCTTTCGGTAAAGTAAAACTTCCATATACCATTTAACGGATAATAATATTTGCTATTTTCATAGCTAAATGAAGGGGTCGAGATAGAGCTTACTGCATCTGCAGCATTATCATAACTCATAAATGTAGTGCGGGGAGTCTCTTTATTGACCGAAACTACACTCACATCTTCCCAATAAGGCAAACTCTCCTGAGCATTGACTACCGGAAACAAAGAAAAAAATATGCAGAAAGAAAAAAATCTAAAGATTTTCTTTATCGTAATATTCATGATTTGGCGACAAAATTGGTTCGATTAGGGTTATGATGACCATAACCTGAAGACTGAGAGCTACGAGTTATTGTGGTAACTCTCAATTCTTCACGTTACAAAAGTAGTATCTAAGTGTGTTGGGTTAATCAAATAAAATTATACCCTAGAAAATGCACTATTCGGCAAAAGTTAACTTATCTAACTTATTCCATGCCCCACGGGTGAAATCAGGAATTTCGACAGGAGCGGAATTGTTATCCAAAGAAATTTCGGTCAATGGCACCAGACAGCACCATTCGGCTAAATCATATACATCCATATCGAGAGGCAACCCTTTTTGCAAACAGTAAATCATACGATAATCCATGATGAAGTCCATACCGCCATGTCCGCCTACTTGTTTAGCCTTCTCTTCTATATCTTTTACAATCGGATGTTTATATCTTTCCATCAATGCCTTCTTTACATCTTCGGGAACAAATTCGTGAGCATTCAGATTCTCATGATTACCTGCAACCGCGGGATCAATTTCGCCTTTATCCAAAGCGTAACCTGAAATCGGATATTTATTAGCAAACCCTTTAGTTCCTGTAAGTTGGTACATACGATCGTAAGGACGAGGTGAAGTAACATTATGCTCTATCAATATAGATTTTCCTTTTTCGGTACTAATCAATGTACTTGTATGATCTCCTGCTCTGAAATTTTTCACTTCTTCGCCTGTCTTTTCTTTAATATATGCTGGATTACCAATCGCTTTCGTATCAACAGATACAAGATAATTCAGTTTGTCGCCTCTATGTATATTCATTGCCTGACATACAGGACCTAAGCCATGAGTAGGATATACATCTCCTCTATGAGCTCTGTTGAAGTCCATCCGCCAGTTATTCCAATACGTATCCCAAAACGGAGTAAGCCCGTGGATGTAAGCACCTTCTCCATGAATCACCTCACCAAGCAAACCTTGCTGAACCATATTCAATGTAGTAAGTTCGAAGAAGTCGTATACACAGTTTTCCAATTGCATACAGTGTTTGCGCGTCTGCTCCGAAGTGTTAATTAACGCCCATATCTCATCCATTGTTACCGCCGAAGGAACTTCGATAGCAACATGCTTACCATCTTTCATTGCTTGTATACCTATTGTAGCATGTGATTTCCAATCGGTAGCCACATATATCAAATCCACATTCGGCAGAGCGGTTACTTTACGCCACACGGTGGTATCTCCATAAAACTCCTGTGCTTTGGGGAAACCACGTTCTTCAAGCATCTTATTTACTTTTTCTGTATTCTTTTGCTCCACATCGCACAGAGCTACTATTTCAACGCCAGGAATATGAGTCATACGACTAACTGCACCCGGTCCACGCATGCCCAATCCTATAAATGCGATACGAACAGTCGGAAGTGGGTCTGTCTTGAGCTGTAATACATCTGCCTGTCCTGCAGGACGAGCCGGAACCGGCGTAGAGATTACCAAGGATTGTTTTGGCGGCTGAGTGCTACATCCAATGAAGATTAAGCAAACAATCAATGCCGATACAATTTTTTTCATAGTTAATAAAATTTTGAATTTTGAATTTTTCTTTAGACCTGCTTATATTGCCTAAGTATTAAGAATTAAAGTTTTTATTTGATACTGTAAATGTATTAAATATATGGAGATTTTCAGTCTCATTATATATTATTTTCTGTTAATTAACATATTGGATTTTAAATCTACATGCAAAATTTGAAAAACCATCTCAGCATCCACTAAATCAATAAAAACCATACTTTTAACAATATAATTATTTATAATTTCCGACATTATTATCTGTTATATACTGAATATTTTCATGTTTTGGCTTCGGATATTTTTTTGCCGCAATTTCAGCCTTTAAGTCATCTATTTGCTTCTGAGTAATAGTAAACTGTCCTTTACTATAATCGTCTATTTCTATGTCCACCGCTTTGAGAAAGCCCCAGGCTTCAAAAAAGGCCGTTAGATCCAGATCTGCTTTTTCGCATGCGATTTTCACGAATTGAAGCTGGCATTCGCCATCAGTAGCAGGATTGGGACTGTTACGGATCGCTTCGTATACATCCTTGTAGAAATCATTATTACCTAAAGCATCGTGTATATAAAGCTTCAATTGCCAGAATGGAACTAATTTACAGAACACATCTCCTTCTGCATTATGCGCAATCTTTGCATCAATTATGTTGGTTTTTGCTAATTGGTAACGGTTAATACCTCCGCCCAAATCTTCTGTCATCAGTCTGGAACTATTACCCCACAATGTTTGTATATATTGAGAGTGGATGTTATTAGTAACTTCTGTCATCCCCAACCATCTTAATCCAGGACGTGTCTGATGTACATGACCTAACTCATGTGCAGGGCCCCAGATAGCAGAGGTTGAGAATATGGCCGGATCTAATATCTCGGGTTGCGTACCTTTTTCATATCCCATATGATAGCCACCCGCGTACATATAGCCAGAATATACGACAAGAAAGTATGCTCTGTTCTTATACATCTTGTTATATTTCACAAGTCCCATGAAATCTTGTTCATCATATACAAGCTTATCGTACTTATTTATCAAATCCAATCCTTTTGTTTTAGTATATGTCCTGATAGCCTCTGTCTCGAATGTTAGGATAGCATACTTCCCTATTATATCGAAATGACGGAACGTCGCATTGCCAAGAATTTTGCTCCAATCGTCTTCGTTATGCTTCTGATTGTCGAAATAGCCGTTTACGTAGCCTCCGGCAATATGTACTTTGATTGCAGGCTCTGTCCCTTTGTCTGTATAATACATAATGTATATCAATCCTGACACAGCCGAACTTATTTTATTCATACCTGTGGCTAAAGAATATGAATATCCTGAAATCTTATCGTCAGGATCCTGAACAAACAGAGATATATTCTGACCTTTCAGATCGCCTACGAAAACGACAATATCTTCTCCTGTTTTCGTATATATACCTGTAGGGTTGTCTCGCAGTCCGTAGGTACTTGTTTTGTTCTGTTTTGCCATTACATCCGGATGCTGCCATGATCTGTAGTCCTGCACCCTGAATTCAGCGTCATATACACCCTTGTATATATCAAGTGCCAGTTCCTTAAAGAACTGATTCGTTATAGTATTTATTTGAGCTTCGGTTACTTCTGATTTTAATTGAGTACATGTCACATCCGAAAATATGGTCATATAATCGAAGTTGTCAGGATTTTTTCTGTAGAATTCCATCTCTGCACAAGATGCGAAACCAATATCATTATTATCTCCGATTCCTGATTTAACGACAAATCGTATCTGGGTAGGCTTCTCTAAAGCCGGAGAGAATGAGATACGAGATGCTGACGAATTTCCCTTAAAATCATAATCTCCATACTTTTCGAGAGGCTTTGTTTCTGTGGCCACCCAAAGTTCAAATTCTTTAAAGTTTCCATTTGTTCCACCATCTGTTCTTGGACTATAAACGAGGTAATCAATAGTGACAGTATTTTCGAAATTATATGTCAGTGTTATTGGAAAGCGGTTTACATTCCCCCATTCGGAATGATACAACGTATTCATATCGCCGTCGAAAGATTTATCTATACCATCGCCTGTATGAAAACTAGAAGCTTCTCCACTTTTAACAGGAATTTTTATATCGCTCAATATCCCATCTGTGTTTGTATTTTTGGTTTCTTGCGATATAGTCAAAGTTTTCTTTATATTTTCTCCTTCGATAGAAATCGAGCCAGTACGGCTCTTTGCTCCAGGATTATCTTTTACCGAAACCGTCAGAGTATTGTCAGAATATGTTACTGAAATCCAATCGGCAGTTTCTGCTATTCTGTATGTTATTTCCTTTATATTGGTATTTATTGTAATTGCTTGAGACGAAGCAAAACGTATGAACGTCAACTTATTTTCACTTATTTCAAGATAGGGCTTATCTGAATCTTCTCCTCCTGCCGCATTATCTTTACATGATGGCAGACATAAGCATGGGAGGAAAGTGAGGATAGCTATAATGTGTATTTTAAATATATCTTTCATATAGCAGAATTGTGTTTAAGAGATCAGATCTTTAAATAATAAGAACATTCGTATTATCCGATTTAGGTTATAGTAAAAAAAGCCACAAAGAGAAAACCTGAAGATTATCTTCTTTATGGCTTTTCTAAAAGAGTAACTTGTAATGTTATAGTATAATATTAATAGTCGTATTCATCCGGTTGTGCTTCCAAATCATTTTCCGGATCAAAGACTACGATTTTAGATTCCCAGAACCAAAAGTCTGACAAACAGAACCAAGACATTTCGCCGCTATTGGTTTTCGTAACACTTAAACGAATATGTTTAGGTTCAAAATAGGTTTCATCAGGGAGTAACTCAAACAGATTTATAGCTTTGCTCGTATACTCCACACTTTTTCCTACAGGCAAGTCATCTTCGTCCGCTGTAAGTGTTGAAACATCGACAAAATTCACACCGTCTTTACTTACTGATATAACTATTATCTGAGGACAACCAGATCCTGTACTCCTTGTTCTGTATTTAAACTTAAAGCCTCCTTGAGTCAGAGGGTTGTCAAGATCAACCTGTAAATGATGGGGAGGTGTCTTAGAAACGCTCCATGCTGTATGGAAATATGTACTAGCATCTTCATCCAATAGGTTCTTAATTGGTCCCTCACTCGGTTCCTGTGCATTCGTTGAAAGGTTCTTCTCGGCTAAAGTTATTGGAGTATCTGCTCCGGATGTATAAGAAGCTTGCCTGTATCCACTGGTTGCGTTAAAGGTTTCAACTTTACCCGGAGTAAATGTTGTACTATATGTTTGTAGAGTAAACTTATAATCTCCGAATCTCTCCAAGAGACCCCAGATAGCCACACTATCTGTATATACGCTTGATAGGCGAACTCTCTTTTTATTTCTCCATGGATCTTCAAAACTCACTTCAACATAATGATAATTGGAATCGGATGGAACATCCCATCTCAACATAACACCACCCTCCCTTTTTTCGGCACGGATATTAGATATACTACCGGGTTGAATTTCGTCTTTATCATCATCACTACATGATGACAGAAGAAAGAAGGCTATAGAGATTATGCTGAAGAATAAAATTTTCTTATTCATATGTTATCTTTTTAATATTTAGAATTCTTTTATCTTACCATCTGGCATTTTGTGTCAACGAAGAGTTTTTGTCTATTTCGCTCTGAGATATAGGAAGGAAATACATTTTATCATCCCATGCACGGTCTTCAAACGAAACTACATTCCAGAAACCTCCTGCTTCAGTCTTGAATACATCTAGACCATATGTTTCGCCACCTTCGCGTTCAGCGTCAAGCCAACGGCGATTGTCATAATAGCGATGCCCTTCAAAGGCCATTTCAATTCTTCTTTCGCGATGAATCAGTTCCCTCAATTTAGTCGTGGTCAGAGTAATATTCGCATTCTTATAAGCATCTTTAACGCTAGGAAGTTGTATTCTGTCGCGTACCATATCCCAGTATTTGAATACAGAGGCTTCTGTTGAAGGATCTTTCCCTTGGCTCACAGCATACTCAAACGCTGCTTCTGTATAATTCAGGTATAATTCAGCCAAACGGAATATAGTCATTGCATAATCGCCTTTTGCATTCTTATTATCTGTCTTACCTACAAATTTGATAGCTAAGAAACCACTATTACAATAGTCTCTACCTGTCTTTTTTGTATATCCGTCTTGTGTATCATAGAATGGTCTGAACCATATTTCGTCCTGATAGTCAGCACTGGTATTATATGCCCATTTGCTCTTGACACTCTTGTTTATAACGAGGCTATCGCTTCCATCTATTTTAGATGGCACTACAGATGTACCCAGAATAGCATATGAGTATTGTCCTGGGAAAAGAATATTAGAATAGAAGCGAGGATCCCTGTTTGCGTACATTTTAGGAATTTTGAAAGTTTTACTCACATTGCTATATTCTTCCATATCCGAAAGGCTATATCCTTTATAGGCTTTATCATCTTCCGGCATCAAACCATTTGCCATAAAATATTCGTTGACATGAGTAACTGTAGGACAAACTCCAGAATAACCGCTCCATGACAAAGGCAAACAGTGTGTTCTAAAACTGCTGGTTGACTCATTTTGTCTGTAATAAACGTTTTCGGAATTAGTATCACCTCCACGTGCATAGTTCATCAGCCTCCAATAATTCTCATATCCGGTACTATATGTATCAAATAGCTTAAGATCGGCCTGGGTACAAATATCGATTGCTTCTTGACATACGTCCATCGCTTTCTTCCACTTTGTCGCATCCAAAGTAGTGCTAATAAGACCTTCTCCATCGCGTCCTTTCGGATTGAGATATGAATAGTCTTTGTTAGTTGTAGGGTTCTTCATTCCATTATATAACGGACTTGCTGCATATAACCATAGACGTGCCTGTAGAAACTTAGCGGAAGCCTTGCTTGCACGTCCTGCACGCTCGGTAGATGATGACGTATAAAATAAATCCAGACGCGAGTATGCTTCTTCAAGCAAACTGTCTATATGGTTTACACATTGATCAAATGTAGCGCGTGGTATTCCCGCTGCAATAGCTGCATCTACTTCATCTGGCTGATAAACCCTATCCATGATAGGAGTAGGTCCATACATTTCCAGCAATAAGAAATAGTAATATGCTTGCAAGAAATAGGCTTCACCTTTCCACCACTCTCTTTCTTTCTCTTCTAGCTTAGGGTCTTTACATTCATCTATACGGTTAAGAAAATACATAGATAAACGTATTGACTGAAAGTAACGAGACCATTGATAGAAGATAGCATTGGCCGGGCTATATTGTCCTAAATCTTTGTAATAAGCACTATAGTTATTCCAGTTGAGATCCCAGTCATCGCCTGAGTTTCCGGGAATAGATGTTGTATTATCACTTACTGTTAACGGATTTGGAGTATTACTATATACTTGAGTTAACACAGAGATAACATCATCTTTTGATTCAAATAGAATAGACTCACTCAGTTTTTCATCCGGCACCTGATCCAGAAAGTCTGAACAAGATGACATTGAAAATAATACCAATATTGTAGAGAATAATATTTTATTTATCGATTTCATATCTTATCTCTTTTTTAAAATTTAACTTGAACCCCAAAATTCACAATTCTTTGAATTGGATAATATGTTCCAGAATATGATCTTGGTTCCGGATCCCACCAATCGAATGGGGATATTGTAAACAGATTCATACCATTTGCATAAAAACGCAATGTACCTATTCCCCATTTTTGTGTTGTAGTTTTCGGGAATGTATAGCCGACTTCTGCTTGTTTCAGACGTATATATCTTCCGTTTTGTAACCATTTATCCGAATTAGAATAGTTATTTGTTTGGTTACCAATACCTAGACGAGGAAACTCAGCATTTAAGTCCGGATTTTCTTCCGACCAGTAGTTATCAACAAAGAAGGTATAGATATTGCCTCTGTTTTCTTGTTCAAATGTTTTAGGTGAAGCAAAGAATGATACTCTGTCTGCTCCTTGGAATAATAGCGATGCATCAAATCCCTTATATTGAACATTTAGTCCTAAACCATAAGAAATTTCCGGAACAGTAGGATAGCCCATAAAGACTCTATCAAATTCATCGATCACACCGTCGCCATTAACATCCTTGTATTTAACATCACCGGCTTTAGGTGCTGCACCACTAATTCCTGTCTGAGAAGGACTGTTAGCCACATGCTCATCATCGACAAAATAGCCGTCGGTTATATAGCCTAACAAACTATTATGTGGTCTTCCAATATTAGACTGATAGGCATATTTTTTAGTTTCTTCACCATTTGCAAGTATCTCGTTTCTGGAGAATGTGAAGGTAGCTTTGGCTCCTATCGACAGATCTTTATTGATTTTCTTATCATAAGCAAGGAATCCATCAAATCCTTTATTCTCCATCTCTCCGGCGTTTGCAAAAGGTGTTGTAGCAAAACCGAATATATCTGGAGTCTTAGACATTTGCGTCCAGATATTCTTACGTTTTTCGTAGAATAAGTCGAACTGCAGATTAAAATCTTTTAGAAAACGGACTTCGAGACCAATATCTGTCTTGGCGGCTTCTTCCCATGTTGCATTCGGGTTTCCATAGTATGTGAAGTTGATTCCACCTCCGTATCCATATCCGTATCCGTTATTGGTACCAAAACCAACATTGGAATTTACATATTCTACACGTGTTTGATATACGAAACGCTGTTTTGAATTGTTCCATACCAGGTTATCATTACCTACCGTTCCGTGAGACAGACGTATCTTCATATATTCTATAGCGGGTTTCATCCATTCCATAAAGGATTCGTCTGTAGGGACCCATCCCACTGCTACTGCCGGGAAGAATCCATATCGTTTTCCTTTTGCAAAGTTTTCGGAACCATTATAACCGAAGTTGAACTCGGCAAAATATTTATTCAGATATGAGTAGCTAGCCCTACCGGTAATACCTTGCGTACGCTCAGGAACCGACTCATAGATGTTAGACCAAGTGGGATATTGTTTATCGCTCTGATTGTAAAGGAATAATCCTCCTATCGAGTGCGGACCAAAATCGCGATTATAAATCAAGCTAGTTTCCAGGTATATTTTACGATCATTGTAGACACCACTGATAGATCTGTCCAAATATTCGTGATAAGAGTCGCTATTTGGCTCCATATCTTTGTAAGCATACTCACCATCGTCGCCCATCGAAATCATCCAAGGACGAGGCGACATTGTTCTAACAACTGTACCATCGGTGAAAGAGTCGAAAGAGAAAAGCCCTTTTGCTTGTAACCCTTTTGTTATCATAGATAGATCTTGGGTAATACTAAAATTGGATTGTACTGTAGTTTTGCTCCTTGTACTATATCCTGAACGGGCTAGTAGCTGATATGGGTTGCGCGCAACTCCATATGCAAACCCCGGAGTTTTGTCTTGGTCAGGAAACGTCATCGGGAAATATACCGGAGGTATCTGTCTCATCCAGCTAAAAATTGTTTCTGAGGAAGCTCCCGGATTGGTGATATCTTCAAGGATAGCGCCGATACCAATGGTTAGAACTGTAGTTTTAGTTACATTGGCATCAACATTAGAACGAAAATTATAACGTGTATCTCTTATATTGTTATTGAAACTCACCCCTTCATCAAATTTCTTAAACATACCATTCTGATTCAGAACCGAAGCTGATACGAAATAGCGTACGCTTTCGCTACCTCCCGAAACATTCAGATTTACTTTTTCGGTTGGCTGCCATTCTTTTATCAGCTCATTCATCCAGTTCACATTCGGATAGAGATATGGATCATAACCACTCGCTGTACGATCTATTTGTTCCTGAGTATAAAGAGGATTACGTCCTATATTGTGGAGTGCCTCGTTCATCATTCTCATGTAAGTGGGACCGTCTGCGAAATCGGGTAAATAGACAGGAGCTGCAAGCCCAACCTCTGTAGTAAAGTTTATAGATGGTGCACCTACCGCACCTTTTCTGGTTGTAACCAAAACAACGCCATTACCTCCACGTACCCCATAAACAGCTGTAGCTGTTGCATCTTTCAATATTGTGAAGTCGGCTATTTCTTCTGGATCGATATCATCCAATTCGCGTTCAATACCGTCTACTAAAACTAAAGGGGTGGCACTACCTGTAAATGTGTTTACACCGCGAATCCAGAATGTAGCTCCGTCGCGCCCAGGTTCACCGGAGTTCTGCACAGCAATAACGCCTGCCAAACGTCCCGCCAAAGAGGTAGAAAGCGCTCTTGTAGGTTGTTTTAACTGAGAAGGTTGAATGCGATCTACTGAACCTATCACACTCCCCTTTTTTTGGGTAGAGAACCCAACTACAACGACCTCTTCTAGTGCTGTCACATCCTCATCAAGTGTTACTTGAATCACTTTCTGATTCTTAATCTGAACTTCTTTTGTTGCAAATCCAATTAAGGATACAATAAGAACTCCATTTTTTGTATCAGGCACCTGTAATGTAAATTTACCATCACCGTCTGCCATCGTAGAAACGTTATCTTGGCCTTGAAACTTAATTGTGGCTCCAGCTAATGCCTCTCCATTTTTTGTATCTACTACGGATCCGGAAACAATTCCTTTATCGGACTGTTGTTCGATTCCGGATATGGCCGGATTGGCCGACGGTTTAGATATGTAAATCTGCCTGTCGGAGATTGTGTATGTATTGCCTGTTGCTTTAAGCAATTCATCTAATATCTTATCTACTGTTTGACCCTCTACATTAACGGAAATTTTTTTATTTACGTCCAACACATTGTCATAATAGAAAAATATATATTCACTCTGTTTTTCTATTTGAGAGAATGCCTCTTTTATCGTCTTATTATTTAACTTAAGAGACAGAAGTGTTGTCTGAGAATAACTATTTACGGCAGAGCAAACACTCATTCCTATTATAAGGAAAAAAGTCATCAATTTCATAATTCTGAGTGCCTTCGTAATATTAGTTCTTTTTATGTTAAATTCATTTGTTTTTGTCATACCTTTGTAAGGATTTAATGATTAAACTCATAGTTATTAATTTAATGTTAAATCGTCGATTGGGTGGTATTCGCAGTACCATCCAATTTTCGTTCCATACTCATGTTTTTTTCATAGGCTCAATACTTTTTAGGTTGTCAATAATTGTTATTTCATTTTAAATTGGGGTTTTTACTCTATAGTTTATTCTTAAAAAGTCGTTTACTGCATATTTTTTCATTTATGTTCCTCGCACTAAATGATTCCAATCCTCGATTATAGCGAAGAAAAAAGTAGTTGATAAAACTAATTTATTCCATATTTTGCGTTTCATATAAGGATACATCTATCTCTCCACTAACTAAAAACTGTAGTCTTAATTAATGCCATTTATACACTAAGTCAATGAATCATCTGAATAGAACAGAGTAGATGATTATGTTCTTATAATGTCTTTTTTCAGTTTAAATGATTCTCAATAGCTAAATTTAATTCGTACTAATCAAGGTTTATATTTAATCATATATATTCCATCATTATCTTTAAATGTAACAGGTGCGGTATAGGACAACCCGTGTAAAACATCGAGTAAATCGCCCTTCAGGTCAAGCTTGCCCGAACACCTTAGATTTGCAGATATATCATCGCATCTTATATCTTCACCATAGTACATAGAAAGCCGGGAAAGTATATTTTCTAGCTTTTCGTTTTCGAACAAATACATACCATCTTTCCATGATATATATTTATCTACGTCAACATTTGTAATTTTGTTCTGTCCATCGTTATATTCATACATTTTATTGGGAGACAATAACACTTCCTCCCCTTTCTTTCGCGTACCGACTTTCACCGATCCTGAAACCAACACAATTCTTTTTACCGGATCGGAATCGTAAGCTGTAACATTAAATATTGTACCCAAAACCTGCACTCCTACATCTTTTGTTTTCACCACAAACGGCCAGTTTTTATTTGGTGCTACCTCTATATATATTTCTCCGTCGACATAGATTTCTCTTTCTTCGGAGTTAAATTCGGCAGGATAAACAACTCTTGTACCGGCATTCACCCAAACTTTTGTTCCTTCGGAAAATGTGAGCATAGATCGTTTGCCTCGAGGCACTTTTAATTCATTGTATTCTGCAATGTCTTTTTTCGATATGCTCTCATCCTTTATTTTCACGCTTGCCGATTGATAAGTAATTTCAGATTCTTTATCTTCTATTACAACGACTTTATCTTCGGACAATATAAGCTGGGCCTCTGATGAATTCAATTCTCCCGATTGAGTCTGATTGGCATATCTGTATATATCCGATTCCGTATAACTCGTTTGATAGAAATAAATACCTATCAGCATAGCGGCAATACCCGCCGCTGCACCTGCTACTGCTAAATACAAGCGCCTTACACGTCTTTGTGAATTAGACGCATTTCTTGTATTTATATTGTTCCACATTTCGGCAATTTCTTTATCAGAAAGGGCGTCTTCCGAAACGGGATATGATTCGAGATATGACTTTGCAGAATTAAAATTATATAGATTCTCCCCATTCTGCATTTTAAATGTTTCCCAAAATGCAAATGTTTCTCTTGTCGGATTCTTTATAGAAGATATAAAAAAGTCATCCTCAAGAAAATCCTCAAATGAATAATACCTATAGTCTTTTTCGTCTTTTGTATTTTGCATATCTAGCACAGTTATTAGTAAAACAATTAACAACGAGTTTTATACTCACTTTTTTTAAGGAAAATATTTATTTATTATTTATTTTATAATTTCATGAAGGTGTTGGAACTGCCATAATCAACAATGGATATTTGTTTTTTATCACATAAACAGCAGACAATGAGCGGCTATAACTCATTTAACAATAAAAGATTTAAATTCTACAATTTTCATCAATTATTCAAATTTTATATTGTTTACAAGAAGGCATTTATACAATTCATATAAGTCTGAACGTTAATCTTACAAAGATTAGAGGTTAACCTATTCTTAAAAAATTAATTTAAAAGATTTTAAATATACAAATATACGAATCAGATCAGACCTATATATAAAACAGACTTATTAATATCAGTATTCTTATATTTAAGACGAACACATGAGATCGTATATTAGATTATATTTTCGCGAAGCGATTAACACTTATTAAATCATAAGAAGTAAAGAAAAATGGGCATAATACATAACAATAGGTTAATGCCTTGCATCTTTTAGGATATTTTTAATATCCACTTTATTTTTATACTTTTGAATCAATTAATTTTGCTCTGGGGTACTTGGCATACTAAGTGTATTAGATGGAAAAAGAAACTATCAACAATGACTCTCTTCTATGGAATAATTTTTTGTCGGGGGACGAGGAGGCTTATTCCGATATATACAAAAAGTATGTTCAGATCCTTTTCAAGTACGGCTTACAATTCACAACTGACAGAGAGCTTGTAAAAGATTGCATCCAGGATGTCTTTGAAAAAATACATAAGAACAGGAACAAATTGGGGCAGACAGACAATATAAAATTATACCTTTTCGTTGTCTTAAAAAATAGTTTATTCAATATCCTTAAAAGAGAGAAAGGCCGTGTACAGACAATAGAATCGATGGATAATGAATCTGATGATCCGAACGATACGGCTGAGAATCAGTTAATACAAAAAGAGGAAAACTACAGAACAGAAGAAAAAGTAAAATTCATATTTTCTTTACTAACTCCCCGACAAAGGGAAGCTATGTACTACAGATTTGTAGAATGTATGAGTATCAACGATATAGCTACAATTATGGATATGAATTATCAATCTATTCAAAATCTGATCCAGCGCTCTATAAAAAAAGTAAGAAAAGGGGTTGAAGACGGATAGGTATAGGAAGCGATTAACTAGTTTTATATACAAACCCTCGTTATTTTTAGTGAGGTTTTTTTATTTTTAGAAGGTAACAAAAGTGACAGTATTATATTATAATAATCACACATAGCTTTGTATATAAAACTCGCATTTGACCTGTAATTAATCTTCGTAAAATAAGAAGCTAAATAACACTTCTCTTATTTTTTCCTATCTTTGTTTTTTAGTAGTTACTATACAGAATACATCTAAATAAAACAAAACGTGGCGAAGAAGATAGCAGAAACCCCATTAATGAAACAATATTTGGAAATCAAGAGTAAACATCCTGATGCTGTATTATTGTTTCGTGTAGGAGACTTCTATGAAACGTTTTCTCAAGATGCTATCGACGCTTCCGAGATATTAGGAATAACACTTACCAGAAGGGCAAATGGGGCGGCTCAGTCGGTAGAATTAGCCGGTTTCCCACACCATGCCTTGGATACCTACCTCCCAAAACTGGTAAGAGCCGGAAAGCGTGTTGCTATCTGTGACCAACTGGAAGATCCGAAGCAAACCAAGACGATAGTAAAACGAGGCATTACTGAGTTGGTAACGCCCGGAGTGTCTATCAATGAAAACATACTCAACCACAAAGAGAATAATTTTCTGTGTGCTATACACTTTGCTAAAAGCGGTTGCGGAGTCTCATTCCTTGATATCTCGACAGGAGAATTCATGGTGGCAGAAGGGACGAAAGAATATGTGGATAAACTACTGACCAACTTTTCGCCAAAAGAAGTATTGGTTGAAAGAAGTAAGAAAAAACTATTCGAGGAATATTTCGGAACCCGCTTCTTTATTTTCGAATTGGAAGACTGGGTATTTACCGAAGACACAGCCAGAAGTAGGTTACTGAAACATTTCGAGACAAAGAATCTGAAAGGGTTCGGCGTAGAACATCTTACAAATGGCATCATTGCAGCAGGTACCATCCTCCACTATATGGATGTTACTCAACATACACAGATAGGACATATCACAGCCTTATCACGCATAGAAGAAGATAAATACGTACGGCTGGATAAATTTACAGTTCGAAGTTTAGAACTTATTTCCACAATGAACGAGGGTGGAAAAAGCCTCTTGGATATATTGGATAAGACCGTATCGCCAATGGGTGCGCGGTTATTGCGTCGCTGGTTAGTATTTCCGTTGAAAGAAGCAAAGCCTATAAACAACCGACTTTCCATTGTTGAATATTTCTTTAAGGATCTGGAGCTTAAAAACATACTGGAGGAGCAATTATCATTGATTGGAGATCTGGAACGGATCATCTCTAAAGTTGCTGTAAACAGAGCTACACCGCGGGAAATTGTACAGCTGAAAGTTGCCCTTAAGGCTATTGAACCGATACGAGAAATTTTTCTAAACTCAGATGAGCCTAGCCTAAGAGAAATTGGAGAAAAGCTGAATCCTTGCCCTATCATACGCGATCGCATAGAAAGAGAGATACAGCCCGATCCTCCAGCATTGCTCCACAAAGGTAATGTCATCAGAAGTGGGGTGAACAAAAACTTAGATGAGTTAAGGAGTATAGCGTATTCAGGTAAAGACTATTTACTAAAGATACAGCAGCGGGAAATCGATGAAACAGGCATAACTTCACTTAAGATAAGCTTCAACAGTGTTTTCGGATATTATATCGAAGTCCGTAATGCTCATAAAGACAAAGTACCTGCCGAGTGGATAAGAAAACAAACCCTTGTCAATGCAGAACGTTATATCACGCAAGAACTGAAAGATTACGAAGAGAAGATATTAGGTGCAGAAGAGAAGATACAAGCTTTGGAAAGTACAATTTTCAATGATTTGGTACTTAGTCTTATCGAATATATACCTACAATACAGGTAAATGCAAGTCTCATCGCACAGACTGACTGCCTGTTATCCTTCGCTAAGACGGCTAAAGAAAATAAGTATATACGCCCTGAAATAAATGACACCGATACTTTAAAGATAAAAAACGGACGCCATCCCGTTATTGAAAAGCTATTGCCATTAGGTGAATCTTACATTACGAATGATGTCTTTCTCGACAACGATAAGCAACAGATCATTGTTATTACAGGTCCCAATATGGCGGGTAAATCGGCATTGCTACGTCAAACGGCACTAATTACCCTGATGGCACAAGCAGGCTGCTTTGTTCCTGCCGAATCAGCCCAAATAGGTCTGGTAGATAAAATATTTACACGCGTCGGAGCTTCGGATAATATTTCTTTAGGGGAATCGACATTCATGGTGGAAATGAATGAAGCTTCGGACATACTTAATAACCTGTCTTCAAGAAGCCTTGTTCTATTCGATGAGCTTGGACGGGGTACAAGTACTTATGACGGTATATCTATTGCATGGGCAATTGTAGAATATATCCACGAACATCCGAAAGCGAGAGCAAAAACCCTTTTTGCAACGCATTATCATGAGCTGAATGAAATGGAGAAATCTTTCAAGCGGATAAAGAACTTCAATGTTTCAGTCAAAGAAATGGATAATAAGATTATATTTCTCCGTAAGCTTATACCTGGAGGTAGTGAACATAGTTTTGGTATTCATGTGGCAAAAATGGCGGGAATGCCTCAAAGTATAGTAAAAAGAGCAAACTCTATATTGAAACAGTTAGAGTCTGATAACCGTAAGCAAGGAATATCGAAACCAATAAATGATATAAAGGAAAATAGGGAAGGTTATCAGCTTAGTTTTTTCCAGTTGGATGACCCTGTACTAAGTCAGGTACGTGACGAAATCAAAACATTGGATATAAACAATTTGACTCCGATGGAGGCTTTGAACAAATTGAATGAGATAAAGAAAATTGTTTCGGGAAAATAGATATATAAAGAATAGTAAAATCCACTTTATTTTTTATTTCTTTGTAAACTGAAACAAACCTACAAATATCTTTAATTGGGCAATGAATCATAAAAAAATACTTGTAACCGGAGGCGCCGGATTTATTGGATCACACCTTTGTGAAAGATTACTAAAAGAAGGAAATGAGGTTTTGTGTCTGGATAATTATTTTACAGGCTCAAAAAACAACGTTATCCATTTATTAGACAACCCTTACTTCGAACTCATCAGACACGATGTTGTTCACCCGTTCCATGTAGATATTGACGAAATATATAATCTAGCCTGTCCTGCCTCGCCTGTGCATTATCAATATAACCCTATCAAAACCATTAAAACTTCCGTAATGGGAGCTATAAATATGCTAGGTTTAGCAAAACGGGTAAAAGCTAAAATACTACAGGCATCCACGAGCGAAGTCTATGGAGATCCTCACGTACACCCTCAACCTGAGTCATATTGGGGGAATGTCAATCCTATAGGCATACGCTCTTGTTATGATGAAGGAAAGCGTTGTGCCGAAACATTATTTATGGATTATCACCGCCAGAATGGAGTAAAGATTAAGATTGTCCGTATATTCAATACTTATGGCCCTAAAATGAACCCAAATGATGGTAGGGTTGTTTCTAATTTTATAGTACAAGCACTCAAAGGTGAAGATATTACTATATATGGTAATGGCATGCAAACCCGAAGTTTTCAGTATGTGAACGACTTGGTAGAAGCTATGATAAGAATGATGAATAGTGATGATTCTTTCATAGGACCAGTAAACACAGGAAATCCGGGGGAATTCACAATGCTGGAATTGGCAAATCTGGTCGTAGAATTAACTAATTCAAAATCTAAATTAATATTCAAACCTTTACCAAGTGATGACCCGAAACAACGAAAACCAGACATCTCTATTGCAAAAGAAAAATTAGGATGGGAACCTAAAGTTGCTCTAAAAGATGGGTTGATAAAAACTATAGAATATTTTGATGGAATACTAAAATAGCATTTTGCTCTGATTTTACAAAACAACATTAACATGAAACTTTCAATTGTCATTCCGGCGTATAACGAGGCCAGAACTATTCACCTTATACTAAATAAGGTTATGGCTGTCGAACTTATAGGCAACTTCGAAAAAGAAATTATTATTGTAAACGATTGTTCGAAAGACGACACTATCGATGTCGTAAAAAAATACATAGCCAACCATAATACCGGCGCAGAGATGAAACTTTTCGAGCAGCCTATCAATATGGGAAAAGGAGCTGCATTGCACAGAGGTATAAAAGAAGCTACAGGAGACTATATTATAATTCAGGATGCCGACTTAGAATATGATCCAGAAGAGTACAACATCTTATTAAAGCCCGTTGTAGATGGGTTTGCTGATGTCGTCTATGGCTCGCGGTTTATGGGAGGGCGTCCTCACCGTATACTCTTCTTCTGGCACTCGATTGGAAATCGAATATTAACTTTCGTGTCTAATATGTTTACGAATTTGAACCTTACAGACATGGAAACTTGTTATAAATTATTCAGGGCTGACATCATCAAACACATTCCACTCAAAGAGCGACGTTTTGGTTTCGAACCGGAAGTCACTGCTAAAGTAGCCAGATACCCAAATGTAAGAATATACGAAGTCGGAATATCTTACTATGGCAGAACCTATGAAGAAGGGAAGAAGATAGGATGGAAAGATGGAGTAAGAGCATTTATCTGTATGGTAAAATACGGACTATTTAGAATAAAGTAAACTATACTTTCTTATAATAAAAAACCCAACTAAATTATAGTTGGGTTTATATTTTATACTAATTCTGGATTAGTCCGTAATTCCTAATTTTGCTTTTACTGCTTTATTAGCATCTACAGCATTTGTGCCTATATACATTAAAGCTCCTGTTTCAAGGATATATGTATAGTTATTCTCATCTCCCACTTCTTTTATAGCTTTCAAGAGTTTTTCTTGTAGTGGAGCTAACAATCCTTGTCTTTTCTTATCGAACTCGGCAGAACTAGTCTCTGCATAATCATTAAATCTTTTTTGAAGACCCTCCAATTGATTTTGTCTGTCCAATAAAAGGCTCTCTGATATTTGAGTAGTATCTGCCTTAAACTTTTCAAGTAATGCATTGTATTCAGCACGAATAGCATCACTATTTTTTCTGATAGTTTCGCTTTCTGTTGCCAATTGAGTTTCTACAGTTTTCATCTCCGGCATTTTCATGAAAAGCTCTTGCGAATTGACATATGCAATCTTATCTTGAGCGAAGATGGATACTGGAGCAACTATAAACAGTAACAGTATTAGTTTTTTCAACATAGTTATAATTTCTTTAAATGGTTAATTCTATATTATGCGGGGCAAATATAAATAATTATTTTGAATATCCGAGCTTTGCTAAAACCTCATTACTAATATCTATCCTCGGAGACGCAAAAATAACACTTTCTGCCGACGCTCTGTCCAAAATGAGCTGATAACCTTTAGCTTCGGATATTTCCTTTACCGCATTATACACATCATCTTGTATCGGCTTAATTAAAGCTTCTCTTTTCTTAAACAGCTCTCCTTCTGGGCCGAAATATTTACGATTCAATTCTTGTAATGTCTTCTCTCTATCTACTATTTCATTTTCTCGTTTTGTCTTTTGTTCTCCTGATAAAAATACTAAATCGGCCTGATATGATTTATACATATTCTTAACATCCTGCTGCATTTTCTCAACTTCGCCTTGCCATTTTTTAGACATCACCTCTAGTTGTTCCTGTGCTGTTTCATAACTACTGATATTTTTCAATATATAGTCCATATCTATCAGCGCAAATTTTTGAGCATAGCTACCTGTCGCCACACCAATAAACAAAGCAAATAGTAAAATTATCTTTTTCATATACTCAAGTTTTAGTTTTCTAACATTACCTATTATCAAATATACATGTTATATCTCTAGAAAATATAATCTTTTAATTCTTTTATTTTCTAAAGATATAACATTGGACGTTTAGTTTACGTATTTGTTTATTTTAGGCAGTATAAATAATGTTAATTCGTCTATCATTAGAATTCCTGACCTATTACGAAATGGAAGTTACTTCCGCTCCTATCGCGTGAGCCATTAATTGGATCGAACCCATAAGCCCAGTCAATTCCCATAAGCCCAATCATTGGTAACATGATACGCGCACCGACACCGGCCGAACGCTTCAAATCGAATGGGTTAAATGTCTTCAAATCATACCAAGCATTACCGGCCTCTACAAATGAAAGTAAGTATATGGTAGAAGATGGTTCCAATATAAGTGGATATCTTAATTCCAGAGCAAGACGAGTATATGCACTTGCCTGTGTACCTAACGATCCGTTTTCATAACCGCGAAGACCAATTGTCTCTGTAGCATATGTACTTGAATATCCCGACATACCATCACCACCAACATAGAATGTCTCGAATGGAGATTTCTTGTTCTTATTAAAGTACCCTACAAATCCGTATTCTGCACGTGTCATCAATACTGGAGTCCGTTTTTCTTTATCAGGATCTAGTAGCGGAGTAAACGTTTTTGCTTTGAATTTCCACTTATGATACTCGATCCATTTATATTTTTCTCCCGATTCATAACCGTTCTCATCAGCCTTCATGTTTGCATAATCTTTACCATCGAAGCTAGAAAAAGGAGGTGTTATTTGTAGACTTAAAGATATATCGGTTCCCTGACGTGTATATAGTGGATTATCTATAAATTTCCTGTTGATAGAGAAGTTTACACTCAGGTTGTTACAAACCCCATCTTTAACGATAAAATAAGCCCAGTCCTTCATTTGATACAACTGATAAGACAATTCAGCTTGAGCATAGAAATATTCATCTGGCCAGTTAAGACGTTTTCCATAACCAATAGAGGCACCAATCATCTGAATAGATTTATTCGGATCCGATGCTATACTGTAGTCTCCATAACTATTTCCGTATCCATAACCACCAGATCCATAACCATAATAAGAATATGGATCATAATAGCTACTGTTGCTCATATAACGACTGTTTATGTCTGTCTGTCTGGAATAATATGCCCCTACAGAAAGTGAATTTGGGCGTTTTCCTCCAAACCATGGATCCATAAAAGATATTGAATATGATTGGTAGAATTTTGCATTGGTCTGAGCGCTTAATGTCAATGTTTGACCTTCTCCCTGAGGGATAATACCTTTATATGATTTAGGATTCAGTAAATTCTTCAAAGAGAAGTTAGAAAACTTCAAACTCAACTTACCAATAATACCTGTCTGTCCCCATCCTGCCGAAAATTCCACTTGGTCATTAGCCTTAGATACTAGAGGCAAACTGATATCAACTGTACCTGACTCAGGATCAGGATCGATACCCGGATTCAAATTTTCAGGATCGAAGTGTCCAGTTTGAGCTACTTCGCGTAATGTTCTGATGATATCTTCACGGCTATATAATGCTCCTGGTTTTACTCTCAATTCGCGACGAACAACATCTTCATATACACGATCGTTTCCAGATATTGTAACCTTTCGGATAGTTGCTTTTGAACCTTCTTGTATTCTGATTTCAAGATCGATCGAATCATTATCAATATTCACCTCTACAGGATCTGCGCCAGAGAATAGATAACCTTTATTTTGATAAAATAGGTTCATTACAGCATCTTCATCTCCACTTAATCGCTCTATCAATTTCTTCTGGTTATATACATCACCCGATTTCATATTCAGAACACGCTCAAGCCTCCATGTCGGCTCTATAGTATTGCCTATCCATTTTATATCCTTGATAAAATATTGTTTACCTTCATCTACTTTGATCTCAACATTTACCTTTGTTGGCTTATTTGCGTCGGCATAGACAGTATCCCAAACGATAGTAGCATCACGATAACCTAATTCATTGTATTTTTCAATCATCTTATCCTTGTCCTCTTCGTAGCTTTCAGGCACATATTTCGTAGAACGAAGGAAGTTGCGAATCCATGCATTAAAATTGCTCTTATGGCGAGTCTTCTTCATTGCTTTTTCCAATGTAGCAGCCTTCACCTCTGAGTTACCTTCTATAACAATTGTATTAACTTTCGTTTTGTTCTTTTTTACAATATCTATATTCAGTATCACGTGGTTTTCTTTCGACAAATCAGGAGTTTCGCTTATTGATATTTCCGCATTATTGAATCCTTTTTCATCAAAATATTTCTTAATTACAGTTCTAGCCCGATCCATCTGATTAGGTGTTGTCTGTAAATGCTTCACCATACCTATTTTAGCTTCAATATCTTGACGTTCACCCTTTTTCATTCCTGAATATACGATATCGGATATACGGGGACGTTCCTTCAACTTTATCTCTAACCAGATCTTATTCCCTTCTATTTTAGTCTGCACAATTTCAGCATCAGAGAACAAACCCAATTTCCAAAAACGTTTTATGGCATTTGTTATCTCCGCCCCTGGTATTTCTATTTTATCTCCAACTTGTAGCTGAGCGAATCCCAATATTGTATAGTCCTCGTACATCGGGTTAGTAACACCCGACACTTTGATTTCTGCAATCTCGTATTTCCTAGGATTTTCATATGAAATGGGACGTAAATCATCAGCCACTTTCCCTATACCCTGGTTAACATTTTTGACGTCTGTGCTATCTATAACCTGAGCTTTCAAGCCGTAGGAGATTGAACAGAAAACGGTGAATAAAATGAATAAGCCTTTTTTGAACATATTTAGTATAATAGTTACTTTCTTTTTATATTGTATTTATATTGTCAATATTACTTACTGACCAAAAATCTGCTCGCTGGTTTTACCAAAACGTCGTTCTCTATTCTGGAAATCAGCCACAGCTTTGTATAATGATTCTTCATTAAAATCTGGCCACAATTCGTTCGTAAAGTATAACTCCGAGTATGCAATTTGCCAAAGCAAAAAGTTGCTTATCCGTAGCTCACCTCCTGTCCGAATTAAAATATCCGGATTAGGAATATCCTTTGTAGCTAAATATAAACTGATTAAGTCTTCATCTATATTATCAATCTCTATTTTCCCCGATTTTACATCTTTTGCAATTGCTTTCATCGCTTCGGTCAATTCCCATTTGGAAGAATAGCTCAAAGCCAGAACAACGGTTGTGCCGGAACAGGAAGATGTGGTTTCTAAGCAATGATCGAGAGCCTTTCGTGTATCATCCGGCAAGCGTAGCGTATCTCCTATCACTTTTACTCTGACATTATTTTTCACCAGATCCGGGGTTTCATTCGCCACGGCTTGTATCATAAGTGCCATCAAAGCTTTTACCTCTTCAGCCGGTCTCTTCCAGTTTTCTGTAGAGAACGTATAAAGTGTGAGATAAGAAATTTCAGCTCTGGATGCAGCCTCTATCGCTCTACGAACAGCTGAGATACCCTCCTTATGACCGAAAGTCCGATCCAAGTCGCGCTGTTTTGCCCATCGCCCATTTCCATCCATTATAATGGCTATGTGCTTTGGCAACCGTTCCTTATCTATTTGGTCAAGAAATGACATCTATATCTTATTTAATTATTAATCTGCATTTAAACATGGACATACTCTAGTCCCAAAATCCCATGTAAGACTCACCATTGTCAGAGAATACCAATCATTATTCTTAAGAATACTCCCTTTTATTTTATATGGTTGATCTAAATCAAAAACATCACCTCGCTTCGTTACGTCAAAAGAATCGCTAAATAATTTTCTGAACGAAAATTCAAAACCCAAATTCAGCCTGTCTTTTATTTTATATTTGACTCCGATACCCAAAGGAATGTTCGCATCTAAAAAAGTCTTTTCGCCAGAACCCAATGTAATACCTATCCCAGTGAATACATATGGAGATATACGCTTAGCTCCTAAATAGCCAAATTTATCGCTGTAGTTAAAGAAATTAAACTCAATCTGACTACCGAGTTCATAAAACATCCGGCTAAATGATGCCTCTGCACCAAAAGGAAATTTATTTCCTGAACTTTGTGTATCACCTGAGACCTTGCCTATTACAAAATTATTCTTCACAGACCATCTCAAATCGATATTATATCTAAAAACAGCCCCTATCGACAATTCGGGATTCTGATATAATTTACTCTTATTGACATCACCCATATAAAAAGATGTACCTGCCATTCCTCCTATCTCATACTTATAGTCATCCTGTGCCTTGAGTTCGTTGTATGAGAAGAAAGAACTCATAATAATCAAAAAAGCAAATAACGTTCTCCCTTTATTCATCTAATAGATCCTTATGCTATTCTCTATCTATCTAACGCAAATATAAGGCTAAAAGTATACGAAAGAAACGCTTTAATCTTAGCGTTTCGGATTTAATTTATTTAGCCTACCTCGCCATACTTGATGTATAGAGCTGTCAGACGATGTAGTTGATACTCCGCCGAATATCCAAATATAATTTTCTCTATCTACAATAATTGATTGTCCAGATGCTCTCGGAATCCCCGCAACCAAAGCTTCAGTAGTCGGAGCTGGAATCCATTTATATCCGAAACTAGCCGACTTATAAAGTTTATTTGCAATCAGTGCATATAAATAGTCATCATACATAAAATTCACAATACCAGGTGTATTAGGAAATACAGAGTGATCTCCATCTGAAGTCGTTCTCAATACATTATTGTTCGAAACCTGAACCAACCAAGTTAAACGCCCATATTTACCTCCCACGTTCTCACCTCCGGTTAGTATCAATAGATTCTTATTCAAGTCAGTCCGGTCAAAGTTCGTTATAGCAGAAAAGCCCGATATTGGGAAGCTTTCCATTTCCAATCCATTAAACTCTCTTACAAGTTTCAATTCATTTAGATCCGAAGTCTTTGAAAAAGAGTATTTTCCTCCATTCTCAGTTATTACCAAAAGTGAATCCTTAGCTGCATTAGCTGCAGGCAAGACTCCTAAAATACCATAGATACCGGAAGCTTTTTCAGTCCACCTCACACCATCTTCAGAGCTATAGCCTTTCTTATTCTCACCAACAACATAGAAGCCGCCGTTAAATAATATTATATTATCGAGGTTGACATTAGCTGTTGACAATCCAGTGATAGCTTGTTTATAGCTATAGGCAGCATCTCTTACGGCTTTATGAAGATATAGTTGATTATCATTATCTTTAGAGAATGTAAAAAAAGTATCTACCTTAGCGACAGTACTACCTTCTTTCAGCAGTGTCTTTTGATTTACTATAGATGTGGGCTGATTTAATTTAGAAGTAACATCTTCCCATATCAGAAGATCAGGATTTACCTTATGCACACGTATATCTATTGTATACGTTTTAGATGTAACTCCATCCGGTGCTGTAACCAGAAACTTCGGATATGAAGGAGTTGAAAAATCTATTGAATCAGTAGTATCTTCCCAAGAAGCTACAGAATCATTTGGATAAAGCAATTGAATCTTCCCTATGCCATATGTACCGAAACTCACTGTAGCTAGGAATTTTTTCAATGTGGTCTTGTATGGTAAAGAATCGGGGTTATATATCAAATCCCTGAATTGATCAATTGCGAATTTAGTACCCGCCATAATTGGATAATTAACAGAGTCAGCACTTGTGATAGGCT
Organism: Dysgonomonas sp.; assembly: GCA_047972895.1. Lineage (GTDB taxonomy): Bacteria > Bacteroidota > Bacteroidia > Bacteroidales > Dysgonomonadaceae > Dysgonomonas. The sequence continues at coordinate 111,602 of JBKEBA010000047.1, forward strand.
TACAGGTCAATTTGAATCCATAAATCTGAGCATCTTTAGAATACGAATCTTGTGTATAATCAGAAGAATCGCTATTACAAGAACTCAAAATAAAAACGAAAAGAACAGCGAATGATAGTTTAAAAACTTGTTTCAATTTCATTTGTTTAAACAGATTATTCAATATCAATGTGCAAAAATAGAAAGAATTTCGGCTTACGCGTCAATAAATCTAATAATTATAAAATTTTATGGTTATAATATTGCCTCAGATGTACATGCTGAGAATCACCCCATTTCCAATCTTCCAGCAACATGCCATCAACTACAGGAGCCCTTACCCCTCCCTCAAAAACTACAGATGAAGTTTCAATATATGCCTCATCCCACAAGTGCCTATCTATAAGACTTTGCAACAATTCGCAGCCTCCTTCTACAAGCACAGAATTTATCTTTCGCAACCTCAATGCAGAGAATATATTCTGAAAGAGAGCATCATCAAAAGCAATATGAATATATGTTACATTCTCAGCTGACTCCATATCGTTTTTTTCTGTAAATACAATCGTTTCTACTTTACCGTCAAATATTGTATAGTCAGATGGAATACGGCCTTGTCTGTCAAGAATTATCCGTATTGGATTTTTACCATACCAATAGCGGGTGGTGAGCGACGGATTATCATTTATTGCAGTATTAGTGCCGATCATGATGGCAGATACTTCTGAGCGCTTTTTATGTACAAGTATTCTCGAAAAATCATTGGAAATTGGAGTTGGCTTAGGAGTTTCTCCTTTCTTACGCTCCTTATCAATAAATCCATCCTGAGTTTGTGCCCATTTCAGATATATATAAGGTCTGTTCTCTGTTTGTGCCGTAAAAAATTCCCGATTCAGGCTCCATGCTTCACGCTCCAAGACTCCAACAGTAACATCAATCCCAGCTTCTTGCAACATTCTGATACCACGTCCTGCAACAGCAGGATATGGATCTAAACAGGCTACGACGACTCTTGGTATTTGACTATCAATAATAAGCTGAGCACACGGAGGTGTTTTACCATGATGGGAACATGGCTCGAGCGAAACATATATAACCGATTCTTTAAGTAGAGATTTATCCATCACACTGTTGATGGCATTAACCTCTGCATGAGCTTTTCCGTATTGACGATGATATCCCTCCCCTATCACTTTTCCGTTATGTACAACGACTGCACCAACCATAGGATTAGGACTAACAAATCCTTTTCCATTTTTGGCCAATTGCAGGCAACGGTACATGTATTTTTCGTCAATCGTCATTTTCTCTAAGTTTCTACAAAGAGAAACGCATTTATTGAAAGTATATTTTATTTTAAGTGTTTTTTATGATAAGATTATCTTACGGCTATCACCTCTATTTCTACCAAAGCCCCTTTAGGCAGGTCTTTTGCCGCGAAAGCAGAACGTGCCGGGAAAGAACCGGCAAACTGAGTTGCATATACTTCATTCATTGCAGCGAAGTCTTTCATTTCTGCCAAAAGCACAGTTGTTTTCACTACATTATCTGTAGTCAAGCCTGCTTCTGCCAATATAGCTTTAATATTTCTGAATGATTGGGTTGTTTGTTCTTTTATTCCACCGGAAACAAACTCTCCTGTAGCTGGATCGATAGGAATTTGCCCTGATATAAATATCATACCATTAACTTCTATTGCCTGACTATATGGGCCTATTGCTGCAGGAGCATTATTTGTTGCGATTACCTTTTTCATATCAATATATTGTATCTTTTATTAAATTAAAGTTATTTCAATCCCTTTTGACGTATCACCTCATAAATCAACACACCTGCTGCAACAGAAACATTCAGCGAACCGATGGTACCAAATTGAGGTATCTTAACCAGATTATCAGCTATTCGTAAATTTTCATTCGAAACCCCAACATCTTCCGCCCCCATCACAATAGCTATAGGTCCCTGATATTCCACATCTGTGTATGAATCTGCACCGCGTTCACTCGCAGCTACTACTTTTACACCACTATTTTTTAAGAACTGAATAGCTGCGGTTAAGCTCAACTCCTTACATACGGGTATTTTGAGCAACGCGCCTGCCGAAGTTTTAACAGCGTCTGCGTTCACTGTTACGCTTCCTTTCGCTGGAATTACAATCGCATCTACTCCAGCAACTTCACACGTACGCGCAATAGCCCCGAAATTACGAACGTCTGTAATACCGTCAAGCACAATAACAAATGGATCTTTTCCTTTTTCGTATAAGAATGGAATAATATCTTCGATGCGTTCATAAGTTATAGCAGAAAGAAATGCGATTACCCCTTGGTGATTCTTACGCGTAAATCTGTCTAACCGTTCCATAGGAACACGCTGAACCGGAATTTCACGGCTCTTCAAAAGAGCAAATAACTCTTTCGACAAGTCTCCTTGCAGCTCACGCTTAATGATTACTTTATCTATTTCTTTTCCGGCTTCGATTGCCTCAATGACAGCACGTATGCCGAATATCATTTCCTTCTCTTTCATCCTAATTTCTATATTCCTGTTGTTAGCGCTTTATTCTGTAATAAGAAACAAAGATACTGCAACTTACAATAAAAAGTGACAAAAGTGACAACTTTATCTCAATCCGATAAGGTTCATTATTGCTATACACTTAAATAAAAAGTGACAAAAGTGACAGATGTAACGTATTCTAAGTTATTTTCTTTTTGTCACTTGCGCACATTTTTTCATTAATGTATAGATAAATATAAGGTATAATTATTAAAGGTTAATAGTATATATGTCATACACTGTTCCTCTTGCTCCGAATCCTTCTTTCTGATATATCAGATTTTCGTTCAGGTATTGCCCTTGATTTTCGGTAGATATGCCATAATCAAAGTATTGCTTATGAGGATATGCCGTATTCACAATATAGTCTATAACCAAATCAATAGCACCTTTCTTTTTTCCATCCTCTGTTGCAGCAGTATATTGTGCATGAACAACGTTTTGCATTTCAAAAACCAAACAACCCCCAAGCATTATACCATCCGAATCTGTAACTGAAAACAAATGTATCTCATTATGAAACCTATCTCTCAAATAAGTTATTTCAGAAAAAGTATGTACAGGCTCCTTTTCGTAACGTTCTTTGAGGTTATTCCCTAATATTTGCCAAAATCCGATTAAATCCTCAGACAACCCGACTTTCAATCCATTCTTTTCAGCTTTTTTCAATCCGTTTTTACGGGAATCTGAATATGTGATTCTCTCCGGCAAATAAATAGTTGAAGATATATTCCGTTCAGAAACTACTGCTCCATAACGAAACAAGGCATATAAATCTTCTTCCGCAGGCAATCTGTGATACATGTGAGGAATAGTCTTATACACTATTTTCTTAATACCTTGATGGCGAAAAGTGACAGTCAATACTTCAAATATGCTAAGAATATTCACGGCTGTTGTCTGCGAGCTCATGATGAGCCCTCCATATGTGAGCCCCTGATGAGAATAATATACTTTATCCGAAATATTTCCGGGCATCATGGCAACAAGTTCATCCCCTTCATAAAACAACAAAGAATAATCGTCGAACCTATCGGCATGATATTCTATAAAGTCGCGATAAAACAGAAAGGTTCCATTCTTTGACTCGCTAACAAAATCATCCCATACCTCCCTATGCTCAGTTGTGTATAATTCAATTCTCACTTCGACGGTATTTTTTGAATTCAGTATATTTATTGATGTAATCTTCCGACTCATATTTCTCAGAAGCCAAAGCAAGACAAACAGCACCTGAAGAATATTCTTTTTCTGTAGCCCATACTCCCGGAGGAATATGCAGTCCATACATCGGATTATTCAACAGAACCGTTTTTTTATTAGTTCCGTCATCCAACTCCACCTTAAAACTTCCACACGGTGCGACCAATACTTCATGACAATGTTTGTGCGCATGCATCCCTCGTTCTTCACCAGAAGGAATATCATAGATATAAAAAACACGTTCTATACCGAAAGGTATTGTCATGGAAGCCTGCACAGGAATAATATTGCCAGCTCTATTTTTTATAACCGGAAATTCAATCAACGAACAATCAAATACAGTATTATATTGAGAATGAATATCACCCAACACATTAGCAATGGGATCTTTTTGTATATTTTCTGTTCCTATATTTAAGGTTTTACGGTATTGCTTGTAATTTCTTATATAATCTCCCTCATCATATGGTTCGGATGCAACAATCAGACACAGAGCATTCGTGGAAAAGTTATCGAGACTACGCCACATCATGTTAGGCACATAAAGCGCATTGTATGAACGGTTCAGTGTATATTTTCGTTTTTCTCCTCCATCATCTAACAATACGTCAAAACTCCCCGACAATGCGATTATCAGTTCATGCTGTTTTCTAAACGCATGGCTTCCTCTTTTTTGTCCTCCGGGAATATCATAAATCCAATAAACACGTGCTATATCAAACGGTACATGTTGCCTTGCTTCGACAAAAGAAAGGTTTCCCCGTCGGTCTGTAACTTTCGGCAACTCTATGATTCTTTCTTTCGTCATATTACCAAAAAGTTAGATTACCTTAACCAAGGCTCAGGATTCAATTTATTGGTGCCTCGCCACAACTGGAAATGTATTTGAGAGAATCCGGTATCAGGATCGGTATAAACTTTACCGAGCGATTGCCCTGTAGTCACCCTGTCGCCCTGCTTCACATAGATACTTTGTATATTTCCATAAAAAGTATAGTAAGTCCCATGCCGTACAATTATACAAGTATTATATCCCGGTATGGCTGCCACATACGAGACTTCTCCATTAAATACCGATTTGGCTTCGGCTCCCGATTGTGACCTGATATCTATCCCACTACTCGATGTAGTAACATTCCACTTACTATGCTGATGGGTTCCAAAACGGGTAGTTATCGTATAATTTCCTGTTATAGGATAAGGTAGCTTGCCTTTATTAGAAGCAAAATTATTTGACAATGTTACATTTTCAGGCGTTGCAACAATCGGTTTAGAAGGAGTCGTTGTCTTATCAGGAGTCGTTGTTTTTTTAGTATCTGAGCTCTTATTGCTTTTATTAGATGCCTCTGCTTTAGCCTTAGCTTCCGCTATACGTTTTGCCTCCCTTTCCTGACGGGCAACTTCTTCGGCTATCAGTCTCTCAATTTGTTTATCGAGATCTTCAGCCTGTTTCCTCTTTTGGGTCAGGATTTTTTGCAAATCATTTTGTTTCTTTTGAGCCTCACCGACCTCCGTTTGATAGTTCGTTTCTTCCTGCTTGAGATTGTCCTGCTCCTTTACACGCAAACCGAGCAAAGAAGTTTTCTCTGTCTTTGCTTTGGTTAACGCTTCTTTTCTTTCCTTAAGCTTCTGGTTTTGAATCTTTATCTCATCTGCTTGTTTGCTCCTCCATTCAGAATAATCCTGCAAATAGCGTAATCTTCGATAAGATTCAGTCAGAGATTTCCCAGACAAGACAAAAAGCATACGGTTTTCACTTTGCCGATTACCAAGCATTCCTTCGACAGCCTTAGCATAACTTTGTTGTTTATTTTTAAGCTCTGATTCTAGCGAACCAATCTCTGATTCGATATGTTTTTGCTCAGTATCTATCCCCCTAATTTCCTGCTCCAATAATTCCAATACTTTCTGTCGCGAAAATATCTGATTCGAAATTAGTTTTATCCTGTCTAAAAGTGTCGTTGTGCTTTTTTTCGTCTCACGCAAAAGATTATCAGTGTTCGATATTTCACGCAACATATTCTTCCTCTGTTGCTCGAGCTCTTTTATTTTAGTATTGCTTTGAGCAAAGGAGGAGATACATATAGAGAGAAAAACTAAAAAAGCGAATATCCTCATTTTTTCTTAATGTATGCACCTATAAACTCCGTAAAGTCCACTTTTGTATATTTATTCGACACACTATTATCTACATCGAACGGCTTGTCTATATCAAGTTTATTATATGTAATACTTATATCAAGACGTTTCTTAGCTATATCAACTTTTGCATTCATATTCGTCGGATACATCGCATCGTTATCTTTTATAAAATCAGCGTAAGACCATTGCAATGTTACACTCTTAGCTTCGTTGTATATCAGAGTAGAAACGATACGATTGGATGCATCCATTGCAAAGTTATACAACAGATTTCCTTTATCTTTTGTTTGCAGCATATATACATCATCCGATGCCGTAATATTAAACTTATTATAATCAGTTTCTGCAACTAGCTGTTTACCCGGCACAAAAAGCTGATTGGTAAGCAATGCCTGTAAATTATAAAAATTGAAATCGAAATTAGCCATCAGCTTCGAATCTTTTATACTTTCGGCTAAGTATTGCTTCTTCAATCTGTCAACAACAATAATACTATCAGGCGTAAAGGTTACGCGCATAGCCTCACCTCCAAGAAAAGGTATCCGTACCGACATTTGCAATACACTATCCTTTATTATCTTGAATACAGCAGGTGCCTTTTGAGAGGAGCTACCCATTTTAAATTCGACGTTCCCCTTTGTTGTCAATGTTTTATATTGCAACTCTGCCTTTAGCGCATCGTTTACAACCTTTGCATGCGATTTATCTTCCAACTCACCACCCGTCGCCACTGTTTTCTTTGATTTACATCCACTTACGAATATCAATATAGCAAAAAGAAAGAAAAGAGTAATTGTTTTATTTATTTTAATGGTCTTCATTATTCAGCTATGTAAGTTTTCGTTTCTATTTTTTTATCAAGCGTCTTCGAATCACTGTCTCCTTTATCTTTAGCCTTTATCCAATATTCTAAAGCTTTTTCATGTTCATCGGTTTTATAGAGTACATCTCCGTAATGCTCTAGAACCTCACTGCTCAACTCTTCTTTTTTTTCTTCACTATATTTTATAGCATTCTCGATATAAATCTTTGCAATTGTATATGCACCTTGTTCAAACAGAACCCAACCATATGTATCCAAGTAAGTCGGATTAGCAGGATCAGCCTTAACAGTAACACTACTCATCTTCTCGGCTTTATCCAGATCCTTTTTTGCCAATGAAAGAAAATAGCTGTAATTATTGAGCACACCTAAATTAGACGGATCGTACGACAATGCTTTTTCATAAATAATAAAAGCACTATCCCGTTTTTCCAAATGATAATAGAGATCACCTATTTGCCCATAAAAATCAGCTTTGAGCTTCGGATTATTATCATCTACATATACTACCCCTTTTTGTAATGCATCAAGAGCCTGGGTATAATTTTTCTCCATATACTCCGATACTCCAAGATAGAAGTAAAATTGCGGTTGATCATCTATATAAGTGAGAGCCTCTTTGCAAATTTCCATTGTTAATTTCAAACTATCAGGAAAAGTTGTGTAAAGCATCTGCTCCCATCCAACCGGATTTGTTGGGTTTGCCTCGGCAAATAGTTTAAATTGAGCTCTTGCATCATCTTTTTTGCTCTGAATCATCAACAAATTACCATACATCATATTGAGTTTAGGTTCTTGCGGATGCTGAATCATAAGAGTATCAAAGAGAACATTCACTGCATCCGTATTCTTCTTGTTTTGCTGAAGAGAACCGACATACTGAGCCAAGATGCCCAATTTTGTGTCTATATCCATTTTGAAACTCATCAAAGCAGTTTGTAACTCACTTTCTGCCGCAGCCTTATTATTTGTTTTTTCGTAATATTGAGCCATAGACGAAATCAGATAAGGATCGTCGGGATCAATAGCTTTTGCCTTGCTATAAACAAGGTAAGCCTCATTAGTTTTCCCTGTTTGTAAGTACAAATCGCCCAATAAGATCTGATATTTAATCTGATTAGGATACTGGTCTATATATTTTTGTATTTCAGCAAAAGCTTTACCCTCCTGCTTCAACATTGTGTATAGCTGATACTTGTGCAGACTGATTTTCTCATTCAACCCTACAATTTGTTCTAATTTATCCAGAGCAGAAACGGCATTCACTAAATCTCCGTCCATACGGTACGACTCGGACAAATAAACATATAATTCCGTATTATCAGGATCCTCAACTATCAACTTTTCGAATTGTACTATGGCGTCACTATATTGCTTAAGGTCAAGACATGTCATCGCATAAGCAAGATTATAGTAATAATTGTTATTATCGTAGTCAACCGCCTTACGGTAATAATTTACAGCTTTACTTTTATCATTCAGCGCTGTAAAATAACTACCCAATTCGTACAATACATTAGCATTTGTTGAATCTATATCCATACAATGTTTGAGAAAGTCATATGCCGCATCGTATTTGTCGATAGCTTTTGCATTTACTGCCTCATAGAAATAGTAGTCGAATTTTCGTCTGTCTTCATTTGATAGGTCTTGTACCTTTGGGGCATCAATCGTTTTGGTCTGAGCCAAGAGGCCATAACTTCCTGATAAAAGAAAGATAATAAAAAAAATTACACTTATATTTTTATACATGTAGAAGTCTTCTATAATTATTGCTTACCTGTGTGCCCAAATCCTCCGGCACCCCGTTCTGTCTCATTAATTTCATCAACAACATCCCACGCTACCTGAGCATGAGAGGCGATAACCATCTGACAGATTCGCTCACCATCATTTATAACAAAATCTTCATTAGATAAGTTGACTAGTATAACGCGAATCTCACCACGATAATCAGCATCTATTGTCCCGGGAGAATTCAAAACGGTTAAACCATGCTTGAATGCCAACCCACTTCGAGGACGAATTTGAGCCTCATACCCTTGTGGTAACTCCAAATACAAACCTGTGGGAACAAGAATCCTCTCCAAAGGCTTCAAGCATATTGGTTCAGATATATACGCCCTAAGATCTACTCCAGCGGAATATGGGGTAGCGTACTCTGGTAAGGGATGGTGGGATTTATTTATAATTTTTACTTTCATTTTCTGATAATAATTGTTTGTGTGCGAAATTAGTTAAATCTTTGCAATCTAGGCTTCAAATTGATAAAAATTAAGAATATATAATCCTAACAATTATCTCATAGAAAAATATTTTTCAAAAAATATATTCTAATTATTTTGCAGAATAAAAAAAAGATATACCTTTGCATCGCATTTGAGAGAAAATGTTACCTGAAAAGGAAAATAAAATCGGGCGTTTAGCTCAGCTGGTTCAGAGCATCTGCCTTACAAGCAGAGGGTCGGCGGTTCGAATCCGTCAACGCCCACTTGAAAATCAAAGACTTACGAGAAATCATAAGTCTTTTTTCTTTTATATGTGCACACAATTTGCACACAACTTCCCGGAAATGAAGCAAACTTTAATAATCTATTGAAAAGCCAATCTACCCAGTTTCCGATTAAAGTTTTTATATATTTTCTTCTTTTTACATCTGATATACACCCCGCATAAAGAAAGAATAAACAAAGCAAGACTTATGAGAGAAATACTCTTGCCAGAGGCAAGGAAGATTTCTCGAAATAACCAAGAGGCTTGGTCTTGCTGGTTTATTCTTGATTATATATTTGTATTGAAGATGAAAAAGGAAGTATATCTTTATAACTGTTTTCATTTTCTTTTTTATTTTGCTGACAAAGAAAAAGAAAACGATGTATCTTTGGTATCTTTATTTTAGTTAATTAACTAAGTGAATGCAATGATGTAATCTCAAATTGATACAAAAACAATCTAAGCTTGTATGAATACAAAGTTTTTTACGAATCGCGAATCCAATACTCTAATAAATAAAATGGAGGGAGTATTAGCAAATAATGGAATGATTGATTGCTTTGATGCAGTCGTAGGATATCTACGTGCATCAGGCTATTTTCAAATCCGCGAATTTCTCCAGAAAATAGATAATATAAGAATATTGGTGGGCATTAATACAGATAAATTTATAGCAGAAGCTCAGCAAAAAGGCTTGATTTATATGCATAACTGCGAACAAATAAAGGAAGAATTTTTACTTAATCTAAAACAAGATATTGAATCTTCCGATTACTCAAAGCCTGTGGAAGATGGAATGTTGCAATTCATCGATGATATTATTAATAAGAGAATTGAAGTCCGGGCACATCCAAGTCGAAGGATTCATGCTAAGATATATTTATTGTATCCTCATGACTTTAATTTACACACATTAGGAGCAACAGTTATAACAGGGTCAAGTAATTTATCTGATAGAGGTTTGGGGATTGGAGATGATAGACAATATGAGTTTAACGTTTTATTAAATGGAAATCAGGATGTTTCCTTTGCTAAATCGGAATTTGAAATGCTTTGGGAAGAAGCTGAAGGTTGTGATATTTTGCCTATAGATGCAAGAAAAACGAAGGGAGGAACTTATTTAGCAGGAGACGTAACCCCTTATGAACTTTATATTAAACTTCTTATCGAATATTTTGATGATCGCATTTCTTATGACTTCAGCAATGTGTTTGAGATGCCAAAAGGCTTCAAAAAAATGGAATATCAGATCGAAGCTGTAGATGAAGGTTATAAGAAAATGTTAAAATATGATGGTTTCTTTCTTTCAGATGTAGTTGGATTGGGGAAAACAGTCATTGCAACAATGATAACCAAACGATTCATTTTGGAAAATGGAATTAATAACACAAAAGTGCTAGTTGTTTATCCCCCAGCAGTTGAAAAAAACTGGAAAACAACTTTTGATCGTTTTGGCATTACTAATGTAAAATTTATATCGAATGGCAGTTTGAAAAAAATTTTAGATACTGAAAATTATGATTATTGGCAACCAGAAGAGTATGATTTAATATTGGTGGATGAATCACACAAATTTAGAAATCATAAAACAGGAATATTCCAACAGTTGCAAGAAATATGTAAATATCCACGTATTAACACAGGAAAGATTGAGGGACGAAGGAAAAAGGTTATGCTTATTTCTGCCACCCCCCTAAATAATTCTCCAGAAGACTTATACCATCAAATATTGTTATTCCAAAATCCTCGACAATCTACTTTAGATGGAATATCTAATTTGACAGCATTCTTCTCTCCTAAAACACAAGAATTTCAGCGTCTAAAGAATGAAACACCATTAAATGTATCTGCTGTAAAAAATCTTTATGAAGAAATTAGAGAAAAAATAATTAAACCAATCACAGTTCGCAGAACTCGCACAGACATTGAAGCCATAGATCGTTTCAAAAAAGATGTGAATGATTTTCCTAAGGTGCAGAAACCTGATAAAGTTGAATATCTACTTAACAAGAAGCAATCTGAATTATTCAATTCTACTGTTGAACAATTGGTGAATAAATTACAATATAATAGATATAAGGCTATTTCAGGACTTAAAGATGATGTACAGAATATGTATTATGAGAAAGCTGAATTAGTTTCAAAGTCGTTAGCATTTATAATGAAAACCTTGTTGGTAAAAAGACTAGAAAGCAGTTTCTTTGCGTTTAAACACTCTCTGGAGAGATTTCATGATGCCAATCAACGAATGATTGATATGTTTGAAAATGATAAAATATTCATTGCTCCTGACTTAGACATTAATAAGTTTTATGAAAAAGGACTTAGCGAAGAGGAAATTGAAGAAGAAATATTAAAGAAGCAAGAAGAAAATCCTAAAAACAGAACTTTTAGAGCTGAAGATTTTGAATCTGAGTTTATTGAAGGACTTCACTCTGACCAAGCAATTTTATCAGAACTTTTAAACTCATGGAAAGAACAAAAAGATGAGTACGACCCAAAGCTTAAAAAATTCGTAGAATTATTGCAACATGAGCTTTTTGCTCCTGACAGAAATATTGGACAAAAGTTAGTTGTATTTTCAGAATCAACTGATACTGTGGAGTATCTTTCCTCTCATTTGAAAAGGAAGGACATTTTAACAATATCCGCAAAAAATAGAAGCAAACAATTTAAAACAATCGAAGATAATTTCGATGCGAATGCTGGAATACAAAAAAATGATTACAATATTATTCTTACAACAGATGTACTGGCAGAAGGTGTAAATTTACATCGCAGTAATATTATTGTTAATTATGATACTCCTTGGAACTCTACGCGTCTAATGCAAAGAATTGGCCGTGTAAATCGTATTGGTTCTATTGCGCCATCTATATACAATTATGTGTTCTATCCATCCGCACAGGGAAATAATGAAATAAATTTAGTGAGAAATTCATTAGCTAAGATTCAAGCTTTTCACACCGCTTTTGGAGAAGATAATCAAATATACTCTACCGAAGAAATTGTTAGTTTTGATTTGGATAGGTTGTTTGATGCCAGCATTGAAAAGGAAGAGCTTAATAAAGAATTACTTATACTGGAAGAACTTAAAAAATTGAAAGAACATAACCCCAAAGAGTTTCGACGGATAAAGGAACTTAATCTCCGTTGTCGTACAGGTAGAACTGCCAGAACGATAAATGAAACACTGTTACACAATGCTTCGCTGGTATTTTTAAAAACAAATGAACGAAATAATTTTTATTTAGTGAATGAAAAAGAATCAATAGAATTATCTTCGTTGCAGGCTTTAGAGTATTTTAAGGCAGAAAAGAATGAACCTGCTGTTCTGCGGATAGAAGCACATAACGAGCAAGTTATTCGTGCAAAACGAAGATTTGAAAGTGATATACAGCAAGCATTTAATCAACCAACTGAAGCAAGAGCAGCCGGACAACAAGTAAAAGTTGCCACAAGTTTTATCAGAAACTTTAAACCTGCCATTGAGAACTCTGAAAAAGTGGTTCTTCTGGATCATTTAATTAAACTAATTGAATGGGGAACCATAACTAATATCGCTATTGATATAAATAAAATGATAAAACAAGCCGAGAAAAAGCAGATTACAAGAGATGAGTGTATTGAGCAAATATTTGCTATAGCACAAAAATACGATAGCTATTATATGGATGAAGTTAAAGACAACCAAATAGAAATCCCTGTTATTATTCTTTCCGAATCATTTAATTAAAATAGATACCATGAGCACAGCAAATATTCTTCAGCAAACCTATAACCGCACAAATTGGAATACATTTCTACATAATATATTTTCGAATAGCTATGAAGCTATGATTAATCCTTTTCAGGAAAATATAAATAATGGGATTGCTAAAAGTGCTTCTCGATTAGGTGAAATAAAGCTAGACTCAGGAGAAACTATTGCGATATATGATATTGAACTTCAAAATTCTGTAAATATCTCACAGAATAAAGTGGCTATCCGTAATTTATTAAAACAATCGTGGAAATATTACGATGGTGCTTTTATTGCAAGTTACAAGACCAACGAAACCGATTGGCGTTTCTCATTTCTTAGTGAAACAAAAGAATGGACTACAGATGGAAATTACGAAAAGGTAGCAACACAGGCTAAAAGATATACTTATTTGTTAGGTGAAAACCAATCGTGCCAAACAGCAACAGAAAGATTTGATTGGTTGACCAAAAAAGAAAAGACACTCTCAAATATAACAGAAGCATTTTCGGTAGAAACCCTTACTAAACAATTTTATAGAGAATTATTTGGTTGGTACGAATGGGCTACAAGCGAACAGGCTGGAGTAACATTCCCCAATAATGTAGCAACAGCAGAAGATGATAGGGAGCAGATTGACACAAAAATCATCCGTCTGATTACCCGTCTGATGTTCGTTTGGTTTATTAAGCAAAGTGATTTGATTCCTGAAAAAATATTTGAATCTGAAGCACTAAGAAATATACTCAAAGACTTTGATCCATTAAGTAAGACTTCGGGCAGTTACTATAATGCTATTATACAAAATCTTTTTTTTGCGACTCTCAATCGAGCCGTTATTGACGAAGATGGTAACCAACGAGGATTTGCGAAAGCCATTGGTAAGCCTGATGTAAAAACACTTTATCGTTATGCTGAGTTATTCAATATCCCAGAAGATAAAGTGATTAATCTTTTCGCTGAAGTGCCATTCCTTAATGGAGGGTTATTCGAATGTTTGGATAAGACTAAGAATATTGATGGAGTAGAAAAAGCATATAATTATGACGGATTTAGCAGGAATAATGCAACTTTTCCTGATGGACGTTATCGCAATCGGGCTTTTGTCCCCAACATATTATTCTTTGAACCGGAAAAAGGCTTACTTTCTATACTCAAGCGTTATAATTTTACAATAGAAGAAAATACACCTCAAGAACAGCAAGTTGCACTTGACCCTGAATTGCTTGGTAAAGTGTTTGAAAACCTATTGGGAGCATATAACCCTGAAACAAAAGAAACAGCCCGCAATCAGAGTGGTTCGTTTTACACTCCCCGCGAAATTGTCGATTATATGGTAGATGAAGCCCTTATAGCATATCTTGGTGGTACTGACATAATTCGGGCATTATTTCAGGAAGAGAACTTGCCAAAAGAATTGCATGATAACAAGAAAGATCGGGAGTTGATATGTACAAAACTAAGAGAAGTCAGAATACTTGATCCGGCCTGTGGTTCAGGTGCTTTCCCTATGGGAATCCTTAACCGGATAGTTAACATACTCCAAAAGTTATCCGGTCAGAACGATGAAAATAGTTTATATAATGAAAAACTTCAAATTATTGAAAATTGCATATTTGGAGTTGATATACAGAACATTGCCACGCAAATAAGTAAACTCCGATTTTTTATTTCACTTATTTGTCATTGTCGAAAAGATACTGATAAACCAAATTTTGGAATACCAACATTACCCAATTTAGAAACCAAATTTGTATCTGCGAACACACTTATTGGTATAAAACAACAAGATGCGGGTATGTTGGACCTAAATGACGAGAAATTGAAACAAATGCGGGATCGGTTACAAGATATCCGGCACGACCATTTTAAAGCAAAATCAAGTAATGAAAAAGTAAGCCTTCGGAAGAAGGATGAGAAATTGCGTTCGGAAATAGAAAAATATATTTTATCACAAACGGAGGAACCTAATTATGATAGAATTGCAAAATTGGAGAAAGAAATAGAAAGTTTGCAAAAAGAATTGAAACCCTATTTGCAGCCCAATATGGTAGATGATACCTCTCAATACCAACAAACATCATTATTTGGAAATGATGATACTCAAACTTTATTTCAAAAAGATGCAAACGAACCTAAACGTAAAGAGTTTACAGGACGAATTAAGATTATTGAAGAACAAATCTCAAAAGAGAAAAATAAACAGAAACTTCCTGAATTTGAGAATGCGATAGGACAACTTGCAGCATGGAATCCTTATGACCAAAATAGTGTCTCTCTTTTTTTCGATCCTGAATGGATGTTTGGTATAAAAGATGGATTCGATATAGTTATTGGGAATCCACCGTATATTCCTTTAGAAAATAATGGCGGTGCACTATCCAAATTATATAAGCCTTGCGGCTATAATTTTTTAGAAAAACAAAACAAGGGAGATATATATTGTCTGTTCTACGAACGTGGATGGCAGTTGCTAAAAACTAATGGAAGATTATGTTATATTACATCCAATAAATGGATGCGTGCCGGATATGGAGAATCTATTAGGAAGTTTTTTGTGGAATGTACAAATCCTGAAAAGCTTATTGATTTTGCCGGCGTGAAAGTATTTGAATCAGCCACAGTAGATACTAATATTTTATTATTGGCCAAAAGCGAGAACCAACATAATACGATATGTGCCGTAGCTGATAAAAACGTAAAAAATGGCTTCAATAATTTGAGCGTTTTTGTGCAGCAAGCCCAAATAATTTGCGGGTTTACCAGCTCTAATAGTTGGGTTGTGCTTTCGCCTATTGAACAAAGGATTAAAGAGAAAATTGAAGGAATCGGGACTCCCCTGAAGGATTGGGATATTCAGATTAATTATGGTATAAAAACTGGGCTTAATGACGCATTCATCATCTCTAGTTCAAAACGACAAGAAATCCTTAACAATTGCACTGATGAAAATGAGCGTAAAAAAACGGATGCACTTATTCGACCGATTTTACGTGGACGGGACATTAAAAGGTATAGCTATGAATGGGCCGATTTGTGGCTTTTATATATCCCTTGGCATTTCCCACTACAATTCGATTCATCAATTATAGGAGCTTCAGGGAAAGCTGAAAAAATATTTCAAGAAGAATACCCAACGGTGTACAATTACCTGCTTCAATATAAGCCACAGTTATCTGCACGTAATAAAGCAGAGACTGGTATCCGTTATGAATGGTATGCTTTACAACGTTGGGGTGCCAATTATTGGGAGGATTTTTTGAAGCCAAAAATTGTGTTTCAAGAGATGGTACAAGAATCTTCTTTTGCTTATGATAATAACATGAATTTTTTCTGTCTTGATACTGGTCGCATTATAACAGGTGGAAATTTGAAATATCTCGTTGCTATACTTAATAGCAGCTTATTTTTCTTTGCCATCAAACATTTTTATGGAGGAGGAGCTTTAGGCGAAAATGGTGTAAGAATGAAGCATACATTTTTCGAAAAATTTCCTTGTATTATACCTAATGATAAAACTCAAAATATATTAGAATCCTATGTTGATCTTATTATTTCACAAAATCAACATGGATATATAGAAAAGATAAACCAAAAAATTTATGAACTTTATAGTTTATCTTCAGAAGAAATTAAATGTATTGATAGGACTGTCCATAATATTTTACTTTGATAAAGGTTAATAAATGGACATTGTCCATAATATTGTGTTTATTTTCAGCAATTTACC
This sequence comes from Dysgonomonas sp., assembly GCA_047972895.1. GTDB lineage: Bacteria > Bacteroidota > Bacteroidia > Bacteroidales > Dysgonomonadaceae > Dysgonomonas. The sequence goes on from JBKEBA010000047.1 coordinate 128,273, forward strand.
TTGCTTATTTTTCTATTTATAAACATTTTCTCTTCAATCGTGAGCCCATAGGCATCAAATACTAGTTCATCTATATCTTCATTTGAAAGGTTATTATTTATCCTGTCATGAACCTTTTCTGTAAACGCATTGTCAAAATCAAGTTTAAGAAGGGTCTTTTCTAATGTTGTAACATATAACTGAATACCTCCTCCTTGAACTTCAGCTTCTGTTGTCAATTTTAAATACCAATCAAATAGCTTACTATTCATCATACCCGCAAACTGGATTAAATACTCTCTTTTTCCAGTCATTATATTTACAGCATTATTACAGAATAGATTTTTTTCATCAAAACAGAAATTGATGTTACAGCCTATGATTTTCCACATCACTTTTGGCTTCAAAAAATCCTCCATATAAGCGCAGTTACGCAAATTATAAGGTGTGTCTCCTTGATCTGCTCTTTTTTCAATTTTATCCCAATAGGAGTCTAAATGAGCCTTTACTGCCGGATAGTTTTCAATGTCTATTTTTGGGAAATTCTTCTCTTTTACTCCATTGTGAGTGTTTATCAACCACAAATCGGCCCATTCATAGCTATACCTTTTAATGTCCCGTCCACGTAAAATCGGTCGAATAAGTGCATCCGTTTTTTTACGTTCTTCCCCACTTAAACATTTATCAAGAATTTCATCTCGTTTTGAGCCTGAAATGATGAAAGCTTCATTACAACCAGTAAGAACACCCCTGTATATGCTAATATCCCAATCCTTCAAAGGGGTTCCTACTGCCTCTATTTTTCGCTTAATATTCTGTTCTATAGGAGATAAAACTACCCAACTGTCAGAACTTGCAAAGCTACATTCTGAAGCATTCTGCTGCACAAAAACGCTCGTTTAATTTCATTCAATTAGAACATTTTTTAAAAATCGAGATAATGTATTTCTATCAACTTTGCATATTTTAGCAATTTTACGCTGAGAAATACCCGCATCAAGCAATTCAGTTATTAATCTTTTTTTGCAGGACAGCTTGTACTTATCTGGATCGGTTTTTCTCCCCTTAGGCCTCCCAAGTATGATACCATCAGCTTTCTTTCTTGCTAATGCCTCTTTTGTTCTCTGACTAATAAGATTTCTTTCTATCTCAGCCGAAAGTCCGAAAGCAAAGGCTAAAACTTTACTTTGAATATCCTCTCCAAGCCGATAATTATCCTTTATAGTCCATACGCGACATTCCTTTGTCATACAAATATTCAGAATCTCCATTATCATAAATAGATTACGACCTAACCTTGAGAGTTCTGCGCAAACAATTAAATCATCTTTCTCCACTTTTTTTAAGAGTCGCCCAAGTTCCCGCTTATTATAAGATTTTGTGCCGCTAATAGTCTCTTCTATCCAGCCATCAATGTTAAGCTGTTCTCGCTCACAAAAGTTACTAATTTCAAATCGCTGATTCTCAACCGTCTGCTTATCGCTACTTACTCTAATGTATCCGTAAATCATGATATTAGTTATAAAATTATTAAAAAGAAAGTTATGTTATTTTCTGTCAGTGGGCAAAAGTATACTAATAAGCCTCAATAAGATGAACATATGACACAATATATTCCCAAGATTACACTATATATAAATACTAATTATTTCCTCTTTTTCTTATCTACTACCGAAATTGTGATTTTCAAGCTATCATTCTCCGACTGTAACTTCCTTATAATCTGTCCTTGCCTGTAATAATTATTCTGATAGATTAGCGAATCACTATACACTTTCATACTAAATATGATAAGGATAAATATGAGTATACCAAGTATGGCAAATATAAAATATGTTTTTCTTGGCTCGATAAAACCTGTATCAATAACATTCTGTGTTGGAACTTGTATATTTTCAGTTGCTTCCTTTATTTCTGACATACCCTTATTCAGCATCTTCATTTCTTTACGATTCACTGCGAAGTGGGCATCGTTGGATTCAGCATATTCCCTGATAGCTGCGATTATATCTTCATCCTTTACTGAGGATTGATTATTTGGGGTGGTGTTACTTGCCAGACTATATAATACCTTATTTAGCTTCCCGTCCATTTCGGAGATTTTCTCCCAGATGGATTCATTCAATACTGATTTTGCCATATTTATACATTGTTTAGATTTATACTTTTCATTTTTAGAATCTTACAAACCGAAGCCTCGGCGTTTCTTCTTCCTGCGCTTCTGTTCTTCATATTCTATACGCTCCCTAAACGCATTTTCCTGATAGTCTTCTCCGTTCGGCTCAATAAAAGATGCTCCTGCTAAACCATCAATTACCGATTCTATAATAGAAGTTCCTTTCTGTTCGGGTTGTACCTGCTTGGTCGATTGCGTTTGTTTTTCATTGTCATTCAGTTTATTCTTTTCGAACAGTTGATTGTTCAACTTCGAATAGCTGAAACTTCTGTCTACATCCGAACCTTTGAAGGAATATTCTCCTTTTCTGAATGATATACCCTGTATCTCATCGGTCTGTCCTTTGTATTTATAAGCGATGGATATTCCTTGTATATTAAGGGTATGCTCAAATTGTTGCCAGTTCCTTGCCAAATGCAGCGATGCCTTAACTGCTTTGTAGATTTCATATTTGGCTTTCTCCGCTCCTTTCAGCTTTTGGATATTAGTCTGGTCTTTGCCTAGCCCGTAGGTCAGGTTGTATTTATCTTTAATCTGTTTGCATATCTTCTCGTTCCGATAGCGGTCGTTTTTGTCGGATATGGTCTTGCCATCATTATCTATCCGGTTAAATACGATATGGCAATGCGCATGAGACGTTTTCTGATGCCGAACAATGATGTATTGTGTATTCTTGATTCCCATTACTTCCATATACTCTTTGGCTAATCGTTGCATAAAGTGATCTGTCAGCCGCTCTTTATCATCGGGTGAGAATGCCAGCGATATATGGCCGACACTCTTTGCCAGATTCGGATTCATCAGGCTCTGCATATAAAAGCTATTGATGATGGCTTTTGTATCGGTATTCAATACGCCTTCGCTATCCAAAAGTTTTGCATCTTTGGGATTTAACACATAAGAAATACATCCTTTAAAGCTTTTTCCTTTTACTATTTTTCCAATCATCTGACAGGTTTTCTATGATGTTTTGCATCTCTTTTAAAAGAACCAACGCTGCATTTTCAAGTTTTATCATATTGGTAAACCGTGCTGTTTTTACAAATTGATTCAGGTTATTGCCCATATTAGCCAGACCTTTCAGCACTTCCATATCTTCTTTTTTAATAGGTTCTTTTATCGTTCCGTTCAGAATGGCATCATGACAATAGATACTTACCGGGAGATTTGCCTGCTTTGCCCTGTGTTTTATGGCATAAAGTTCCGGCTCGGAAAAGCAGACTCCAATGGTCTTGCTTTTCCGAACGGTAGAACTCTTTTTAGGTCGTCCTCCTTTCTTCTTATTTTGATTGTCTTGATTCAACTTTTTAGATTCTTGTTTACCGATAAAAGCAATAACGAAAGGTCTGTGACTCTTAAATTGCCGACCAACGGGAGCAATTTTTCCTTTGGCGAAAGCCAAAGCGAGGGTTTTCATGCAATGAAAACATAACCTCGCTCCGCTGACATCGCAAAAGGTTGTTTTACACACTGACAGGTCTGCATACTTGGCAAAGTTTACTTATCGTTTTTTACAGCTTTTTCCAACTTTCGATATCTTCCCTGTATTCTTCCAAATGATGGATGACCAGATTCTCAATAAAACCCGAAACACTCGATTTCTCTGTACCGAATCGTCGGACTATGCTAACTATACTCTTCCGAAGCTCATTACTGATAAAGACCGTTTTGCGGTCGCTTATCTTGGGAACACAAAGAAAGGTTTGCTGATAGTCAAGCAAATCCGCTTTACGCTGCTTGCCTGATACGGTTTTCTTAGTCGGCTGGCTCTGCACATTATTTTCGGTAGGTTCAGGGGTAACGGTATTCTCTGTATCTACTCCTTCATTGTTGGGTTCATTCAGCACATCTTGTCGATATTGCTCACTGGCTGTAACATTTGGATGGGATTTCTTACTACCTATGAAATCGTCAATGTTGAATTTCTTTAATTCATCTGCATTATCAATTTTCTTTGTCATACTAAAATTCGTTTGAGGGGTTATACTTATTTACGGGATTTCTTTCGGGCACTTTCGGCGATGGCCAGAAGCGTTTCATTCGCATGGGAAGAGGGAATCGTTTCTTGTTCTACCCATTTCAACAGTTCTGATCGTGAGAAGATGATCCTGCGTCCGAAATAGCGGAAAGGCAGAAGTTTGTCCGCTGTCATCTTATACAACTTCGATTTGCTTAGCTTATAGCCGTTTTCTAAAAGGAATGACAGGGCTTGCTCTACCGAACAGGCATCCGGTATCTTCTGGGGTTTATCTTCCTTATTATTGGGAAGAACTTTTTTAATAGCGTTCTGAACAATCTCATCTAATTGTTCGGGGGTTGTCAAAATAAACTCATTCATACAATAACCAATTTAAACATGAATACCTGCGGGCGTCCCCGCTTAACTCACCTAAGTGTACAGGCAAAGTTAGGTAGGCTTTGTATGAGAAGTTTATGAATTAATCTGCGTAAACAGGCTATTCACAGACTATTTATTCACAACATATTCGGTTGACTATCAATGCATAAAGACAAACAGAGTCGATAAATAAACACCGACTCTGTGAATTATATAGATTTATACGATTATTTTCACATCCTTGCTTTGGATTTTTTGAATATATTTTCAACTGTCTGGATGAATACACGGTGATTGTATGCCCCTTCTTTTTCTATAAACTGGTTGGAATAGGAAGAATGCGACAGGTTGTATGTTTCGAGGAATGGAATCAGCCATTCTTTTTCGTAGCGGTAAAGAGAGGTGTCAGACCGGTGTTTCCACAGGTGTTTGAGCAGGAAATAGAAACGGCTGACATCTCTGACTTTAAAATCCGGTATAGGCTCAATCGTATTGCGGAACACATTCAGGAAATCGGGTAGCCCCATGTCTTCCCACAAAGCAGCATTAAATTCCTCGTACACGTTTATTAAAAGGGATATATCAAGTAAATAGTCTGCTTTGGGTTGTTTTACAGATAGCTTTTCATCAGGAATACTTTTGTTCTGCGGTGCTTCTGCGCCCTCAGTTTGTATTTGAGTATCTTCATCATTATCTCTTACCTTATCTGTTTTCTTAGCCTTTTTCTTGTTCGGGGTAGCAAGCTGCATCTGCTCCAATTCTTTAAGTAGAAAGATACTGTTTAATAAACGGATAAGATGGTCGAATCGGGACAGTGCCTCCAGTTTCTGATAGTCAGATAAGTCTTTCATTTCAAACTCCCACTGAAAACGGGTATATGCCGGATAATCAAATTTGATATATTGAGCGTATTCCTCAGCATTCAGATTTTCGAGCATATCAGATAAAATGGAGCCAATGATATATTCTCTGTCAATCAAGACATTCTCTTTCAGATAATCGAAAACAAAATTGCGGTCGCAAAATCGGGTCGAAAGATTAGTAACTTTTTTCAGGTGTATTTCCTTCTGCTCCTGTAAAAAGCTATGGGTCTTCGTTTCGGGAATAAGGCTTAATTGGTTCTTTATATCTTTGAGTCGCTGTTTCAGGTAAGGATTAAGAACGGATGGAATGAAATAGTAGGTTTGCCACAGGATATACGGGTTTTCATTAAACCGGTATTCGGCTATGCTTGTCAATCTATCCTCGAATCCTTTGTAAACAATGGGTCTATCGTATTCGTTTTTTGCTTCGAATATTTCATCTCGGATAAACTGATAGATACCGAAGGATAGTGTTTCCAGTCCTGTCGCAAAAGGATATTCTTTGCATAACTGTTTAAAGGCAGGGCTGTGTGTTGCCACTAAATCGCTGTTGGTCTGGCTGAGTTGGTAAAGCTGGTTAACGATACGAACAAAGTCTTCGTTATAGTCTTGGCTCTCCAACTTTTGCAGAATATCCTCTCTGAATGCGGCTAAATCGGGAAGATTCTCCAAGTGTATGTCTATTCTTTTTTCACCGGACAGATTCTCTGACTCTGCTTTGATGTGGTATTTGAGCAGAGAATTGTAGCTTTCGAGAAGGGGTAGGAGATGTTGGAGGGTAGTCATATGATAACGATTATATGCGTTTTTTCCATTATAAGAGGCAAATTATCGAGTTTCGCAAAATATTCTCCATTATTTCAGCATAAATGCAAAATTATTTCCAGAATCATTCTTTCGATATATCATCTAACTCAACATCTGGTATCGAACGGTCAATAATATTCAATTTCCCCTCTGTTGGTTCTTTATAAGCATTCGTCTTCTTTATATAACTATTGAGCATTTCGAAGTTTTCTCCAAAAATATTATTTGAAAAATGTTGGAGCTTATCCATTACCCGAATAAAAGTATCAGGATCTTTCTTATTGGTAAATCTTTTTAACGAACCAATATAATCTTCGCGAAAGACGGTAGGAACAATAATTCTTGACAAACCGCTTTTGAAAAGCTCGGCATTACCCATAATTCGAGAAATTCGCCCATTTCCATCAACGAACGGATGAACTTCGGAAACCACGAACATGATAAATATCGCTTTAGCCATTGGGTCGTTTAATGCTGCATAGAATCTAAATCCTTGCCTTAGAGTTCCTTCGACAAGCGTATGGTCTACAAATTCTGTATTTCCGGCCCTGTTGTTCAGTGTCTTAAACTCGCCTGCATTAACATCCTCCGCTCTTTCAGCCAACATAGAATGATGCCTCCTTTTCAAAATGGCTATTAACTCATCTTCAGAAGTAGGGGTAATACTCATTTCGTGGCTATTGGAAACAATATTGAATGTACCTAATATATCATGTGAGTCTTTTATCCTTTTAGGAATAGCAATACCGGTGTCAACTATCTTCTTCGCATCTTCAATTGTAAACTTCGTTCCCTCAATATAGTTGGAAAAGTAAGATTCGAAGAAAGAGAAAAGGCGAGAAGAGTCTTCCGATGTATTTTTATCTGTTCTTTCGGGAAAGTAATAGTCTTTTAGTCTATCGTATAAAATTTGGAACAATTCTACCCGTTTGGCATCAAAAGGGATTCCGACCGCTCTTGCCTTTGCCGATGCAGTACTCAAAACTTTACTATCGTGAGTAGAAAGTAAAGCAGAAATTATAGAGTTGAGCCGTTCAAATTCTGTGTTCATCTCTAATTGTTCTGCAATCTCCCGTGCTTTGTCTCTAAATTGATTAATTCCATTCTCCCCTTCCCGAAGAATAATTTTCTCTAATTTGTCCTCGATATACTCAATAGGAAAAGTTTTAGATTCCCCTCCTTTCTTCTTGGAGGTTTGCATATTTTCCAACACCCAACGCCATTCAGAAGATATATAGATTCCTCCTAAATTAACATCGGAGTCCAAAGCAGGTTTCCCCTCTATTGCATTTAGAGTAATCCCTTTTAAGTCTGTGATTTTTCTGGTATAGCTGCCTGTTATAAAGAAATTTCCGGTTTCTGTCGGCTTCAATTCAGATGCACTCCTATGGCTGATAACAGCGTCAGGAAATCTCCATTTCAATATTTCAAAGAAGTTCCTTCTTATGATATGTTCTACGGAATCTCGCTGATTTGTCGCATATATGCGGGGAGCAATTTTTCTTATTTTGCCTTCCTTTTCAGCTTTATTAATTGCGCGCGAGACTACAGCATCAGAAGAGGAGAAAATAATTTCTTTGCTAAAATCGATTTCTGTCGACATATATTTCTTTTTTTATAAATCTATCACAAAGATGTAAAATTTCTTCCATTAAAAGACTGAATTAATACGATTTTGCAAAAATGTTTCCATTATAAATATCGTTTCGCAAAATATTTTCCAAATAGGGTGGGTCTTACAAGCTATTCATCTCCAAAGTTAGTAAGAAATGCTGCATTTTTTACCCTCTCTTCTTTTTCAAATGATGCCAGATAGTTTTCGGTCGTTTTCAAATCACTATGCCCCAAACTTTCAGAAATGTAAGCGATATTGGCTCCGCTTCTTTTCAAAACGCTGGCATACGAATGTCTCGCCGTGTAGGTGCTGATTCCGGAAATTCCTAATTTATCTCCGATTATCTTCAGCCGTTTATTAATCCTTCGGGTTACATCCTGAGTCCGTTTCTTTTGTTCCATTGGAGTATTGTACCCATCAAGAAAAGGAAAGATATAGCTATTCGGACTTTTATCCGGATTTCCCCACCTATCAATAATTTGCTTCATTTCGGGAGTAATCAAAGCTTCAATTTCCTTTTTCTCTCTTGATGTATGCAATGTTTTAGAACGATAGAAGTGAATCTCAGTACCGTCGATATTGGAAAACCTGAGTTTAAGTAAATCGTTCACATTAATTCCGTTACAGAGATAGGAGAAAAACCATAAGTCCCGATAATGCTCAGTAGCTTCCGTTCCGTCTGTATAGGTAATGATTTGCTTTATTTGCTGGAGCGTCAAAGCCATTTTCCTGCCTTTCCCTATTGGTATTTCATATTTCCCTTTTCCGAAAGGATATTGCGCTTCTTTTACCATACCTATGCTTTTAGCTTCGTTAAATATGGCTCGCATACTGCGTAGATACATAGAAACCGTTGTATAACTCTTACCTTCTGCAAGCATTACTTTTTCATATTTCTTTAGCCAATCTACTGTAATGGCATCGAATGCTATTTTCTCTCCAGCGTATGCTTCCAAATGCCGATAAGAACATGAGTACACTCCGGCATTGCCGACTGCCCCAGATTCATTCAAACTTTTAATCTTATTTTGGTAAGCCATATTTAGCGTATCACTTGCACACTTTCCCAATCGGATATTGAGATTATCGAAAGAGAAGTTGCCTTCTTCCTCTAATGATTGTACAGCCTCTTTTACTTTTTCAAAAGAAATCTGCAAATCTTTACGGAGATTTATTAGTTCAGAAGTTTTTGCCTTATCTAATTTACTCCAATCTTGCACACACAAACTCTTTCCAGTCGAGTAATATTTTCGATCGCGTTTGTATGTTATTCGAATCTTAATAGGATAGTTTCCTGTCTTATTTTCCCTTCTATTATCAAGGAATATAGCAACATTTATTCCGTTCAAAATATAACTTTCCATAGGCTATTTTTTAATTTGTGTACACAAATTCATGTACACACAATTTGCACACAACTATGCAAAATAAATGAAAATATTTCAATAATCAAAACATTAATGCAACAATTAATTATCTAATAATTAGTTATTTATATTGAAAATGAAACTTGAAGAAATATAAAGAAAACAGCATAAAAATGCCTTACAAGCAGAGGGTCGGCGGTTCGAATCCGTCAACGCCCACAATAACAAAAAGAGTATACCTGAAAATCAATCAGTTATACTCTTTTTCTTTTCCTGTGATACCGCTATTGATACCGTAATGTTATTTAGAAACAGCTAATGCTGCCAATGGAATCGCTGCACTTTTTATTTCGCCGTTGACGAACCAATAACAAATTCGTACTGACTTAGAAGTTCCATATTCCCCAGTAGTCATATAGGTTCGACTACTAAAGGTCAATAATTCTTCTGATTTCA